>NZ_CP054840.1:800000-1100000 GCF_013363755.1 Comamonas antarctica
GCACCAGCAGGTTGCGGCCCGCGCCCCAGCCGCACCAGGCCATCGCCGCCGACAGAAACACGATCAGCCCGGCGCTGGAGGTGAAGCTGCCGGTCCATTGGCGCAGCAAGCCCGCCAGCAGCGGGCCGAAGGCCGCGAGCATGTAGCCCCAGCCCTGGGCCATGGCCGACAGCTGGGCCGTGACCTGGGCATTGCCGCTGCGCATCACGATCAGGCTCAGCGCGAGCGCAAACAAGCCGCCCTGGGCGCAGCCCAGCAGCAGTGCCCAGGGCCAGCTGGCCCACAGCGGGCCGAACAGCAGTCCCAGCAGCGCGGCCAGCGCCATGGCGCTCATGCCCACGGCCAGGCCGCGCTGGTCACGGCAGCGCGCGGCCAGGGACGGCACGAGCAGACAGGTCACGAGTTGCGCGAGGATCGAGGCCGCCACGACATAGCCCGCATGCGCGCCGTCCATGCCGCGCTCGCGCAGGATGGGCGCGAGCCAGCCCATGACGATATAAGCCAGCGCCGACTGCAGGCCCATGAACCCGGTCACCTGCCAGGCCAGTGCATCGCGCCCGAGGCTGCCGGCCCGGCCGGCGGCGCTGCGCGGCTCGGCACGCATGCGCAGTGCCTGCGGCAGCCACAGCAGCAGCATGAGCAGCGCGGGCGCGGCCCAGACCGCCAGCGCCGGCGCCCAGTCGCCTCGGAAAAGCTGCATCTGCAGCGGCACGGTGGCGGCGGTGGCAATCGTCGCGCCAATGCAGATGGCCAGCGTATAGAAGCCGGTCATCAGGGCCGCGCGCCGGGGAAAGTGGCGCTTGACCAGCCCGGGCAGCAGCACATTGCCGATGGCAATGCCCGCGCCGGCCAGCACGGCCGAGGCAAACAGCCCGGGCAGGCTGCCGAGCGCGCGCGCCAGCGTGCCGCCGGCTATCAGCAGCAAGGCCAGCAGCAGCACGCGTTCGGCGCCGAAACGCCGCGACAGCCAGGGCGTGGGCGCGGCAAACAGGCCCAGGCAGACGATGGGCAGCGTGGTCAGCAGGCTCGCGCCCGCGGCGCTCAGGCCGGTGTCGCGCATGATGTCGGGCAGCACCACCGACAGGCTGCCGAACACCGGGCGAAGATTGCAGGCAATCAGGATCAGGCTCAGTGCCAGAAGCCATTGGCTCTGGCGCTGGCTGGCGACCGCTGCGCAAACGGGGGAGGAAGGGGAGGCGGAGGAAGAGGGCAACATAGCTTGCCCGACTGTAGCGGCAATCGGCGTCTGCGGCAGCCGTGCTGCGGCAGGCGTCCTGCGGCAGGACGCCTGGGCCGTGGTGGCTTACAGCTTGCTCTTGTGGTAGCTGGCGCGGTCCATGTCGGTGATCTCGACGCTGACCTGCACCAGCATGCCCATCGGATGCGGCGTCAGGCGGCGCAGCACCTCGGCAATCAGGTCCGACAGCTCCTTCTTGGCTTCGGGCGTGCGGCCCGACAGCAGGCGCAGGTCGGCGTGGATGAAGCCGCGCGGGCCGGCGCCGGTGCCGATCACGTACTGCTGCGTGGCCGCGATCCGGCCCTTGACATCGAACTCGTCGACGATGGACGGATGGCTGCAGACCGCGCTCACCAGCTCGGTGAGCATCTGCTGCTCGGGCAGGCCGGGCAGGTTGGCGCTGTATTCGACGTAAAGATGGGGCATGGAAGTCTCCGGGGTGAAAAAACGGCCCGCGGGTCAGAGCGGGGTATAGGCCAGGCGCACATAGATCGGCGCAAAGGCCTCGGCCTGGGTGATCTCGATCAGCGTTTCCTTGGCCAGCTCCAGCAGTGCAATGAAGGTCACCACCAGCACCGTCGAGCCGCGCGCGGGCTGGAACAGGTCCTCGAACGGCACGAAGCGCTTGCCCTGCAGCGACTTGAGAATCTGGCTCATGTATTCGCGCACGCTCAATTCCTCGCGCGTGATGCGGTGGTGCTGCACCAGCGTGGCGCGCTTGAGGATGTCGTGCC
Organism: Comamonas antarctica; assembly: GCF_013363755.1. Taxonomy (NCBI): domain Bacteria; kingdom Pseudomonadati; phylum Pseudomonadota; class Betaproteobacteria; order Burkholderiales; family Comamonadaceae; genus Comamonas; species Comamonas antarctica. Next base: position 801,972 of record NZ_CP054840.1, read on the forward strand.
AGGCCTGCTGCAGTTCGCCCGGCAGCAGGTCGGGAAAGCGCGGCTGCAGGCTCTGCTCGATATGCACCTGCGCCTTGAGGAAATCGCGGCCGTGCTGCGGCAGCTGGCCCAGCTGCGCGGCCGACAGCTTGATCTGCTCGTACTCGAGCAGCCGGCGCACGAGTTCGGCGCGCGGGTCCTCGGCCTCCTCGGAGTCGGCCGACTTCTTCGGCGGCAGCAGCATGCGCGACTTGATCTCGATCAGCATCGCTGCCATCAGCAGGTATTCGGCAGCCAGCTCGAGGTTGCGGCTGCGGATCTCCTCGACATAGCGCAGGTACTGGCGCGTCACGCTCAGCATCGGGATGTCGAGGATGTTGAAGTTCTGCTTGCGGATCAGATAGAGCAGCAGATCGAGCGGCCCTTCAAAGGCTTCGAGAAACACCTCGAGCGCATCGGGCGGAATGTAGAGGTCGTTGGGCAGCGCGAACAGCGGCTCGCCGTAGAGGCGCGCCAGCGCCACGCGGTCGACGGTGTCCAGCACGCCGTCGGGCGCCAGGCCCGCAGCGTCCGGGGTGGCAGCGCCCGTCGTCTCCAGCGTGGTTTCGATGGCGGCGCTCATGGGCGCGCGCGGGCCGGCTGGCCGGGCAACGACAGCATCGGCAGGTCAGCGCGGCTCAGGCGTTGGTCTGGTAGACGTAGGGCTTTTGCGCCACGCGGCCGGCGCGGTACTCCTGCCAGACTTCGCTGTCGACGGCCTTGTCCCAAAGCAGGGCGCGGCCTTCGCGCTGGCGTTCTTCGAGATCGGGCTTCTGCGCGCGCAGCTGCTCGATGAACTGGGTGGTATCGGATTTGTAATCGGGGCGGGCGAAGAATGACATGGACTGTTAACCTCTCTGAATCCATGATTTTACGGGACAAGCTGCCATGACACGAGCCACCCGCTGGGCCGCGGCATTTGCCGCCGCATGCGGCCTGCTGTTTCTCGCCGGCTGCGACCAGCAGCGCATCCGCGAACTCGAGGAGGATGTATCGACCGAAGCCGACGTGCGCGACCGCTTTGGCGAGCCGGAGAACATCTGGCAGGAAGCCGATGGGGCACGCACCTTCGAGTACAACCGCCAGCCCGCAGGCCACCAGAACTACATGATCACCATCGGCCCGGACGGCAGGATGAAAGCCTTGCGCCAGGTGGTCGCGCCGCACGTGTTCGAGCAGGTCCGTGCGGGCATGACGCAGCAGGAAGTGCGGCGCATGCTGGGCAAGCCGGCCAAGCGCATGACCTACGAGCGCAAGCGCGAGACCGACTGGGACTGGCGCTACGTCGACCCGCCAACCACCGAGATGCTGTTCACGGTGACGTTTGGCGACGATGGCCGCGTGCTGCGCACGGGCCGCAGCCTGGTGCAGCGCGACGGGGCCTGAGACGATACCCGCCAAAACCCGTTGGCACCGAGCCTGTCGAAGTGCGCTTTGCAGCCCGTTCGCACTGAGCCTGTCGAAGTGCGCTCCACAGGCCACCCGGCATGAAACGGCTCAAGGCGCGGGCCGGATGTCGTAGTGGATGTTCACGCCGCTGTTGTCCGCGGCAGGCGCTGGATCATCCATCATGGCATCGGCGGCCTTGCCGATGCCCTTGCCCGCAATGCGCGCCGTGCCGATCGCGGCATCCGCCGCCAGGCCGACCACGCCCGCGGTGACGCCCACCGCGGTCGAAGCCACCGTGACCACGGTGCAGCCGCCGAGCAGCGCGATCGCGCCGCCGGCGCAAAGCCAGCGCCATTTCATCGAAATCCAGCAACGCAAGGTCATGATGATCAGGTGTTGGCTGCGATGATGCCTTTGTTGACCCGCTGCCTTTGATACTGACGCGGCCCAATCCGGGGGGCAGCGAGGAAGGGCCGTCCCGCACCGAGGCTGCCGTCCCCCTCCACCGAAGGTTGAGAGGGGGAGGCGTCGAAGACGCTCAGGGGGTGCTTCATTTCAGTGGATACGCATGCCTGGGGCAGCGCCCGCGACCGGCTCCAGCACGTAGATGCCGGGCTGGGCCTTTTCATCGGCATGGCTCGCGGCCAGCACCATGCCCTCGGAGATGCCGAACTTCATCTTGCGCGGTGCCAGATTGGCCACCATCACCGTCAGCTTGCCGATCAGGTCGGCCGGCTGGTACTGGCTGGCAATGCCGCTGAACACATTGCGCGTGCGGCCTTCGCCCGCGTCGAGCGTCAGGCGCAGCAGCTTGGTCGAGCCTTCGACGGCTTCGCAATTGACGATCTTCGCAATGCGCAGGTCGACCTTGGCAAAGTCATCGATGCCGATGGTGCCGGCGATTTCCTCGCCGCCGGGCACGAGCTTCTCGGGTGCGGGCTCGGCGGCTGCCGGGGGCTCGAACAGCGCGTCAAGCTGCTTCACATCGACGCGCTGCATCAGGTGCTCGTACTTGCCGATGCGGTGGCCCGCGCCCAGCAGTTGCTGTGCATCGGCGAAGGTCAGCGGCGCGACGTTGAGGAAAGCCTCGACCTGTTGCACGACTGCGGGCAGCACGGGTTTGAGATAGATGGCCAGCAGGCGGAAGGCTTCGATGCAGGTGCTGCAGACTTCCTGCAGGCGTGCATCCATGCCTTCGAGCTTGGCCAGTTCCCAGGGCTTGTTGGCATCGACATAGGCGTTGACGCGGTCGCACAGCAGCATGGTCTCGCGCACCACGCGCGCGGTGTCGCGCTTCTCGAAGGCTTCGGCAATGGCCGGCGCCTGGGCGCGCAGCTGCTCCAGCAGCGCCTGGCCTTCGCTGCCCAGGGCGGCGAGCTGGCCATCGAAGCGCTTGGACAGGAAGCCCGCGGCGCGCGAGGCGATGTTGACGAACTTGCCGATCAGGTCGCTGTTGACGCGCGCCATGAAGTCTTCGCGGTTGAAGTCGATGTCTTCATTGCGGCCGCTGAGCTTGGCAGCCAGGTAGTAGCGCAGCCATTCGGGGTTCATGGACAGGCTCAGGTACTTGAGCGGATCGAGGCCGGTGCCGCGGCTCTTGCTCATCTTCTCGCCGTTGTTCACGGTGAGGAAGCCATGCACGAAGATCTGCGTCGGCGTCTTGCGGCCGCTGAACTTGAGCATCGCCGGCCAGAACAGCGTGTGGAAGGTGACGATGTCCTTGCCGATGAAGTGGTACTGCTCGAGCTGCTCGTCGGCCATGTAGGCCTCATAGTCCTCGCCGCGGCGGTCGAGCAGGTTCTTCAGCGAGGCCAGGTAGCCCACGGGCGCGTCGAGCCACACATAGAAGTACTTGCCCGGCGCATCGGGGATCTCGATGCCGAAGTAGGGTGCATCGCGCGAGATGTCCCAGTCGCCCAGGCCTTCGCTGGTCGTGCCGTCGGGGTTGGTGCGCACGCTGAACCATTCCTTGACCTTGTTGGCCACCTCGGGCTGCACATGCTTGCCGTCCTGCGTCCATTCCTGCAGGAACTCGACGCAGCGCGGATCGGACAGGCGAAAGAAGAAATGCTCCGAGGTCTTGAGCACCGGTTGGGCGCCGCTCAGCGCCGAGTAGGGCTTGATCAGGTCGGTGGGGGCATAGACCGCGCTGCAGACCTCGCAGTTGTCGCCATACTGGTCCTTGGCGTGGCACTTGGGGCACTCGCCCTTGATGAAGCGGTCGGGCAGGAACATGTTCTTCTCGGGATCGAAGAACTGCTCGATGACCTTGGTGTCGATGAAGCCGGCGGCCTTCAGGTCCAGATAGATCTGCTTGGCAAGAACGTGGTTTTCCTCGCCATCGGTGTTGTGCCAGTTGTCGAACTGGATGTGGAAGCCGTCGAGGTACTGCTTGCGGCCGGCGGCAATGTTGGCGACGAACTGCTGCGGCGTGATGCCGGCCTTCTCGGCAGCAATCATGATCGGCGCGCCATGGGCGTCGTCGGCACCGACGAAGTTCACGTCATTGCCCTGCATGCGCTGGAAGCGCACCCAGATGTCGGCCTGGATGTACTCCATGATGTGGCCGATATGGAAGTTGCCGTTGGCGTAGGGCAGGGCGGTGGTGGCGAAGATCTTGCGTGCAGACATCGAAAGCGGCTTTCTCTTGGGGAATCCGTGATTTTAGAGGCTTGTGCCGGCAGCGGCCCGCGTGGGGTTGCGCCTGGCTGGGGCGCGGCGCGTGCCCGCGTCCTAGGCGCAGGCTGCTGCCACACGCCTTTCGGCGGCTGCCGGCGCGGGCTGGTCCCATTGGAAGAAGCGCATGACCTCCTCGCGCTGCGCCAGTGTGTCCCTGCGCCCCAGCGCCATCAGCTCGCGGATGTAGCCGGGCTCGAACAGCAGGTAGCTGGCCAGGCCGGCGCCGCGCACGTCGTTGGCATCGGTGGTCACGCCCAGCGCGCCCAGCAGGCTGCGCATGCTGCGCGGCAGGTCGGCGACATGGCGCGCGGCAATGCCGTCGAGCCGCTGCGACGGCGCGATGACCAGCAGCTCGAGCGGCCGCAGGTTGCTGCGCGCGCGCACGTCGGGTGGAATCAGGGCCAGCGTGCCGTTGATGCGCCGCGCGCGCTCGACGTCGAGCGCCAGCGCGTCGAGAAAGATGTTCGACAGCGTATGCCCGGCGATCTGCGCCAGCGTGGGGTAGCTGGCGGTGGCGCTGCGCGGCGGGCTTTCCTGCGCGCCCTGCATGCGGCCGGCGCCGATCACCAGCACCCGGTCGGCACCGAGGTGGATGGCGGGCGCCAGCGGTGCGGTCTGGCGCATCGAGCCGTCGCCGAAGTACTCGGTATGGTTGCCGATTTCCAGTGCCGTCGCGGGGAAGATGAAGGGAATGGCCGAAGAGGCGAGCAGGTGCGCGTGCGTGATGTGGCCGCCGATGGCGCGCCGCTGCGAGCGCACCCAGGGCTGGAGCTCGGCCTGGGTCTCGTAGAAGGTCACATGCTCGCCCGAGGTGTAGCTCGATGCCGTGACGGCCAGCGCGCGCAGGTGCCCGCCCGCGATGACTTCGGGCAGGCGCTCCAGCGGCACCAGGTCGGTCTGCAGCAGCGATGCCAGCGGCGCGTTGTCCAGCAGCGAGCGCGGGCGCAGGGTGCGCCAGCGCGTCAGCGCCCAGCCCAGCGACAGCAGGCTCAGCCAGCGCGCGCCGCTGCGCAGCATGCTCAGCGCATCGGCGCGGTAGACGTTCTCGGCATGCAGGTGGCTCCAGAGATGGGCCATCCGGCGTACCGTGAGGTCGAAATGGTCGGCGCCGCAGGCCAGGGCGCAAGCGTTGAGCGCACCCGCCGAGGTGCCGGTGAGAATCGGAAAGGGATTGGGCTCATGCCCGCGGCCGCAACTGCGGCGCAGATGCGCAATGGCTTCGAGCACGCCGACCTGATAAGCCGCACGCGCGCCGCCGCCGGTGAGAAGCAAGCCGGTGGTGGGCGGCACACCTGTCCGCGTGCTGCTGTCAGGCAAGGAGGGAAAGGCTTCGGTCATGGCCTCCCCAGTGTGCTCCGCCGGGGGCGGCCTGCACTCCGGTCAAACCCTTGTAACCATTTGTTTGTATGGGCTCAGTTCCTGGACTTGGCCAGCAGCGCCGCGAGATCGGCGCCGCCCAGCACCACCAACTGCTGGTCGCGCGCATAGAGCGCAGCGTTTTCACCGAGCGGTTGCAGGGCGACGTAGACCGCCTTGGCGGCTGATTCGCGAATGCGCGCGGCTTCGAGCTCGCGCAGCGGTTCGACGCCATGCAGCGCGGCTTTCCAGCGCTTCGCGCTGACCAGCGTGGTCTGGCCCGCGCGCTCCAGCCGGAAATCCACGCCGCCCTGGTTCAGCAGCTGCACGCTGTAGCCCTCGGCGCGCCATGCGGTTTCGAGCTGCTGCGCAAAGCTGCGCCAGGGCAGGGCGGCGGATTCGGCCAGCAGGCGCTCGACCTGGGCCGGGCTTGGCGCGCGCAACTGCCTCCAGGCGGCAATGCCGCCCACGACCCACAGCGGCGTGGCCGCGAGCGCGCCAAACGGGGCGATGTGCGCGGGCAGCGTCAGCATGCAGACCAGCGTCACGCCGGCGGCCAGCGCGAAGCTCAGGTACCAGCGCGAGCGCAGCAGGATCGCAAACAGGGAGTTTTGGGCCATCTGGAATTTCACGGGATCCTCGGGTCGGTAGCGGTGCGGAAAAAAATGCCAAGCCTGCATTGTCCTGCTTCTCGTGCGGGCAGCGTGCCTTCGATAGACTTGACATCCCCCAAAGGAGTGAATCGAGAATGGCAGTCACAGAACAAGCGCTTTTGGCGGCGCTCAGCAGCGTGCTGGACCCGCATACCGGCAAGGATTTCGTCAGCACGCGCGCCGTGCGCAACCTGCAGATCAGCGCTGGCGATGTGGCGTTCGATGTCGAGCTCGGTTATCCCGCGAAAAGCCTGGTGCCCGAGCTGCGCCGCCAGTTCGTCTCGGCGGCCAAGTCCGTGACGGGTGTGGACAATGTGTCGGTGGGCATTTCCAGCAAGGTCGTGGCGCATGCCGTGCAGCGCGGCGTGGAACTGCTGCCCCAGGTGAAGAACATCGTGGCCATTTCCTCGGGCAAGGGCGGCGTGGGCAAGAGCACCACGGCCGCCAACCTGGCGCTGGCGCTGGCCGCCGAAGGCGCGCGCGTGGGCCTGCTCGACGCCGACATCTACGGCCCGAGCCAGCCGATGATGATGGGCCTGACCGGCAAGCCCGAGAGCGCCGATGGCAAGACCATGGAGCCGCTCCAGAACTACGGCGTGCAGGTCATGTCGATTGGTTTCCTCGTGAATCAGGACGAAGCCATGATCTGGCGCGGCCCCATGGCCACCCAGGCGCTGGAGCAGATGCTGCGCCAGACCAACTGGAAAGACCTCGACTACCTGCTGGTCGACATGCCCCCGGGAACGGGTGACATCCAGCTGACGCTGGCCCAGCGCGTGCCGATGACGGGCGCCATCGTGGTCACCACGCCGCAGGACATCGCGTTGATCGATGCGCGCAAGGGCATCAAGATGTTCGAGAAGGTCGGCGTGCCCATCCTGGGCCTGGTCGAGAACATGGCCGCCCATGTCTGCACCCAGTGCGGCCATGTCGAGCACATCTTCGGCGCCGAGGGCGGCAGGAAGATGGCCGCCGAGTACGGCATCGACTACCTGGGCGCGCTGCCGCTGTCGCTGCAGATCCGCGAGCAGGCCGACAGCGGCAAACCCACGGTGGTGGCCGAGCCGGGCAGCGAAGCCGCGCAGATCTACCAGCGCGTGGCGCGCGACATGGCGGTGAAGATCGCGCTCAAGGCCAAGGATTTCAGCGCCAAGTTCCCGACGATCACGGTCAGCAAGAACACCTGATTGCCGCGCCTGCCGCCGCAGTCGAAGCCGCCACGGTCCGCCCTGGCGGCTTTTTTTCGGGCGCTGCGCATTTCCGTGCGGTCTTTCACCGATTGCCAGGCGCGGCAATCCGCTATCGTTCCATCCATGAATGGATCATCTGCCTGGGCTTTGGGTTGGCGCACCTTGTGGCGCGACGTGCGTGCGGGCGAGTTGCGCCTGCTGATCGTGGCCGTGACGCTGGCCGTGGCGGCGCTCACGGCCGTGGGTTTCTTTGCCGACCGGCTCCAGGGCGGGCTCGAGCGCGATGCGCGCCAGTTGCTGGGCGGTGACGTGGTGGTGGTCAGCGACAACCCGCCGCCGGCGCAGTTTGCCGAACGCGCACGGCAGCTGCAGCTTCAGACCGTGGTCACGACCAGTTTCCCGACCATGGGCCGCGCGCCCGATGCGCAGGGCGGGGCCAGCCGGCTGGTGGCGCTCAAGAGCGTGCCCGCGGGCTACCCGCTGCGCGGTGCGCTGCGCGTGGCCAATGCACCCGGCGAGGCCGGCGAAACCACGCGCGCGATTCCCGCGCCCGGCGAAGTCTGGGTCGATGCGCCGCTGCTCGAGTCGCTGGCACTCAAGATCGGCGACCCGCTGCTGCTGGGCGATGCCACGCTGCGCATCGGCCGCATCCTGGTGCTGGAGCCCGACCGCGGCGCGGGCTTCATGAGCTTTGCGCCGCGCGTGATGCTCAATGACGCCGACCTAGCCGCCACCGCGCTGGTCCAGCCCGCGAGCCGCCTGACCTACCGCTTGGCCGTGGCCGGCAACGACACCGCCGTGCGCCAGTTCCAGGCCTGGGCCGAAGACGCGGTGCAGTCGCGCGAGCTGCACGGCCTGCGCATCGAGTCGCTCGACAGCGGCCGCCCCGAAATGCGCCAGACGCTGGCGCGCGCCGAGAAATTCCTGAGCCTGGTGGCGCTGCTGGCGGCGCTGCTGTCGGCCGTGGCCGTGGCGCTGGCCGCGCGCGGCTTTGCCAACGACCATCTCGATGCCTCGGCCATGCTGCGCGTGCTGGGCCAGAGCCAGCGCCGCATTGCGGGCGCGTATACCGTCGAGTTCGCGCTGGTCGGTGTGTTCTCCAGCGCGCTGGGCGTGGCCATAGGCTATGGCGTGCACCATGTGTTCGTGCAGCTGCTGGCGGGCCTGGTCGATGCGGCCTTGCCGGCCCCGAGCCTGTGGCCCGTGGTGTTCGGGCTGGGCATGGGCATGACGCTGCTCTTTACCTTCGGCCTGCCGCCGGTGCTGCAATTGGCCCAGGTGCCGCCGCTGCGCGTCATGCGGCGCGACCTGGGTGCGCTCAAGCCGGCCTCATGGCTGGTGCTGGTGCTGGGCGTGGCGGGATTTGCCGCGCTGCTGCTGGCCGTGAGCCGCGATCTCAAGCTGGGACTGATTGCCGTGGCCGGCTTTGGCGCCGCGGTGGCGCTGTTTGCGGGCCTGGCCTGGCTGGCCGTGAAGCTGCTGCGCCGCCTGGTCAACGAAGCCACGGCGCCGCGCTGGCTGGTGCTGGCCACGCGGCAGATCTCGGCACGCCCGGTCTACGCCGTGCTGCAGGTCAGCAGCCTGGCCGTGGGCCTGCTGGCACTGGTGCTGCTGGTGCTGCTGCGCACCGACCTGATCGCCAGCTGGCGCGCGGCCTCGCCGCCCGATGCGCCGAACCGCTTCGTCATCAACATCATGCCGGACCAGTCGCAGGAGTTCCAGCAGCAGCTCAAGGACAACGGCGTCGCGCGCTACGACTGGTATCCGATGATCCGTGGCCGGCTGGTACAGGTCAACGGCCGGGACGTGCATCCCGACGACTACAGCGAGGACCGCGCCAAGCGCCTGGTCGACCGCGAATTCAACCTGTCGACGGCCGCGCAGGCGCCGCAGCACAATGCCATCGTCGCGGGCCGCTGGACGGACAACGAAGCCGGTGCCATCAGCGTCGAGCAAGGCATCGCCGAGACGCTGGGCCTGCAGCTCGGCGACCGGCTGACCTTCGACATCGGCGGCATGCAAAACGAAGCCCGCATCACCAGCCTGCGCAAGGTCGACTGGGGCTCGATGCGCGCCAACTTCTTCGTCATGTATCCGGTGGACCAGCTGCCCGATGTGCCTGTGACCTATCTTGCGGCCTACCGCGCGCCGCCGACGCCGGGCTTCGACAACGCGCTGGTGCGCCAGTTCCCCAACATCACCAACGTCGACCTGGGCAGCACGCTGGCCCAGGTGCAGCAGGTGCTCGACCAGGTGATACGCGCGGTCGAGTTCCTGTTCATCTTCACGCTGGCCGCGGGCCTGGTGGTGTTGTTCGCTGCGGTCACCGCCACGCGCGAGGAACGCGCACGCGAGTACGCGATCATGCGCGCCGTCGGGGCGCGTGCCCGCCTGCTGCGACAGGTGCAGCGTGCCGAGCTCGCGGGCGTGGGGTTGCTGGCGGGTTTCCTCGCCAGCGCCGTCGCCATGGCCATCGGCTGGGCGCTGGCGCGCTATGCGTTTGATTTCGTCTGGACGGCTTCGCCCTGGGTGCCGATCGCCGGCGCGCTGGCCGGCGCGGTGCTGGCCTGGCTTGCCGGCTGGTGGGGCCTGCGCGAAGTGCTGCGCCGGCCCGTCATGACCACGCTGCGCCAGGCGGCGGAATGAAGGGTTGTCCCGTGCTGCGGGACAATGCAGGTTTTCGTTTCCGAGCGTGCCATGCAGATTGAAGAAAAACCCGAGTTCGCCACGCCTTTTGAATGGATCGGCGGCGAGTCCGCGATACAGCGCCTGGTCGACCGCTTCTATGACCTGATGGACCTCGAACCCGGCTATGCCGAACTGCGCGCCGCCCATGGCTCCGAGCTCGACAATGCGCGCCAGAAGCTGTTCTGGTTTCTCTGCGGCTGGATGGGCGGCCCCGACCATTACCAAAGCCGTTTTGGCCATCCGCGCCTGAAAATGCGCCACATGCCGTTTGCGATCGGCGTGCGCGAGCGCGACCAGTGGGTGGCCTGCATGGACCAGGCCATGGTCGAAACCGGCGTGCCCGAGGCACTGCGCCAGCGCCTCTCCACGAGTTTCATGGGCACTGCCGACTGGATGCGCAACCAGGGCGGTTGAGCGCGCACCGGCCTGGCGTGGCCGGCGCAGCAGCACTGGTTTGTCGCGACCAACGATACGCGTCAATCCCCGCAAACTTCGGTGTTCTCGGGGATCGCTTCTGCCAACTTATCTGCACCTTCCGCAGCGCCTGCAGCTTCTGCAGCTTCTGCAGCGTTGTCCACACCTTCGTCCGCAGCGCGATGCGCAATTCATCGATGGCGAGGTATGTTGAATGATGCCCTGGATCATCTCGCTCGGGCTCATTTTCTCCGCGGCTGCAGGCGCGAGCGGCGGTACAACATCATCCGCGGCGTCATGGAACGGGCGCTGAAGCGCATTCATTTTGCTCGGTGAATATGCATTTGCATAATCCACATACCATTTCTTGACGGTCTCGATACCCAGTACCGAGTGGATGAGATTGAGTTGCTGCTCAAGGCACTCGAGCTTGTATTCGTCGAGCGTCATTCCCAGGCTGGTGGAGTCCTTTATCGCCTGCGCCAGCTGTTCGGGGCTGAAAGGTGCATGGTGCACCATTTTGCCGAAGAAGCGATTGCTGAAGATTTCGTAGTCTTCCGTGAAAAGTATGAAGTGATGCCACATCTTGTCGATGATCTGCGTCGTTTCATCGATCTCCACCTGGATGAATCTTTGCTGACCGATCCCGGAAATGTACAGGAATTTCTTCATTTCCGAAAAGATGTCCTGTGCTTCATTTTCATCGACATTCCACTCATTCCGAAATTTCTTTATCACGCCTTCATGCTGGTATTCTGCCAGTTCACGAGGGTAAGTGTTGGTGGATTTTTCGGCGACCCGTTCAAATACCGTGTTCATGACATTTTCCCCTTGGTTGTGAATTGAAGGAAAACTTGCAGTTTTTCAGATGCCTCCTTTGCGCGGTGATGAAAATTCACTTCCTGGATGCTGGGCTTTTCCGCACTTGGAGTGTCGGGCTGACTACATTCTTTGCAAGTAGGCGGCCGAACCGTTGCCTTGCCGGGGCGGCGGTAAAAATGATTGAACTTTCTTTCGATAATCCTTATCTGGTTTATTGGCGGCGGTTTTTATGGTGTTTCTGATGAATCGGGCCTGTATGGTCGCGAAGCTGCGCTACGATGATGTTCCCAAGCATTTGATACAAGCGTTCAGGAGCATTCATGGGTGTGATCGGCTGGATATTGCTGGCAGTCGCCATCGCCGTCGTGGTCTGGACGGTCACTGCCTATAACCGCCTGGTGGTGGCGCGCAACCGCATTGCCAACGCTTTCGGGCAGATCGACGTGCAGCTCAAGCGCCGCCACGATCTGGTGCCCAACCTGGTGGAAGTCGCACGCGGCTATATGGCGCACGAGGCCGCCACGCTCGAAGCCGTGATTCGTGCCCGCGGCGCGGCCACCGGCGCGGCCGAGCAGGCGCGCGCGCATCCTGCCGATGCCAGGGCGATCAGCGCGCTGTCGCAAGCCGAAGCGGCGCTGGGCACCCAGCTCGGCCGGTTGATGATGCTCAGCGAAGCCTATCCCGGCCTCAAGGCCGATGCCCATATGCTGCGGCTGAGCGAGGAGATCACCAGCACCGAGAACCGCATCGGTTTTGCGCGCCAGGCCTATAACGACCAGGTGCTCGAGTTCAACAATGCCGCCAGCCAGTTTCCCGACGTGCTGCTGGCGCGCCCCCTGGGCTTTGCGCAAGCGGCAATGCTGGAGTCCACTTCCAGCGATGCCGAGCGCGCCGTGCCGCAACTGAGGTTCTGAGACCGGCATGAGATTCTGGCGCCACCAGGAGCAAGCGCGCAGCGCCACCGCACGCCTGCTCTGGGGATTTGCGCTGGCCGTGCTGCTGCTGGTGGCGGCCGTGCATGGCGGGCTGGTGCTGGCGTGGCTGGGCGTGTCGTGGCTGCTGGGTGGCCACCTGCCGTTTCCCGCGGGATTTGCCGCCGTGAATATCGGCATGACGCTGTTTCTGGTGCTGGGCGGCTGGTGGGTCGAAACCGACCACTTGCGCGCGGGCGGCCTGCGCCTGGCCGAGCGCATCGGCGCGCGTCCGGCGCGTCCGGAACGCAGCCTGGCCGAACAGGCCTTTGCCAATGTGGTGCAGGAGTTGTGCATTGCCGCACACATGGCCACGCCCCGGGCCATGGTGCTGCCGCGCACCGCCGCGATCAATGCCTTTGCCGCGGGCTGGGGCGAAGACGACGCAGTCATTGCCGTGACGCAAGGCGCACTGGACCATCTGAGCCGCGAGGAACTGCAAGGCATGGTCGCGCATGAGCTGAGCCATCTGCACGAAGGCGACACGCGGCTGAAGATGCAACTGGCCGGCATGGTCTACGGGCTGGAGCTGGTCTACCGCTTCGGCGAAAGCATGTGCGGGCGCGGCGGCGCCATGTGGTGGTTTGGCTCGGCCATCAAGGCGGCGGGCTTTGCCGGCTGGCTCGCGGGGCGCTGGCTCAAGGCGGCAGTGTCGCGCCAGCGTGAATACCTGGCCGATGCGCGCGCCGTGCAATGGACGCGCAGCAAGGACGGCCTGGGCGGCGTGCTGCGCAAGGTCATGGGCCAGCGCCAGGCCGCGGGATACGATGCGCGCCGCGGCCAGTACGCGCTCGACCATCACGCGGTGCAGCACATGCTGCTGGTCGATGTGCAAGGCTGCAGCCGCTGGGCAGAGCGGCTTGCGACCCATCCGGCACTGCCCGACCGCGTGCGCCGCATCTATGGCCGGCCCATGCCCGCGATGCCGCTGCAGCGCCTGCCGGCCTGAGCCCTCAGCGCCCCCCCTGGCGCGGTACGTACGGTTGCAGCAGCACGATCAGCGCACCCGCGCCGCCGTCGTTGGGCCGCGCCTGCACGAAGGCCAGCACCTCCTGCTTTTGCACCAGCCAGCTGTGAACCCGTCCCTTGAGCACCGGCATGCGCCCCGGCGAGCCCAGGCCCTTGCCATGCACCACGCGCACGCAGCGCGCGCCGTCGCGGTGGGCATGGCGGATGAATTGCCCCAGCGCCTCGCGCGCCTCGTCGGTGCGCAGGCCGTGCAGATCGAGCTGGCGCTGAATGCTCCAGTGCCCGGCGCGCAGCCGCTGCGGCACGTCGGTGCCCATGCCGGGGCGCAGGTAGCTGAGCTGGTCGTCTGTCAGCAGCAGCGTGCTGACGTCGAACTCGTCGCTGATGGCTTCGCGCAATACCGACTGCTCATCGAGCAGCCGTTGCTGCGGCACGGGCAGCACATTGCCGGGCCGCGGTTCGAGCCGGTTGCGCGCATGGCGCAGCGGTTGCACCGCCCCCACGGCTTGCAGGAACAGCGCGCGGTCGGTGGCCGGGCGCAGCGCCGCGCGGCGCTGCTCCTCCGCCAGCAGCGCGGCCTGCTGCGCCGCGGCCGCAAGGGCTTTGCGGACGGGTTGGAGGTCCTGGAGGGATTTCACGCGCATGGCGTGTTTTTATCCCAAGACGGCAAAGCTCCGGCGCGGGCCCCGGCATACCCTGGGAAGCGGATTGCTTTTGTCCGGGACGCGGCGCGGCTTGGCGCACGCGCGCAAGCTTCATGTCAAACCAGGTAAGACGACCAGCCCGGGCACCGACAGCAGCATTTTGGTCACTGCCCAGACCAGAACGCAGGCGCACAGCTGCAGCATGGTCGCAAGCAACAGCCCGCCCAGGCTGTAAGCCCGGCTGGCCTGGGGTATCGCACCCGACAGGGCGTTGCAGATGACCCAGAGCGCATAGAGCGCCATGGGCACTGTCCAAACCATAGGCATGCTGGCTGCCGCCCAGCCGCTGAGAAGCATGTTCATCACCAGTTCGGCGGCAACCAGCAGATTGAAGAGGTCGCCTTGTCCGTCCCAGCGCCCGCCGCGCTGCATCCACCAGCGCAGGAATCCGACGCCTATCCATACCGAGGCCAATGAACACACCCACGAATACGCCATCGCCACGCCCCACGCCGGGGCTGGCACGCTCTGCGTGCCGAAAAGCTCAACGCGCAGGCCAGGATCGAATCCCATCAGCGTGACAATCGACGCAATCGCCAGCCACGCCTGCCAGCGTGCGTAGTGAAAGCGGGACCAGGGAAGCCGGCGCAACGCAACGAGCTGGAAGGCGGATTGAAGCATGTGATTCCTCGACAAGAGTCTGTTGGCAGTGACCGTCACTCCCTTGTTATTAATTTAAACTATCGTTGTATTTTTATAAATAGCTATTTGCTTGTATCGTGCCCAACCCGCTCTTCACAGCAATCCCTGCTCCGCCATCGACAGCCCCGCACCCGGCGCGACGATGATGTGGTCGAGCACGCGCACATCGACCAGTCCCAGCGCGCTGCGCAGCACCTGCGTCAGCGCCAGGTCGGCAGGGCTGGCCTGGACGGCGCCGCTCGGGTGGTTGTGCGCGAGCACCACGGCGGCGGCCTGGTGCTGCAGTGCATGCAGCACGACTTCGCGCGGGTAGACGCTGGTCTGGGCCAGCGTGCCGCGGAACATTTCCTCCATGGCGATCAGCCGGTGCTGGTTGTCCAGGAACAGCACGGCAAAGACTTCATGGGCCTTGGCCGCGAGATGCAGTTGCAGGTAGTGCTTGACGGCCTCGGGGCTGTCGAACACCGTGCGTTCGCGCAGCCGCTGGGCGAGCGCGCGGCGCGACAGTTCGAGCACGGCCAGCAGCTGGGCGCGCTTGGCCGGCCCCAGCCCTTTGATGCGTGCGAGTTCCTGGGGGGAGGCTTGCAGCAGGCCTGCAATGCCGCCAAAGCCGCCGCGCACCTCTCCAGTGGCGGCATCGGCTTGCGGCAGGTCAAGCAACTCCTGCGCGAGCTGCAATACGCCTTTGCCCGCAGTGCCGGTGCGCAGCACAATCGCCAGCAACTCGGCATCGGCGAGCGCGGCGGGGCCGCGGGCCAGCAGTTTCTCGCGCGGCTGGGCATCGCGCGGCAGGTCTTTGAGCGGCATGGCACCTCCTGGCGGGCCCGCTGGACCGCGGCGCCTTCGAAGGGCATCGACAAGCCACCGCGTGGGGGCATGGCCGGGTTTCTACAATACACCCCAGTTTATCGGGACTTTCATGACATCTAGCGCACACCCCACTTCGCAGGCCGCCACCCCCACGGTGCAGGCAGGATCGTTTCTGACCCTTCATTACCGCCTGGCCGGCCCGGCTGGCGACGTGATCAACACTTTTGGCGAAAAGCCCGCGACGCTGTCGCTGGGCGCGGGCGAGCTGTCGCCGGCCGTGGAGGAGCGCCTGATCGGCCTCGAAGAGGGCGTGCGCACGACGTTCGAACTGCCCGCGGGCGAAGCCTTTGGCGAGCACAACCCCGACATGCAGCAATGGGTGGCGCGCAAGCTCATGAACGAGCTCGGCGACCCGCATGAGAAATACACTGCTGGCGACGTGGTGCAGTTTCCCACGCCCGACGGCCTGGGCACCTATGCCGGCGCCGTGGTGCGCGTGCGCGAAGACGGCGCGGTGCTGTTCGACTTCAACCACCCGCTGGCCGGCCAGCCCGTCACCTTCGAGGTGCAGATCATCGGGGTGCTCTGAGCCATGCCCAAGCCCCAGGAAATCGTTCTTGCCGAACCGCGCGGCTTCTGCGCCGGCGTCGACCGGGCGATCGAGATCGTCGAGCGTGCGATCGCCAAGTTCGGCGCGCCGATCTACGTGCGCCACGAGATCGTGCACAACACCTTTGTCGTCAACGACCTCAAGACCCGGGGCGCGATCTTCATCGAGGAGCTCGACGACGTGCCGCCGGGCGCGACGCTGGTGTTCTCCGCGCATGGCGTGAGCCAGGCAGTGCAGCAGGAAGCGCAGCGCCGCGGTTTCCAGATCTTCGATGCCACCTGCCCGCTGGTCAGCAAGGTGCATGTCGAGGTCGCCAAGCTGGCCAAGGAAGGCTACGAGTTCATCATGATCGGCCACAAGGGACACCCGGAAGTCGAAGGCACGATGGGCCAGCTCGACCACGGCATCCACCTGGTCGAGGAAGTCGAGGACGTTGCCAAGGTCCAGCCGGCGCAGACCGAACTGCTGGCCGTGGTCACGCAGACCACGCTCAGCGTCGACGACGCGGCGGCCATCATGGCCGCGGTGCGCGAGCGCTTTCCGCAGATCCGCGTGCCGAAGCAGCAGGACATCTGCTATGCAACGCAGAACCGCCAGGACGCGGTCAAGGTGCTGAGCCCGCAGGTCGATGTGGTGATCGTCGTCGGCAGCCCCACCAGCTCCAACAGCAACCGCCTGCGCGAACTCGCGGCGCGCCTGGGCACGCCGGCCTATATGGTCGACAACGCGCAGGAGTTGCAGCCGGCCTGGTTCGAGGGCGCTGCGCGCGTGGGCCTCACGGCCGGCGCTTCGGCGCCCGAAGTGCTGGTGCGCGAGGTCATCGACCGCATCAAGGCGCTGGGCGCGACCTCGGTGCGCAGCATGAACGGCATCGAGGAAACCGTGAAGTTCCCGCTGCCCAAGGGCTTGAAGATCGACGCCGCGACGGGCCTCGAGATCGAAGTGCGCAAGGCGCCCGAACTGGGCCCGGGCCACTGATCCTGCGGTGATCGCCGCCAGGGCGCTTGCCACCTGGCGGCAACAGTCTCTGGCGCGGTTTCAGCCGCCGCGGGCGCGGGCCACTAGAATTGCGGCCTATGCTAGACATCCTCCTCCTTCGCAAAGACCTTGAATCCGCCGTCGCGCGGCTGGAAACCCGTAAAAAGCCCCAGGCTTTCCTCAACGTGGAGGCTTTCCAGTCGCTGGAGTCCGAACGCAAGGGTCTGCAGACGCGCACCGAGGAACTGCAGGCACAGCGCAACCAGCTGTCCAAACAGGTCGGCATGCTGATGGGCAAGGGCGACAAGGACGGTGCAGAAGCCGCCAAGGCCCAGGTCGCACAGATCAAGGCCGAGCTTGAAACCTCGGCCACGCGCCTGGAACAGATCCAGGGCGAGCTGCAGACCATGCTGCTGGCCGTGCCCAACCTGCCGCACGAAAGCGTGCCCGTGGGCAGCGACGAGTCGGGCAATGTCGAAGTGCGCCGCTGGGGCACGCCCAAGACCTTTGATTTCGAACCCAGGGACCATGTCGACGTCGGCACGCCGCTGGGGCTGGACTTCGACATGGGCGTCAAGCTCTCGGGCTCGCGCTTCACTGTCATGAAGGGCCCGATCGCGCGCCTGCACCGCGCGCTCGCGCAGTTCATGCTCGACCTGCAGACCGAAGCGCATGGCTACACGGAGTGCTACGTGCCGTACGCGGTCAACACCGATTCGCTCAAGGGCACGGGCCAGCTGCCCAAGTTCGAAGGCGACCTGTTTGCGGCCAAGAAGGGCGGCCAGGATGGCGAGCCGGTGCCCGACCACGCCGCGCTGTACCTGATTCCCACGGCCGAAGTGCCGCTCACCAACTTCGTGCGCGACCAGGTCGTGGCCGAAGCCGAGCTGCCGATCAAGCTCACGGCGCACAGCCCGTGCTTTCGCTCCGAAGCCGGCAGCTATGGCCGCGACACGCGCGGCATGATCCGCCAGCACCAGTTCGACAAGGTCGAGATGGTGCAGATCGTGCATCCCGACAAGAGCTACGAAGCGCTCGAGGAAATGACCGGCCATGCCGAAGTCGTGCTGCAAAAGCTCGGCCTGCCGTACCGTGTCATGAGCCTGTGCACGGGCGACATGGGTTTCAGCGCCGCCAAGACCTATGACCTCGAAGTCTGGCTGCCCGGCCAGAGCAACTACCGCGAGATCAGCTCGGTGTCGAACTGCGAAGCCTTCCAGTCGCGGCGCCTGCAGGCGCGCTTCAAGAACGCCCAGGGCAAGAACGAACTGCTGCACACCCTGAACGGTTCGGGCCTGGCCGTGGGCCGCTGCCTGGTCGCTGTTCTGGAGAACTACCAGAACGCCGATGGCTCGGTGACCGTGCCCGAAGCACTGAAATCTTATCTGGGTGGACAAACTTTGCTTAAGCCCTGAAAAACAGTGCTACAATAGATGCTTCACCACAGGAGAGGTGGCAGAGTGGTCGAATGTACCTGACTCGAAATCAGGCGTACCGCAAGGTACCGTGGGTTCGAATCCCACCCTCTCCGCCAATGCGGCTGTAGCTCAGCTGGATAGAGTACTTGGCTACGAACCAAGGGGTCGTGGGTTCGATTCCTGCCAGCCGCACCAAACGACAAGCCCCAGAACAGCAATGTTCTGGGGCTTTTTCGTATCTAGCGCCGGCATTGCGCAGCCTTCAGTACATCGGATCATCGGCTTCTTTCTCCCGGGCTTGCGCTTCCCTGCTCATCGCGAACCAGACCAGGCCGCCCAGCAGCGCCAATAGCGCGGCCCTCAGGTGCAGATCGGGGGAAGAGGTGAGAAAGCCCCGCGCCACGCAAAGCGCGCTTGTCAGCGTGGTCAGCACGAGCAGAAGATCGGCAAAAAGACGGATTGTCATAGCTAATTACTAATAAATGGTTTATTTTTAAATATTTTAGCTATCTGTCGTTCGTAGGCATCCCAGGTTTCCGGGAGACGTGTCTTTCCTGTCCACTTGCCGACGCTGAAATGCGGCGGACGCGTCAAATATTTTGAAAGAATCGAATTCTTGGCGGGAGGTCGATTTTTCGCGCTATAATCGATAGCTTAGCGGCTGTAGCTCAGCTGGATAGAGTACTTGGCTACGAACCAAGGGGTCGTGGGTTCGATTCCTGCCAGCCGCACCAAACGACAAGCCCCGGAACTGCAAGGTTCCGGGGCTTTTTCGTCTGCAGCCGTGCATTTGGTGTGAAGATTGGCGCATGAACAAGGCTTTCACCAAAGAATCCGATGGCGATGACGATGACGACGACCTCGGCGCGCTGCCTCCCATTCCCACGGGCAGCAAGAACTACATCACGCCCCAGGGCTACCAGCGTCTGCGCGACGAGCTGTTCGCGCTGATCGATACCGAGCGCCCCCAGATCGTCGAGATCGTGCATTGGGCGGCCAGCAATGGTGACCGCTCGGAAAACGGCGACTATCTCTATGGCAAGAAGCGCCTGCGTGAGATCGACCGGCGCATACGCTTTCTGACCAAGCGCCTGGAAATTGCCGAAGTGGTCGATCCTGCAGTGCATGCGGGCAGCGACCAGGTGTTCTTTGGCGCGACCGTGACCTATGTCGAGGACGATGGCACGGAGCGCAGCGTGACCATCATGGGCATCGACGAGGCCAACAGCGCGCAGGGCGAGGTCAGCTGGATCTCGCCCGTCGCGCGCGCCCTGCTCAAGGCGCGCGTGGGCGATGAAGTGGCGCTGCAGACGCCGGGCGGCGTGCGCATGCTGGAAGTGGTGGAGGTGCGCTATCCGGACGATTAGCGATATGGCGCTTGCGTTGCTCGCCGCGTATGCAATGAGCACGGCCTGATCAAGGGGCAGCGAGGAAGGGCCGCCCCGCACCGAGGCTGCCGTCCCCCTCCCGCGAAGCGAGAGAGGGGGAAGGCGCGGAGCGCCTCAGGGGGTGTTATTCCACTGACGGCATGATGCGTCGGGCCTTGATCACCACCGGCGCGCGGCGCAGGTTGCGCAGCGCGGCTTCGACCTGTTGCTGGTTCTTGACCGAGACCACGAAGCGCAGGTCGGTCGTGCCCATCGGGGCTTCGTCGACCATTTCCAGGTGCTGGATGTCGACTTCGGCGTCGGTCAGCTCGGAGGCTACACGCGCCAGCACGCCCTTGCCGTTCTTCACCGTGACCAGGATGCCGCTGTCGAACAGCTGGTTCAGGCCCTCGGCCCACTCCACGGGGATGAAGCGCTCGGGATCCTTCTCGTAGAGGCGCTTGACGATGGCGCAGCCCGCGTGGTGCACCATCAGGCCTTCGCCGCGGCCCAGATAGCCGAGGACCGGGTCGCCGGGCACGGGGCGGCAGCAATGGGCGAAGCGGATCGATGCGTTGCTGCTGCCGTCGAGCGTGACCGTGCCCTGGGAGATACGGTCCTCGCCGGTATAGCGTTCCTGGCTCAGCAGCACCGCGTTGGGCCGCTGGCCGTCGCGGCCCAGCAGCACCATGATGCGCGCCGCAACCATGCTGGCAATGCGCCGGCCCATGCCGATGTCGGTCAGGAGTTCGCTGCGGCTGCGGTTGCCCGTGTCTTGCAGCAGCCGGTCCCACAGCGCCTGGTTGGCATCGTCCTGGGGCGGCAGGTGTTCTATGCCTTCGGCGCGCAGTGCCTGCGACAGCAGCTTCTCGCCCAGGCTTGCGGATTCGCTTTGCGCCGAGGTCTTGAGGTGGTGGCGGATCTTGGAGCGCGCGCGCGCCGTCTTCACGAAGCCCAGCCAGGCGGGATTGGGGCGTGCATCTTCGGCCGTGATGATCTCGATCACGTCGCCGCTCTTGAGTTCGGTGCGCAGCGGCACGTCCTCGTTGTTGATGCGCGCGGCCGTGGCATGGTTGCCGATCTTGCTGTGGATCGCGTAGGCGAAGTCGACCACGGTGGCGCCGCGCGGCATGGCCATGATCTCGCTCTTGGGTGTGAACACGTAGACCGCGTCGGGGAACAGGTCGACCTTGACGTGGTCCCAGAACTCGGTGGCATCGCGCGTCTCGTTCTGGATGTCGAGCAGCGACTGCAGCCACTGCGTGCTCATCTGCTCGGTATCGCCCGGGCGCTGCTGCGCCTGATACAGCCAGTGCGCGGCTACGCCGGCCTCGGCGACGATGTGCATCTCCTCGGTGCGCATCTGGAACTCGATGCTCACGCCCGATGGGCCGACCAGCGTGGTGTGCAGCGACTGGTAGCCGTTGTTCTTCGGGATCGCGATATGGTCCTTGAACTTGCCCGGCACGGGCTTGTACATCTGGTGCAGCACGCCCAGCGCCGTGTAGCAGTCGATGACCGAGGGCACGATGACGCGGAAACCATAGATATCCGTGACCTTGGCAAAGCTCTGGTTGTTGCGCTCCATGCGCTGGTACAGCGAATACAGCGTGCTTTCGCGCCCCGCGAGCCGGGCGTCCAGGCCCAGGCGCGTGAATTCGGCATCGACTTCGGTCTGCACGCGCTGCACCAGGTCGCGGCGGCGGGTGCGCGACTTGGCAATGGCCTTCGACAGCGTCGAATAGCGCCACGGATGCAGGTGGCGGAAGGACAGGTCCTGCAGCTCGCGGTAAGTCTGGTTCAGGCCCAGGCGGTGCGCAATCGGCGCATAGATCTCCAGCGTCTCGGACGCGATGCGGCCCCATTTGCTGCGCGGCATGTCGGACAGCGTGCGCATGTTGTGCGTGCGGTCGGCGAGCTTGATGAGGATGACACGCACGTCGCGCGCCATGGCCAGCAGCATCTTGCGGAAGGACTCGGCCTGGTTTTCCTCGCGGGTATTGAACTGCAGCTTGTCGAGCTTGGTCAGCCCGTCGACAAGCTCGGCCACCGGGGTGCCGAAACGCGCGGCCAGGTCGTTCTTGGTGACGCCGCAGTCTTCCATCGCGTCGTGCATCAGCGCCGCCATCAGCGCCGGGGCATCGAGCTTCCATGAGGCGCAAAGCGAGGTCACCGCAATCGGGTGGGTGATGTAGGGGTCGCCGCTGCTGCGCCATTGCCCGGTGTGGGCATGGTCGGCAAACAGATAGGCCTGGCGCACCTGTTCGATGCTTTCGCTGTCCAGATAGCCCAGGTTGTCGAGCAGCGCAGAGAACGCGGCCTGGGAAACGGCGGCTGCCGAAGCGGCGCGCGCGCCTTCCTGGCTCTCTGGTGCCGGGGCAGTGACAGGGGAGGAATCGTGTGGGACAGGTGACAGGGGCTGGACCGCTTTCATACCTTTAATGTAGCGCGCTCGTTGATGGGTTTCGCATTGCACAAAAAAAAGCACCGCAAAGCGGTGCCTCTCTTGCCATTTCGGCGGTTGCCGTCACGGCGCGCCGCTACGGCATGTTCCGCTCAGCCCGGAACCTTCTTGAGCATTTCCAGGCCGACCTTGCCGGCGGCGATTTCGCGCAGCGCAGTGACGGCGGGCTTGTTCTTGCTTTCGATCTTGGCGGTATGGCCTTGGCTCAGCATGCGCGCGCGGTAGGTCGCGGCCAGGACGAGCTGGAAGCGATTGGGGATCTGCTCGAGGCAATCTTCAACGGTGATGCGGGCCATCAGGGTACTCCAGGGAAATTCAGGTGATATTGAGCGACTCGAAGGTATCGGCGCGCGTGCTGCGCTGGGCCGCATACTTGAGTCGCTGGGCGTGAATGATCGCTTTCAGGTCGAAAAGCGCAGTCTCGAACAACTCGTTGATTATAACGAAGTCGAACTTTTCCACCTGCGCCATTTCCTCGGAGGCATTCTTCAGGCGCAACTCGATGACCTCGGGGCTGTCCTCGCCGCGGTTTTCCAGGCGCGCGCGCAGCTCTTCCCAGCTCGGCGGCAGAATGAAGATCAGCACCGCTTCAGGAAAGGCCTTCTTGACCTGGAGCGCTCCCTGATAGTCGATTTCCAGCAGCACGTCGGCGCCGCCGGCCAGGCGGTCGGCCAGCGCCCGCTTGGAGGTGCCGTAGCGCTTGCCGTGGACATTGGCCCATTCGATGAAGGCGTGGTTCGCGACCATGGCGTCGAATTCCTGCTCGGAGGCAAAGAAGTATTCGCGGCCGTGCTTTTCCTGGCCGCGCGGCGCGCGCGTGGTGTGCGAGACCGAGGGCGAGACATGGGCGTCGAGCTCGCGCAGCGCCTTGACCAGGCTGGACTTTCCTGCCCCACTGGGGGCGGCGACGACAAAGAGATTTCCGGGATGTTGCATAAGCGAATCGGTGCGCCGGTTCGGGCGGCTTGTAAAAAGGGCGCTTGCGCGCCCTGAGATGATGTTTATTCGATGTTCTGTACCTGCTCGCGCATCTGCTCGATCAGGACCTTCATGTCGACGCTGATGCGCGTGAGTTCGAGCGCCGCGGACTTGGAGCCCAGGGTGTTGGCCTCGCGGTGCAGTTCCTGGATCAGGAAATCCAGGCGCTTGCCGATCTCGCCGCCCTTCTTCAGCAGGCGTTCGATTTCAACGAGGTGCGAATCCAGGCGCGTGACTTCCTCGGCAACGTCGATGCGGATGGCAAACGCCGTGGCTTCGGTCAGCGCGCGGTCCTGGGCGGCTTCGGGCGCGACCGCGCCCTCGGCCAGCGCCATGGCTTCCTTCCAGCGCTCGACAAAGCGCTGGCGCTGCTGCTCGACCAGCTGCGGGATCAGCGGCGTGGCGGTCTGCGCGAGCGCGCGCAACTGCTGCAGACGGTCGTGCAGCATGTCGGCGAGGCGCTCGCCTTCGCGGGCGCGGGCCTGGACCATGGCTTCGAGCGCCTGGCCGGCCAGCGCGGGCAGCACGCTGCCCCAGTCCTGGGCGCGGTCGCCATCGCCCGTGCTGCACAGGCGCAGCGCGTCGGACACGCTCAGCGGCCGCGCATTGGGCAGCCAGGCCTGGATGGTGTCTTGCGCCGAGACCAGGCGCTGCAGTTGCTGGGGCGACGGCTGGGGCAGGGCGCCGCCGTCTTCGGATTCGATCGCGGCGCGCACTTCGACCTTGCCGCGCTTGAGGCGCGAGGTCAGCAGGGTGCGCAGGGCCGGCTCGTGGGCGCGCAGTTCGTCGGGCAGGCGGAACGACAGGTCGAGGAAGCGGCTGTTGACCGAGCGGATCTCCAGGCCGAGCCGCCGGTTGCCCGCGGGCGCTTCAGCACCTTCGGCAGTCGCGCCGTACTGGGCGCTGGCGTATCCGGTCATGCTGTAAACTGACATTGGACTTCTGATGGTTGCTTGCAATCCGTCGATTATCCGGGTTCCGCCCCATTCACGAGGTTTACCCGTAAAAAATGTCTTCCAAGAACAAGCCTGCTCCCCTTGCCGTTGATAGCGTGATAGGGGGCTATCGCATTGTGCGGCGGCTCGCGGCGGGCGGCTTCGGCGTAGTCTACCTGGCGCTGGACGGCAGCGGCCAGCAGGTGGCCATCAAGGAATACCTGCCGGCGTCGCTGGCGCTGCGCGAGCCGGGCGAACGCCTGCCGCGGGTGCTGCCCGAGAAGCTGTCGCTCTACCGGCTGGGGCTCAAGAGCTTTTTCGAGGAGGGCCGTTCGCTGGCCCAGCTGTCGCACCCGTCGGTGGTCAGCGTGCTCAATTTCTTCCGCGAGAACGAGACCGTCTACATGGTCATGAATTACCTCGAAGGTGCGAACCTGCAGGAGTTCATTCTCACGGCGCGCGGCATCAAGACCGACAAGGTGCTGCGCGAATCCACCATCCGCTCGCTGTTCGACGAGGTGCTGCGCGGCCTGCGCATCGTGCACCAGCACAAGATGCTGCACCTCGACATCAAGCCGGCCAACATCTTCATCACCGACGACGACCGCGCGGTGCTGATCGATTTCGGCGCGGCGCGCGAAGTGCTGTCCAAGGAGGGCAGCTTCATCCGCCCGATGTACACGCCGGGCTTTGCCGCGCCCGAGATGTACCGCCGCGGCGAGGCCATGGGGCCATGGACCGACATCTACGCGATCGGTGCCTGCATCTATGCCTGCATGCAGGGGGTGCCGCCCTACGCGGCGCCGCAGCGCCAGGAAAAGGACCGGCTCGGCCAGGCGCTGGGCAAGCTGCGCGGGGTCTACTCGGACAAGCTGATCGAGGTCGTGGAGTGGTGCATGGCGCCCGATCCGCTGTCGCGGCCGCAGTCGGTGTTCGCGCTGCAAAAGGAACTCAACCGCGAGGGCGAGCGCCGCCATACGCGCCTCAGCGTGGCGGAAAAGATGCGCCTGCAGATCGGCGCGCTGGTCAGCGATACGCGCAAGAGCGTGCAGAAGATCGGCGCCACGCGCGGCGCGCCGCCGGCGCCATGAAGTTTTCGGTATTCCAGCTGAGCCGGCGCGGCGCACGCGCGCGCAACGAGGACCGGATCGGCTACTGCTACACGCGCGAAGCCTGCCTGCTGGTGCTGGCCGACGGCATGGGCGGGCACGCGGCAGGCGATGTCGCGGCGCAGATCGCGCTGAACAGCGTCTGTGCGCTGTTCCAGGCGCGGGCCACGCCGCTGCTGGACGATGCGCCGGGCTTTCTCGCCGAGGCCCTGCTGCATGCCCATCGGCAGATCCTGCGCCATGCGCAGCAGCACCATCTCGCGGATGCGCCGCGCACCACGCTGGTCGTGGCGCTGCTCCAGCAGGGGCAGGCCTGGTGGATCCACTGCGGCGATTCGCGCCTGTACCTGGCGCGCGCCGGGGCACTGCTGGCGCGCACGCGCGACCATTCCTTCCGCGCCATGGCCGAGCGCTCGGGCCAGCCGCCGGCCAGCGTCAACCGCAATCTGCTGTTCACCTGCCTGGGCTCGCCGTCGTTGCCGATCTCCGACCAGGCCGGGCCGTGGCCGCTGGCGCGCGGCGACCGCCTGCTGCTGTGCTCGGACGGGCTGTGGGATGCCCTGGGCGAAACCGAACTGCTGGCCTTGCTGGCGCACGATCCAGTATCCCTTTGCGTGCCACGGCTGGTGGACCGCGCGCTGCAGCACACGGGCGCAAGCAGCGACAATGTCAGCGCAATTGCCCTCGAATGGGAAATGCCCGGTGCGCAGTCCGCGCCGGACAGTATCTCCACCGACGCGCTTGAAGGCGATGCCTTCGAGTCGACGCTGCAACTCGACGCGCCGGATCTGCCAGAGCCGGCCCCGCCTGTGCCGGCCCTACCCGAGGACGAGCTCAGCGAGGCGGCCATCGAGCGCACCATTGCCGAAATCAATGCCGCCATCCGCCGCCCGGGCGAGCGCCGGCGCTGAAAACTCTTTGCCACCGGAGGCGCGCGCGGCGCGGCCCTCCCATTGAACCGATGAAAATTGTCTTAGCCTCCAACAACCGCGGCAAGCTCGCCGAGCTGCAAGCCATGTTTGCCCCGCTGGGCGTGGAACTCGTCTCCCAGGGCGAGCTGTTCGAGGGCGAGGCGCCCGAGCCGCATTGCACCTTTGTCGAGAACGCCTTGAGCAAGGCGCGCTTTGCCGCCGAACGCACCGGCCTGCCGGCGATTGCCGACGATGCCGGCATGTGCGTCGACCACTTCGGCGGACTGCCGGGCGTCGATACCGCCTATTACTGCACGCAGTTCGGCTACGAGAAAAGCGATGCCAACAATGTGCGCGCGCTGCTCGAGCAGCTCCAGGGCGTGGAGAACCGGCGCGCGGCCATGGTCAGCACGCTGGTCGGTGTGCGCAGCGCGCGCGACCCCGAGCCGCTGATTGCCGTGGGCCGGGTGCAGGCGCTGATCGCGGCCGAGCCGCGCGGCGGCAACGGCTTCGGCTTCGACCCGGTGCTGTATCTGCCCGAACTCGGCCAGACCTTTGCCGAGATGGCGCCCGCGCTCAAGCATGCGCACAGCCACCGCGGCCGCGCCACGCAGCAGATGCTGGCGCTGGTGCGCGAACGCTGGATGCAGGCATGATTCCGATCGAACCGGTGCCCGCAGGGGCCGACAGCGCTGCGGCAGTGCAGCGCGACATCCAGCATTACATGCGCCCGGGCACGCTGCAGCTGGGCAGCCTGCCGCCGCTGTCGCTCTACATCCACCTGCCGTGGTGCCTGAAGAAATGCCCTTACTGCGACTTCAATTCGCATGAGTGGCGCCAGGGCGATGCCCAGGGCGGGCTGCCCGAGCAGCGCTATGTCGACGCGCTGATTGCCGATCTCGAGGCCGCGCTGCCGCTGATCTGGGGCCGCACGGTGCACAGCATCTTCATGGGCGGGGGCACGCCCAGCCTGTTCTCGCCGGCCGCCATCGACCGGCTGATCGCCGCGGTGCGCGCGCGCGTGCGCATGGAGCCCGACTGCGAGATCACGCTCGAAGCAAATCCCGGCACGTTCGAGAAGGACCGCTTCCGCGCCTACCGCGCGGCGGGCGTGACACGCTTGTCGATTGGCGTGCAGAGCTTCGATGACCGCTTCCTGAAGGCGCTCGGGCGCGTGCATGACGGCGACCAGGCGCGCGCGGCGGTGGCCGAGGCGGCGGGCGCCTTTGAGACCTTCAATCTCGACATCATGTATGCCTTGCCCGGCCAGACGCTCGAAGACCTCGACCGCGACCTGCAGACCGCGCTGTCGTTCAAGCCGCCGCATATCTCGATCTACCACCTGACCATCGAGCCCAATACCTATTTCGCCAAGTTTCCGCCCGTGGTTCCCGAGGACGACACCGCGTATGCGATGCTCGACCGCATCAGCGAGACCACGGCGCGGGCCGGCATGCAGCGCTACGAGATCTCGGCCTATGCGCAGCCGGGCCATGCGTGCTTCCACAACACCAATTACTGGCAGTTCGGCGATTACCTGGGCATTGGCGCGGGTGCGCACAGCAAGCTGAGCTTTGCACACCGCGTGGTGCGCCAGGTGCGCTTTCGCGATCCGGCGCGCTATATGGACCAGGCCCTGGCCGGCCATGCGCTGGCGCAGGACAACGAGGTGCGGCGCGCGGAGCTGCCCTTCGAGTACATGCTCAATGCGCTGCGCCTGCGCGAAGGCTTCAAGCTGCAGGACTTCATGGAGCGCACCGGGCTGCCGCTGAGCAGCATTGCCAAGGGCTTGGAAACCGCCGAGCGCAAGGGCTTGATCACGCGGGAGCAGGGGCGGATCACGCCCACCGAACTGGGGTTTGATTTCCTGAGCGATCTGCAGGAGTTGTTTCTGGCGGATTGAGGGGAGGCGGTGAACAGCCTGGACCAGCGCATGCGGGCAGGCCGTTCATGGTTCGACAGGCTCACCACGAACGGGGGATGTGAGCAAGCTCACCACGAACGGAGGAGGTGAGCAGGCTCAGCACGAACCGTGAACAGCCTGGACCAGCGCATGCGGGCAGGCCGTTCATGGTTCGACAGGCTCACCACGAACGCAGAGGCGAGCCGGGATGAAGCTCAGCCGCAGCGCACGGCGAGAATGCGGCCGGTGGCATCCACTTCGAGATTCAGGCGCTCGGCGTTGAATTCCTTGGTGGTCATCTGGCCTGGATGGATCACGCGGGCCATGCCCGCGCCGGCGCGCTGGCGCGCCTGTTCGAGGTTTTGCGCGGTGTTGGTGCGGCCGACGAAGCTTTGCGCCGGCTGGGCGTTGCAGATCTGCTTGGGCGCGGGCGCGCGCTCGGTACTGCTGCTGCCGCTGCTCCAGGGGGCGTTCATATTGCTGCAGCCCGCGAGCAGGGCGAGGGCGGTGGCGGAAACCAGAAGGGGGGCGGTGCGCAGCGGCATGTAGAAGACTCCTTGGAAGGTGATGGGTTGCAAGCACCATAGCCGAAAGCGTTGGCATCAGCCGTCACAGACCGTAACCTCGATGTTTCAGTTCAGCAGATCCATCTCCATGTGCGCATATTCGCTGAGAAAGCCCAGCTGCGCCCAGTGCACGATCTGGCCCTTGCGGTCGCAGGCCCAGCGCAGTGCCTGAAGCAAGGGGGTGCCGAGCGCCACGCCCAGGTGCGTTTCGATCAATTCGTCGGCGGGTGCAATGCTCAGCCGCTGGCGCGCCGTGGCCAGCGGGCGCGGGCCGCGCGTCAGCGCCTCGACCACGGACAGCTGCGCCAGCTGCGGCGCGATGCGCTCGTAGAGGGTCTGTTCGACATACATCTGGCTCAGGCAGAACGGCTGGTCGCCGCAGCAATGCAGGCCCAGCAGGCGCTGGTAGGCCGGTGCGATTTCACCCTGCACGCTGGCCAGGCCCGCGGGAATGGCGGGCAGGCAGCAGGACTCGCTGGCCAGCAGGCGGTAGCCGGTGTTGCCATGGAACACGACCAGTTCCTTCCAGCGTGAGGGCAGCAGGAACGACGGCGGGCGCTGCGGCGCGGCCATGACCTGGGTGCCGCCGCGCTTGCGCGTCCGGAGCAAGCCTTCGCCGACCAGCCGGCCCAGCGCCATGCGCACCGTGGTGCGCGAGGCGCTGTGCAGTGCTTCCAGTTGTTCCACGGTGGGGATCGAGCTGCCCACGGGCCATTGCCCGGTGACGATCTTGTGGCGAAACAGCCCGGCAAGCTGGAGGTAGCGCTTTTCCTGGGGCACGCGGGGGCTGGCGGTGGCTTCGGTCAGCATGGGGTGCTTTGGCTGTCAATAATGTGCTGATTCTGGTATTTAAGCGCCAAAGCAAACCTGGGGGAAACCCGCGGTGGCCACGCGCCGGGCTGGGGCCAATCTCCTGTTTTTGCGCCGATCTCCCGTTGACTTTTACACTTGCCGGTTTCGGCGCCGCCGGCAATGGCCGGGCGGGCAGTGAAGGCAACGGGCGCGGCCCGGGAACGTGGAGTCGGATGCAGCAGCACACATGGCAGTTTTTCCGTGCCGGGGGAGTGGACCAGGTGTCCATCCGTACCGGAGAAGATATCGCCCACATCGGCGAATTGGACCAGAAGCTATGGGTGGCGCTGGCGTGCCCGACACGGGGCATCGAATTCGACTGCGCCACGCTGGATCTGATCGACCAGGACAAGGACGGCCGCATCCGCGCGCCGGAACTGGTGGCCGCCTGCCAGTGGGCCGCGGCCCAGGTCAGCGATCTCGAGGTGCTGACCAGCGGCAGCGATGCGCTGCAGCTCGCGAGCCTGCGCACCGATACCGAGGACGGCATGGCGCTGCATGCCGAAGCCGAACGCATCCTGCGCTGGGCCGGACGCGAGGGCGAAGACGGGCTGACGCTGGCCGAGGTGCAGAACCGCCTGAAGGCCTTGAATGCCATGCCGTTCAATGGCGACGGCCTGATCAACCCGGACACCCTGCCCGATGCCCCGCTGCTGAGCGAACTGGTGCGCCGCATCATGGCGCTCTATGGCGAAAGCCAGGGCGTTGATGGCAAGCCGGGCATGGGGCAGGCCGCGCTGGATGCGTACTTTGCCGACGTGCGCGCCATCCATGCCTGGCACGAGCAGGCACTGGCGCATGACTGCGTGCTGACGCAGCGCGACGCGGCCATGGCGGCGGCGCAGGCGCTGAATGCGGTGCAGGACAAGATCGAGGATTTCTTTGCGCGCACGCGCCTGGCGGCGTTCGATGCCACGGCACTGGTGCCGCTGCGCCCGAGCGCCGAAGGCTATGCGGCGCTGGGCCAGGACCTGCTGAGCAGCCGCAGCGATTCGATTGCCGCACTGCCGCTGGCGCCCATCGTCGCGGGCGGCGCGCTGCCGCTGGTGCAAGGGCTGAACCCGGCATGGAGCGAGGCCATGCAGAAGTTCCACCGCCATGTGGTGGTGCCGCTGCTGGGCGCCGACGTGCAGACGCTCAATGCCGTGCAGTGGCAGGCATTGCAGGCCCAGCTCGCGCCCTGCCAGGCGTGGCTGGGCGAGTATCCGGCCTCGGCGCTGGGCGACATGTCGGCGGCGCAGGCGCAGAAACTGCTGGATGGCGGCGCCGAGGCCGAGCTGCAGCAGCTGATTGCGCGCGATACCGAGGAAAAGCAGCACAACCAGTACGCGGTGCAGCTGGAAAAGCTGATCCGTTTCCAGCGCGACCTGCTCAAGCTGCTGAACAACTTCGTCAATTTTGCCGACTTCTACCGCCGCGAGGGCGCGGCCTTCCAGGCCGGCACGCTGTATCTCGACGGCCGCAGCTGCGAGCTCACGGTCGATGTGGCCGACGTGGCCGCGCATGCCAAGCTCGCCGGCCTGGCCAAGGTCTACCTGGCCTATTGCGAATGCCGGCGCGAGGGCAAGAAGCGCAGCATCGTCGCGGCCTTCACCGCGGGCGATGTCGATTTCCTGCTCGTGGGGCGCAACGGCCTGTTCTATGACCGCGACGGCCACGACTGGGATGCGACCATCACGCGCATCATCGAGAACCCGACCAGCATCGGCCAGGCGTTTGCCGCGCCCTACAAGAAGTTTCTGCGCATGATCGAGGAGCAGGTGGCCAAGCGCGCCGCGTCGCAGGAAGCCAGCGTGACCTCGAGCCTGTCCACCCAGGCGCATGCGCTGGTCGCCAACCCCGCGGCCGCGCCGGTGCTCACGCCCGGACTGCGCAAGACCGATGTCGGCACCGTGGCCGCCATCGGCGTGGCGCTGGGCAGCCTGAGCGCGGTGGCGGTGGGCATCTTCGGCAAGTTCATTGAACTCGGCCCGTGGATTCCAATTGCGCTGCTGGGCATCATCATGGCGATTTCCGGCCCGAGCATGCTGATTGCCTGGCTCAAGCTGCGCCAGCGCAGCCTCGGTCCGATCCTGGATGCGAGCGGCTGGGCCATCAACGGCCGCATGAAGATCAACCTGCGCCTGGGACGCTCGCTGTCGCAGACCGGCAAGGTGCCGGTGCAGGCATCGCGGCTGCTGAACGACCCCTATGCCGATCCGCGGATGGGCCTGTGGGGCGTGGGCGCGCTGGTGCTGGCCGCGGGGCTGATGTTCCTGGCCTGGCGCCTCGACTGGTTCGACAGCTGGCTGCCCGTCGCGGCGCAGCCGGCAGCGACCGCGCCGGCCGCGGCCGGCGGCGCGCCCGTGCCCGGCACTCCTATCCCTTGAAGCGCAGCGCCTTCTCGATCTTGTTGCGCGGCACGGTGGTTTTCGGCACCTTGAACGGAAACCAGCTGCGCACGTCCTGCTCGACACCCACGCCGTGCATGAAGTTGTAGATGGCCTTCTTCAGCACTGCGCCCAGCGCGTCGTGGTCGACGCCGCTGGGGTCGTGGAAGCCGATGTCGTTCTTGGCGAACTGCACGGGCGGCATGGGCGTGAGCGTGATGCCGTATTCCTCGGGGTTCAGGCCCACGGGCGAGTGCACGGTGCAGCTGAAGCGGTGGAAGAAGCCGCTCTGGATGCAGCCATGCTCGAACAGCTGGCGCACGTATTCGAGCGCATCCACCGTGTCCTGCACGGTCTGCGTCGGGAAACCGTACATCAGATAGGCATGCACCAGGATGCCGGCCTCGGAAAACGCCTTGGTGACGCGCGCCACCTGGTCGACCGACACGCCTTTTTTCATCAGTGCCAGCAGCCGGTCGGACGCGACTTCGAGTCCGCCTGACACCGCAATGCATCCGCTGTCGGCCAGCAGGTTGCACAGCTCGGGGCTGAAAGTCTTCTCGAAACGGATGTTGCCCCACCAGCTGATGTCGGTGCCGCGCTCGAGCAGCTCCTGGGCCAGCGCCTTGAGCGCCTTGGGCGGCGCGGCTTCGTCAACGAAATGGAAGCCGGTCTGGCCGGTCTCGGCGACGA
Organism: Comamonas antarctica; assembly: GCF_013363755.1. NCBI lineage: Bacteria > Pseudomonadati > Pseudomonadota > Betaproteobacteria > Burkholderiales > Comamonadaceae > Comamonas > Comamonas antarctica. The sequence continues at coordinate 834,430 of NZ_CP054840.1, forward strand.
TGGAATCGATGCGGTCGGCCAGCACGCTGGCGCTCGCGCCTTCGTAGCGGCCGATGTAGTCGAGGCTCACATCGCAGAAGCTGCACTTCTTCCAGTAGCAGCCATGCGCCACGGTGAGCTTGTTCCAGCGGCCGTCGCTCCAGAGCCGGTGCATGGGATTGAGCATGTCGAGCAGCGACAGGTAGCTGTGCAGCGGCAGGCCGTCCCAGGTGGGCGTGCCGACCTCGGCAAATGCCACGTCGGCCTCCATCATGTTGGTGTAGCGCACCACGCCTTGCGGATCGCGCTGGTAGGTGCGCACCAGGCGCGAGGCGCCGCGCTGGCCCTGCAAATGCTCGAGCAGCGCCAGCAGCGGGCGCTCGCCCGCGTCCAGCGTCACGAAGTCGAAGTAATCGAACACGCGCGGCTCGGTCAGCTCGCGCAGTTCGGTGTTGACGAAGCCGCCCCCCAGCACCAGCCGGGTCTGGGGCGCATGCGCCTTGATGGTCTGGGCAATGCGGAACGCCGCATAGACCGAGCCCGGGAAGGGCACGGACAGCAGCACCACGTCGGGCCGGTGGCGCTCGAGTGCCTCCAGCGTGAGCTGGTGCAGCGTGGCATCGACCAGCGTCATGGGCGCGGCCAGCGCCTGCGCCAGCGGCTCGAAGCTGGCCTGGCTGCCGGCCAGCGATTCGGCGTAGCGCACGAACTCGAAGCGCGGGTCGGCCGCGTCGCGCAGTACATCGGCCACGTCGTTGAGGTACAGCGTGGCAATGTGCTTGGCACGGTCCTGCTGGCCCAGCGCGCCGAACGCCCAGCCCAGCGGATCGCCGCTGCCGTCGTCGATATAGCCTTCGAGCGCGTCGAAACGCGGGCCTTCGGGTAGGTACTGGCGGCTCACGATGCGGTGCGACAGCGTGCTGTCGCGGCCCTGCAGGAAGCCGATCACGCGGCCGATGGTCGCCAGGTAGCGGTCGCGCTGGCCCATGAAGGACTGCACCGCGGGGCTGAACGCGCGCTCGGGGTCCGCGTCGAACTGCTCCTGCACCAGGTCGATCACCTGCTGCAGGCCTTCGGGCGAGAGCAGGCGCAGCACCAGCGCCAGCGCCAGGTCCTCCTGCACCGCGGGCAGGCCGCGCGAGCGCAGGAAACCGGTGATATAGGCCGTCGAGGGGTAGGGCGTGTTGAGCTGCGTCATCGGCGGGATGACGGAGAGGATGCGTGGCGGCGCGGTGAGGGCTGTGGACATGGCGGGGGGCGGGACAGGGGCGCGGAAAGGAGCGGGGCGCAGGCACCCTGGGCCTGGATCTGTGGCGTCCGCGCGGTACGGCCAGCTTCAGGCAAAGCCCGCAAGTATAAAAAGATTGCGCATAACAGCGCTGGGCCGGGGTCGCTGCGCGTTCAGCCGCTGCCTTCGGAGATCCAGACCTTGCTGGCGCTGCCGCTGCGCGAGACATGCATGCGGTACTGGTAGCGTTCCGGGGCGTAGTAACCCAGCAGGTATTGGATGGGACGCTTTTGCGCGTCATAGACCACGCGCCGTACCTGCAGCAGCGGCGCGCCCGCGGGGATCCTCAGCGCGGCAGCGACATGCGCGGGCGCGATCGTGGCGCTGAGTTCCTGCTCGCCATGGTCGAACGGGTAGCCGGCCTGCTCCATCAGCGTCAGCAGCGGCATTTCCTCCAGCAGCGGCCGGACGATGGCGGCACCGACGCATTCGGGCAGCACCACTTCGGAATACATGACCGGTGCGCCGCTCGAACGGCGCACGCGCTGGATGCACAGCACCGGCGCCGCGGGGGGCAGCTGCAGCAGCCGCGCAATCTCCGTATCGCAGGCCTGGCGCGTGCACGACAGCACCTGGATACGCGTGCGCAGTCCCTGGCTCACGATGTTGTCGAGCAGGCCGTTGTGCAGCTTCGGGTGCCGGGTGGCCATGGCCTGGCCGATGGGCAGCGTGCCCTGGCCGCGCAGCCGCGTGACCAGGCCTTCCTCCTGCAGCCGCGCCAGCGCCGAGCGCACGGTGACGCGCGCCACGCCGAAGCCTTCGGCCAGCGCGCGCTCGCCGGGCAATGGAATGCCGACGGGGTAGGTGCCGTCGCGCAATCGCTCGCGGATGGTGTCGGCGACCTGGCGGAACAACGGCGGCTGGGACGGGCGGGGCATCGGATGGAGAAGCAGCGGCCCGGGCGGCCGCCGTAGCGAGGGATTATGCGCGCGGCGTGCAACGCGCGGCGTGCAACGCGCGGCATGCAATGCGCGGCATGCAACGCGCCGCAGCGCGGGCTCAGGCGTAGGTTTCGCCCAGCGCCAGCATCTCGGGCGTGCCGATGACGGCATTCAGGCCGTCGAAGCCCAGCATGCGGTCTTGCCAGGGCGCCGTCGTGCCATGCTGGTGCAGGCTGGCGAAGTAGCCCTGCAGCGTGTGCGCCAGCGCGCGCACCGTGCCGCCGGGAAAGATCACCAGGCGGTAGCCGATCTCCTCGAGTTCGGCGGCCGGCTTCACCGGCGTCATGCCGCCTTCGACCATATTGGCCATCAGCGGGCACAGCTGGCCCAGTTCGCGCTGCACCACGTCCATCTGCTCGCGCGTGCGCACGGCTTCGACGAACAGCAGGTCGGCGCCGGCTTCGGCATAGCGCGCCGCGCGCTCGATGGCCGCGTCCAGGCCTTCGGTGGCAATCGCATCGGTGCGCGCGATGATCACCGTGTCCTGGTTGCGGCGCGCATCGACCGCGGCGCGGATCTTGCCGCACATCTCCGGCGTGCTGATCACCGACTTGCCCTGCAGGTGGCCGCAGCGCTTGGGGCTCGACTGGTCTTCGAGCTGGATGGCCGACGCGCCCGCGCGCTCCAGATGCTGCACCGTGCGGCGCACATTGAGCGCGTTGCCGAAGCCGGTGTCGGCATCGACGATCAGCGGCAGGTCCACGCGCTCGCGGATGTGCGCGGTCACGCTGACCACGTCATCGAGGCTCAGAAAGCCGATGTCGGGCCGGCCGAAACGCGTATAGGCAATGCTCGCGCCCGACAGGTAGCAGGCTTCCAGGCCGGCCTGCTGCACCAGCAAGGCGGTGAATGGGTCATACACGCCCGGGGCCAGGACGATCTTGTTTTGCTGCAGGCGTTGCTTGAAGTTCATGGGTTTTCCTGGGAATGGGTGGCTCGGTTTGCCAGGCACTTGCGCAGGTGCGGCACCAGGCCGCCGTCGTTGACCAGTGCCAGCAGATGGGCGGGAATGGGCGCGCATTGCAGATGTATGCCCTGCTGCGGCACGGAGAGCGTGGCTGCGTCCAGATCGAATGCGGCGCGCGCCTGCGGCGCGATGCCCCAGGCCGGCGCGGCCGGCGCCTTCGGGCCTAGCAGCAGCGGCAGGCCCAGGTTGAAGCCGTTGCGGTAGAACAGCCCGGCAAACGAGGGCGCGATGACGCAGCGCACGCCCAGGTGGCGCAGCACCTCGACGGCCTGCTCGCGCGACGAGCCGGCGCCGAAGTTGCTGCCGCCGATGAGGATGTCGCCCGGGCGCACCTGGCTGGCGAAGCGCGGATCGATATCTTCGAGGCAGTGCTGGGCAATGGTCTCGATGCCGAACTTCATGTATTTGCCGGGCGCGAGGAAGTCGGTGTTGATGTCGTTGCCGAACACCCAGCAGGTGCCCTGGTTCAGGTCGTTCATGCGAGCATCTCCCGGGGGTCGGTGATGCGGCCGGCCACCGCCGATGCCGCCACGGTGTAGGGCGAGCCCAGGAACACGCGCGACGACGCCGCGCCCATGCGGCCCTTGAAGTTGCGCGCGGTGGTGCTGATGGCCGTGGTGTTCTCGGCAAAGGTGTTGGCGCCGTAGCCGGCGCAGGCGCCGCAGCTGCTGGGCAGCAGGCGCGCGCCCGCGTCCAGCAGGATCTGCAGCGTGCCTTCGGCTTGCGCGGCCTGCTGGTCCCGGGCGCTCGCGGGCGCCACCATCAGGTCGACACCGCGCGCGATGCGCTGGCCCTTGAGCACTTCGGCGGCCATGCGCAGGTCTTCGAGCTTGGCGCCGGTGCAGGCGCCGATATAGGCAATGTCGACCTTTTCCTCGCCGCATTCCTTCGCGGCTTCGGCCAGCGCCGGCGAGCCCGGCGCCGACACCTGGGGCGCAAGCGCATCGGCGGCAAACCGGTGGCGGGCCAGCAGCGGCGCCTGGGCGTCGGTCTGCCAGTGCGTGAAGTCCGGCAGTTCCTGCGCCGGCACGCCGCTGGCGAGCAACCAGTCGCGCGTGGTCTCGTCGGGAGCGATCAGGCCGGCCTGGCCGCCGAGTTCGGCGGTCATGTTGCTGAGCGTCATGCGCTCGTTCATCGACAACGCGCGCACCGCCTCGCCGCAGTATTCGATGGCTTCGTACTGGCCGCCCTCCATGCCGAAGCGCGTGCACATGTGCAGCATCATGTCCTTGGCGCAGACGCCGGCGCCGAGCCGGCCGGTCCATTCCATGGCAATGGTGTGCGGCACGCGCAGCCAGATCTCGCCCGTGACCACGACGCCGAGCATTTCCGTCGCGCCGATGCCGAACATGTAGGCGCCGAATGCGCCTCCGGTGCACGAATGGCTGTCGCCGCCGACGGCAAACATGCCGGGGCGGATATGGCCGTGCTGGGGCGTGACGACATGGCAGATGCCCTGCTCGTCATAGAAGTTGGCGATGCCCTGCTCGCGCACCCAGTCGCGCGCGATGCGCACGATCTGCGCGCTGTCGGCATCGGCCGCGGGCACGTAGTGGTCGGTGACGACCACGATCTTTGCCGGGTCCCAGACCTTGACGCCCAGGGCATCGAGGTGGGGCTTGAGGCGGCGCGGGCCGCCCGAGTCATGCATCATCGCCAGGTCGACCTGGCAGGTCACGAGCTCCTCGGGCGCGACCTGCGGCCGGCCGCAGGCGCGCGCCACGAGCTTCTGGGCAAGGGTCTGGGGCGTCATTCGACGGTGGCTCCGGATTTCTTCACGATGTCGCCCCAGAAATCCACATCCTTCTTGATGAAATCGGCGAACTGCGCGGGCGTCATGGTCGGCACCGTCGCGGCTTCGCTCTCCATGCGCTTGCGGAAGTCGGGCGAGGCAATGGCCACCTTGATGGCGCCATAGAGCTTGTCGACCACATCCCTGGGCATCTGCGCCGGGCCGAACAGGCCGAACCAGGCCTGCGAGTGGTAGCCGGGCACGGTCTGGGCGATGGCCGGCAGGCCGTCGAACTGCGGCAGCGGCTTGGGGCTGCTGACGCCGAGGAACTTGAGGCTGCCGGTCTTGTAGTGCGGCAGCACGTTGATGGTGCTGGCGAACATCAGGTCGACGGTACTCGCCGACAGCAGGTCGGTGAGCGCCGGGCCCGTGCCCTTGTACGGGATGTTGACGATGTCGGTCTGCGTGGCCAGCTTGAACTGCTCGGCCGCAAGGTGCAGCGACGAGCCCTGGCCGCCGATGGCGAACGTCAGCTTGCCCGGGTTCTTCTTCGCATAGTCGATCAGGCCGGCGATGTCGTTGAACGGGGCGTTCTTGCGCGCGACCAGCACGCTGGGCACCTGGGCGACCATGGTGATGGGCGTGAAGTCGGCGACGGGGTCGAACGGCAGCTTCTTGAACAGCGTGGCGTTGATGGTGTGGCTGGTGAAGCTCATCAGCAGGGTGTTGCCGCTGGGGTCGCTCTTGGCGACCTGCTGCGCGGCGATGTTGCCGCCCGCGCCGGGCTTGTTCTCGACGATGACCGTGCGGCCCAGCGTCGTGCCCATGGACTGCGCGATCACGCGTGCCAGCGTGTCGGTGGAGCCGCCGGGAGTGGCGCCGACCACGATGGTCAGCGGACGGTTGTTCTGTGCCGCCACGCCCTGTGCCAGGGCCAGCGCGGCCAGCGCGCCTATCGTCCAGCGTCGGTTGAGTTGCATCGTGTCTCCTGTCTTTATGGGTCTGAGCTGTGATGGTCGGCGCCGCGCCCGGGTCTCAACGGAACCTGGTGGTCCCATCGGGTTAACACGTGGGTGACAGCCCTGCTGCTTTCCCGCCTTCCGCCGCGCGTGCCGGCCGGGTAGAGTGGACGCAGGCAGCGCGGGGGTCGCGCTGCGCCACGCCCTCCAAGGATGCCCACCGTGAGTTCCATCTTCGACAGCGATCTTCCCCGCAATGCCGCCAACACCGCGCCGCTGACGCCGCTTTCCTTCATTGCGCGCGCGGCCGAGGTCTATCCGGAGCAACTGGCCATCGTGCATGGCGCGCTGCGCCAGACCTGGGGCCAGACGTATGCGCGCTGCCGCCAGCTGGCCAGCGCGCTGCAGCGCCACGGCATCGGCAAGAACGACACCGTGGCGGTGCTGCTGCCCAATACGCCGCCCATGGTCGAGGCGCATTTCGGCGTGCCCATGGCCGGCGCGGTGCTCAATGCGCTCAACACCCGGCTCGACCCCGAAGCCATTGCCTTCATGCTCGACCATGGCGAGGCCCGCGCGGTGATCGTCGATCCCGAGTTCGCCGGACTGCTGGGCAAGGCGCTGGCGCTGCGCGCGTCCGACCGCGAGGTACTGCTCATCGAAGTGCAGGACGAACTCTATGGCGCGACGTCGCAGGCGCTGGGCGGCATCGACTATGAGGCGTTTCTGGCCGAAGGCGATGCGCAGTTCGAATGGCAGCTGCCGGCCGACGAGTGGGACGCGATCGCGCTCAACTACACCAGCGGCACCACGGGCAATCCCAAGGGCGTGGTCTACCACCACCGCGGCGCGGCCACCAACGCCATCAGCAATGTGCTGGAGTGGGACATGCCCAAGCATGCGGTCTACCTCTGGACGCTGCCGATGTTCCATTGCAACGGCTGGTGCTTTCCCTGGACGCTGGCGCTGCGCGCGGCCGTGAACGTCTGCCTGCGCCGCGTCGAGCCGCAGGCGATCTTCAACGCCATGCGCGACCACGGCGTGACGCACTACTGCGGCGCGCCCATCGTGCACGGCATGCTGGTCAATGCACCCGCGGCCCTCAAGGAGGGGCTGCAGCCGGGTGTCAAGGCCATGGTCGCGGGCGCGGCGCCGCCGGCCTCGATGATCGAGGGCATGGAGCGCATGGGCTTCGACCTGACCCATGTCTATGGACTCACCGAGACCTACGGCCCGGCCGCGGTCTGCCCGCAGCATGCCGGGTGGAGCGGGCTGGACATCGGCGAGCGCGCGCGGCTCAATGCGCGCCAGGGCGTGCGCTTTCACCTGCAAGGCGACGTGCGCGTGCTCGATCCCGAGACCATGCAGCCCGTGCCGCAGGACGGCGAGACCATGGGCGAGATCATGTTCAAGGGCAACATCGCGATGAAGGGCTATCTGAAGAACGCCAAGGCGACGCAGGATGCGTTCGCGGGCGGCTGGTTCCACAGCGGCGACCTGGGCGTGCAGTATCCCGACGGTTATATCAAGATCAAGGACCGCAGCAAGGACATCATCATCTCGGGCGGCGAGAACATCTCGTCCATCGAGATCGAGGACGTGCTCTACCGCCACCCCGACGTGCTGGCCGCGGCCGTGGTGGCCAAGCCCGACGCGAAGTGGGGCGAGACGCCGTGCGCGTTCGTCGAGCTCAAGGCCGGCGCCAGCACCACGCCCGAAGACATCGTGCTGCACTGCCGCAAGCACCTCGCGGGCTTCAAGCTGCCGCGCGCCGTGGTGTTCGGCGAGCTGCCCAAGACCAGCACCGGCAAGATCCAGAAGTTCGAGCTGCGCAAGGTCGCGGGCTCGGCGACGTCCATCGACGTTTAGCCCTTGCGCAGGCTCGGGGCGAGCGGCGTTTGCGCCGTTCATCCTGAACTGGGTAAGCACAAAGTCTCACAAGGCGTTAAAAAGGAACAGCGGGCATCAAAAATCCGTTCGTCCTGCGCCTGTCGAAGGATGAACGGCCTGCGCTCAAGGCATGAGGACGGGCCGTTCATGGTGCGACGCGCCCGGCCAGGGAGGCTCACTACGAACGGGTCAATGTTCTGTCGCCGTTTGCCAACATCAACCACCTTCTAATTCATTGATTTAGTTGAAAAAAGCTGTTTCTTGAGAGCTTGATGAAGGATGTGGTTGCATGGGCTGCGACGCTTTTCAAGCGGCTGTGGTATGGTCGGCGCGCTAAAAACGACAAGAACCCGGGGACTTGCGCGGCAGGCCCTGGAACACCGAGACAGCGCCATGAAATCGACTACCGAGTTCCAGCAGTTCAAGCGCGAGCAGCGCAAGATCGTGATGGTCACCGCCTACGACTATCCGGGCGCACGCTATGCCGAAGCCGCGGGCGCCGACACCATTCTGGTCGGCGATTCGCTGGGCATGGTGGTGCTGGGCTATGACTCCACGGTGCCGGTCACCGTCGACGACATGGTGCACCACGCCAAGGCCGCGCGCCGCGGCGCGCCCGCGACCTGCATCGTCGTCGACATGCCGTTTGGCAGCTACCACGCAGGGCTTGAAAGCACGACGCGCTGCGCGGTCGACATGATGCAGCGCAGCGGCGCCGACGCCCTCAAGGTCGAGGGCGCGGGCGAAGTGATCGATGTGATACGCCGCCTGACCCATGTGGGCATTCCCGTCGTTGCCCATCTGGGCCTGACGCCGCAGTCGGCCGCGGTGCTCGGCGGCTACAAGGTGCAGGGCCGCGACACCGCGGCCGCGCAGCAGATCATGAACGATGCGCTGGCCTGCGAAGCCGCGGGCGCCTGCGCGCTGGTGCTTGAATGCGTGCCCCAGCAGCTGGCCACGCGCATCAGCGCGCAGCTGGCGATTCCAACCATTGGCATAGGCGCAGGCCCGGGTACCGACGGCCAGGTGCTGGTGTTCCACGACCTGCTCGGTTACGGCAGCCACCGCGTGCCCAAGTTCGTGCAGCAGTTTGCCGATATAGGCACGCCGCTGCAGGCCGGCCTGGCCGCCTACGCCGACGCGGTGCGCAGCGGTGCGTTTCCGGCCGAAGCCCATACGTACAACATCGACGACTCCGTGCTTGAACGGATCTACGGCGGCATCGTGCCCGCCGCGTCCTGAATCCCGTCCCTGAAGATTGGCTGCCATGCAACGACTGACTTCCATTGCCGAACTGCGCCGCTGGCGTGCCGATGCGCGCCGCGCCGGCAAGAGCGTCGGCCTGGTGCCGACCATGGGCGCGCTGCACAGCGGCCACATGGCGCTGGTCGAGGCCGCGCGCCGCGACTGCGACCTGGTGGTGATGAGCATCTTCGTCAATCCGCGCCAGTTCGGTCCGGGCGAGGATTTCGACGCCTATCCGCGCGACCTCGAGGGCGACTGCGCGCTCGCCGAAGCGCATGGCGTCGACGCGGTCTTCGCGCCTGCCACCGAGGAGATGTACCCGCATGCCGCAGGCCCGCTGATCGTGGCCGGGCGCCAGGCCGACATGCTGTGCGGCGCGTCGCGCCCCGGGCATTTCGACGGCGTGCTGCAGGTGGTCTGCAAGCTGTTCAACCTGGCCCAGCCGCAGCAGGCGTTCTTCGGCCAGAAGGATGCGCAGCAGGTGGCCATCATCCAGACCTTCGTGCGCGACTACAACCTGCCGCTGGAAATCGCGGTGATTCCCGTGGTGCGCGAGGCCGACGGCCTGGCCAAGTCCTCGCGCAATGTCTACCTGAGCGCCGAGGAACGCGCGCAGGCGCCGGCCATCCATGCCGCGCTGGAACTGTGCCGCATGCAAGTGCAGGACGGCCTCGGACCGGATGCCGCGCTGCGCGCCGCACGCATGCACATTGCCCAGCATCTTCCCGGCAGCCGCATCGATTACCTCGAGCTGCTGGCCTGGCCCGACCTGCTGCCGCTGGCCGACGACACGCTGCAATGCATTGCGCTGGCTGCAGTGCATGTCGGCCGCACCCGGCTGATCGACAACATCACCTTCGAGAGGTAAGCCCATGTTCCGCATGCTGATGAACAGCAAGATCCACCGCGCCCAGGTCACCCAGGCCGATCTCAACTATGTCGGCTCGATCACCATCGACCAGGACCTCATGGACGCCGTGGGCATCGTCGCCAACGAGAAGGTACATGTGGTCAACAACAACAACGGCGCGCGCTTCGAGACCTATGTCATTGCCGGCGAGCGCGACAGCGGCGTCATCTGCGTCAATGGCGCGGCTGCGCGCCTGGTGCAAAAGGGCGACATCGTGATCATCATTGCCTATGCGTATGTCGATGCCAAGGAACTGGCGCAGCATGTGCCCCGTGTCGCCATCATGGGAGAGGGCAACCGCATCCAGCAGATGCTGTACGAAGAGCCGGCTCTGACCATTCTCTGAGCCGCGCGGCTGCAGGCCGCGATACGCTTGAGCTTCAGCGCGCCCCTCGGGGCGCGCTTTTGCTTTGGGAGGCTGCATTTCGCCGCCGATTGTCGGCTTCGTCGCCTATCTTCAACTGCTCCATCGTGAACGGAGATGCGAAAAGCCGGCAGTTGCAGGTTTGTAGAGCGATGAAGCGGCAAAACGCTGCGAAAAAACGGTATCTGTGGTCCATGTCCGCGCATCTTTACAAGAAATTGAAGCGACCCGAGAGGGCTGGGTTATTTGCGAGAAGTTGTGTGCAGAAGGCGTTTTTTTGGTGCAAGATGAGCGCACTTTTGCATTGCCGTGCCTGTTTGGCTATAGCAATGCCTTTTCCATTTGCATAGACCTATGTCCGAATTTTCTACCCCGCCGCGTGATGGCCTGGGGCTGGCTGCCGTCCCAAGGATCGCGCTGGCCGCGGTGCGGCTGCAGCGTGGCCAGACCACGGTGTTCGACGGCCTGGATCTGTGCCTCGACCAGCCGCGCATCGGCTTGATCGGCCATAACGGCGCGGGCAAAACCAGCCTGTTTCGCCTGCTGTGCGGGCTCGAGGCGCCGGCGTCGGGGTCGGTGCTGTTTGACGGCCAGGACCTGCACCAGGCCGGACGCGAGCGCATGCGCTGGGTCGGCATGATGTTCCAGAACCCCGACGACCAGATCATCTTTCCAACCGTCGAGGAAGAACTGGCATTGGGCCTGCAGGCGCGCGGCGAGGCCAAGCGCGCGGCAAAGGCGCAGGCGCGTGCGTTCCTGGCGCAGCGCGGCTTGGCGCACTGGGCCGAACGCGCCATCAGCAGCCTGAGCCAGGGCCAGCGCCAGATGGTGTGCTGGCTGGCGCTGCTGCTGGCCGCGCCGCGCTGCGTGCTGCTGGACGAGCCCTATGCCAGCCTGGACCTGCCGGGACAGGCGCAGCTGGCCGACGACATCGCGGCGGCGCCGCAGCAGGTGATCGTCTCGACCCACGTGCTGGCGCATGTGCGCGGCTATGCGCGCGTGGTCTGGATCGACCAGGGGCGGGTGCGCGCCGACGGCCCGGGCGAGCAGGTCTGCGCCGCCTACGAAGCCGCGGTGGCCGCCGAGGTCGATGCGCGGCGCGCGGCGCGGCACATTTACGCAGGCTGACACCATGGGCAGCCTCTATAGCGACTTTCCCACCTGGCTGCATCGGCTCGGGGCCGGCTTCAAGCTGGCCTGCATGGCGCTGGCCGGCACGCTGCTGTTCCTCATCGACAACCCCTGGGTGCTCGCGGGCTGCGGCGTGGCATGCACGCTGCTGTGGATCAGCCTCGGTCCGGCCACGCGCGTGGCGCACCGGCTGATGCTCACGGTGCTGATCGGCGCCGGGCTGGTGGCGCTCTTCCATCTGTGGATGGGCCGGCCCGCGCTGGCCGCGGTGAGCGCGCTGCGGCTGGCCTGTGCCTGCACGCTCGGTGTGGCGCTCACCGTGAGCACGCGTCCCATGGACCTGCTGGACGTGCTGGACCGCTGGCTCGCGCCATTGGCGCGCGTGGGCCTGCAGCCCGAGCGCATCTCCCTGCAGCTGGGATTGATGCTGCGCTTCACCGAGCATTTCTTCGTGCAATGGAAGAAGCTCGATGATGCCTACCGCCTGCGCACCGGGCACGCTGGCGGGCTGCGGCTGATTGCGCCGCTCACGGTGCAGATGCTGCAGACCGCGCGCCGCGTGGCCGACGCGCTCTATGCGCGCCTGGGCGGCTGAACGACCGATTTCCCCTTGAACCCAACCGATTGAAACCCATGAAAAATGCGATTTCCCGTCGCCAGTCCGAATCGATGGCCCTGGTGGGCCTGTTTGCCGCGCTGATCGCGGTGATGGGCCTGATTCCCAAGATCGACCTGCCGATCGGCGTGCCGATCACGCTGCAGACGCTGGGCGTGATGATGGCCGGCTGCCTGCTGGGACCATGGCGCGGGCTGCAGGCCATCCTGCTGTTCATGGTCGCCGTGGCCGCGGGCCTGCCGCTGCTGGCCGGCGGGCGCGGCGGAGTGGGCGTGTTCCTGTCGCCCACCGCGGGTTACTTCGTGGGCTTTGCCCCAGCCGCCTTCACCACCGGTTTGCTGATGGCGCTGCTGCCCAAGGCCACGCCGCTGCGTACCGCCGGCAGCGCGCTGATCGCGTCCGCCGTGGGCGGCGTGCTGGTGCTGCATGCCTTCGGCATTGCCGGGCTGGTGCTGGTCGCCAAGATCCCGCTGCAGCAGGCATTCTGGGGCGACCTGGTGTTCGTGCCCGGAGACCTGATCAAGTGCGTGCTGTGCGCGCTGGTCGTGCATACCGTGGCCAAGGCACTGCCCGACTGGCGCTTCGGCGGCCGCAGCGCCTGATGGCCGACGCCGATCTGGTGCATGGGCCGCTGGCCCATTGGGCGCGCGTGCAGCCGCAGTCCGTGGCGCTGGCCAACGCACAGGCGCAGCTGAGTTTCGCGCAGCTGCAGGCGCGCGTGCAGGCCCAGGCCGAGGCGCTGCGGGCGCGGCATGCGCCGGCGACGGTGTTGCTGGACAGCAGCGGGTCGGGCCTGGAGCGCCTCGTCGATTTTCTCGCGGTGATTGCCAGCGGACGCTGCGCGGCCGTGGCCGACCCCGACTGGCCCGAAGCAGTGCAGGCGAGCATCGCAGCGCAGTTCGCGCAGCAGCCTGCAGCCGACATGCCTGCGCCCGGGCCGGAAACGCCGTTCTATATCGGTTTCACTTCGGGCAGCAGCGGCCTGCCCAAGGGCTTTCGCCGCCACCACCGATCCTGGACCGAAAGCTTTCGCGTGTCGGCGCAGGACCTGGGCGCCGCGGCCACGCAGCGCGTCTTCGCGCCCGGGCGGCTGTCGCATTCGCTGTTTCTGTTTGCCGCGCTTTGGGGTCTGTGGAGCGGCGCGGGTGTTGAAATCCAGGAACGATTTTCCGCGCCGCGCGCGCTCGAGCGCCTGCAATCGGGCGAATTTCCGCTGCTGGTCGCCGTGCCCAGCCAGTTGCAGCTGATGCTGGAGCTGGCGCAGCGCCGCGGCACGCCGCCCGTGCCCGGCGTGGCGCTGCTGCTGATCAGCGGCGCGCGCTGGCTGCGCGAGCGCACGCCGGCGCTGCAGGCGATGTTTCCCGGCGCGCGCATCGTCGAATTCTATGGCGCCTCCGAAGCCAGCTACATCGCCTGGATGGAGGCCGACGCGCAGGCGCCGGCGCAGGCGGTGGGCCGGCCGTTCAGCAACGTCGCGCTGCATATCGGCGCCGATCCGCTGGCCGGCGCGCCGGGCCGCGCGGGCGAGGCCGGGCTGATCTGGGTGCGCAGCCCGATGCTGTTCATGGACTATGTCGGCGCGTCCGACGGCTCGGCCGCGCTGCGCCGCGGCGACTGGCTGTCGGTGCGCGACATGGGGCGCATCGATGCCCAGGGCCGGCTGCATCTGCTGGGACGCGAAAACCGCATGCTCGTGACCCAGGGCAAGAACCTGTTTCCCGAAGAGGTCGAAGCGCGGCTGCAGGCCCATCCGCAACTGTCAGCGGCCAGCCTGCATGGCGTGAGCGACGGCCTGCGCGGCCAGGCCGTGCATGCGGTGCTGCAGTCCGCGGGCGAAGCCGCTGCCTTGCCCGATGCGCTCGCGCTCGGGCAGTGGTGCCGGCAAGCGCTGGAAGCGTACAAGGCGCCGCGCCACTGGTGGCGCTGGCAGGGCGCGTGGCCGCTCACCGCCAGCGGCAAGACCGACCATGGCGCGATTGCGCAGGCGTTGCACGCCCGGTCCGAGGCGCTGCAGCCATGGTCATGAACCCGGCGCTTCCCGTCATCGGCTGGGCGCGCACGCCAGTCGCTCCTGTGGGCGGCGCGCTGGCACGGCTGCAGCCGCATGAACTGGCGGCGCCGCTGGTGCAGGCGCTGCTGGCGCGCGCCGGCCTTCCCGCCGCGGCTGTCGATGCGGTGGTGCTGGGCAACGCGCTGGGCGCGGGCGGCAACCCGGCGCGCATGCTGGCGCTGGCCGCGGGGCTGCGCGAAAGCAGCGCGGCTTATAGCGTCGACACGCAATGCTGCGCGGGTCTCGACGCGATCACGCTGGCGTGCGGGCTGCTGGCCTCGGGCCAGGCGCGCATCGTGATCGCGGGCGGCGCCGAAGCCTGGAGCCGCGCGCCCATTCGCCAGCACCGGCCGCTGTTGCCGGGCGACGCCGCCGTGGCCTATGAACGGCCGGCCTTCGCGCCCTGGCCCGAGCGCGATCCCGACATGCTCCAGGCCGCGGCCGACCACGCGCGGCGCAGCGCCTGCACGCGGGCGGCGCAGGATGGCTATGCGCTGGAAAGCCATGCGCGGGCCGTGGCCGCACGGTGCGCGCTGGCGGGCGAGATCGTCGCGCTGGCGGGCCTCGACCACGATGCCTACCCGCGCGCGCTGCGCGCCGAGCGCGTGGCGCGCATGCCGGTGGCGGCGCTGTCCGAAGGGCCGGGCGCCGGCGATTGCGCCATCAGCACCGTCGCCATTTCGCCCAAGGCCGATGGCGCGGCGCTGCTGCTGTTGGCCACGCCCGATGCCTGTCGCGAATGGGGGCTCGCGCCCGCGGCGCTGTGGCGCGGCGCGGTGAGCAGGGGCGGCGCGCCGGAAAACCCCATGCTCTGCGCCGAGGCCGCCGCTCGCGCGCTGCTGGGCCGGCTGGCGCTGGACGCAGGCGCCATCGGCATATGGGAGCTGCACGATGCCTTTGCCGTGCAGGGCCTGGAATTCCGCGCCCGGCTCGGTATCGTCCCCGAACTTCTCAACACGCAGGGCGGCGGCCTGGCCCGCGGCCATCCGATCGGCGCTTCGGGCACCATTGCCGCGGTACGGGTGCTGTCCCGGCTCCGGCAGGCACCCGCGGGCAGCCTGGGTCTGGCCAGCATTGCGGGCGCGGGCGGGCTGGGTGCCGCTGCGGTCTTTGCAACACCATGAACAGCATGTCGTCTTCCTTCTCTTCCTATGCCGCATTGGCGCGCAGCCGGCGCTCGGTGCGCGCCTTCCTGCCCGACCCGGTGCCGCAGCCCCTGCTGGAAAACCTGCTGGAAACCGCGCGCCAGGCACCCAGCGGTGCCAATCTCCAGCCCGGGCGTTTCTGGTCTTTGCAAGGCGAGGCGCGCACGCGCGTGAGCGCGGCGCTGTGCGAGGCGGTGCGCACGCAGCAGCCCGAACGCGAGGAGTACGGCTACTTTCCCCAGCCCATGCCTATGCAGCTGCGCAAGCGCCAGGTGGCCTCGGCGCAGGCGCTGTACCGCAGCCTGGGCATTGCGCGCGGCGACGCGGCCGCGCGCCAGCAGCAGTTCGAGCGCAACTACCGTTTCTTCGATGCGCCGGTGGCGCTGCTGGTCACCCTCGACCGCGACTTCGGCAGCGGCGGTTTCATGGACCTGGGGCTGTGCCTGCAGGGCCTGCTGATGGCCGCGCATGCCGAAGGCCTGGGCGCGTGCGCGATCGGCGCGCTCGCGTCCTATCCGGATATCGTGCGCCAGCAGCTGGGGCTGCCGGACAGCGAGGTGGTGGTCTGCGGCATGGCCATCGGCTGGCCCGACCCGCAGGCGCCCGTGAACGGCACGCAGACCCAGCGCGAGCCGCTGGCCCAGTATTTCCAGGTGCTGGATTAGGTGGCGGAGGGCGCCGCGCGCCTGCTGAAAGGCGGGCCCGTCATCCCTCGACCCCTCGATGCTTCGGCAAGCTCAGGATCAGGGCGAACGGACTTCAGGCCACGCCCGAGGCCATCGACTCGGCACCGAAGCGCAGAATGAACCGCGTCTCGCCGGGCCGGCTGTCCACCAGCACCTCGCCCTTGTGCATGTGCATGATGGACTGCACGATGGCCAGGCCGAGGCCGCCCGAGTCGCCGGGCTGTGCGCGTGCCGGATCGCAGCGGTAGAAGCGGTCAAACAGCCGCGGCAGGTGCTCGGCGCCAATGGCTTCGCCCTGGTTGATGACTTCGAGGTCCAGGCCCTGCGCATGCGGCTGGCTGCGCAGCGTGACCGTGCTGCCGGCCGCACCGTAGCGCAAGGCATTCGACACCAGGTTGGCCAGCGCGCGCGCCAGCAGCGCGGAATCTGCGACCAGCGTCCCCTGCGCGAGATTGCGCATCCGCATCCCGCTCTCCTCGGCCATGCCTTCGAAATAGTCGCACACCCGCCCGCCCAGCAGCGCCAGATCCAGCGGCTTGAGCTGCAGCATGGCCTCGGGTTTTTCCGCGCGCGCCAGGAACAGCATGTTGTCGATCATGCGCGCCAGGCGTTCGTACTCCTCCTGCTTGGAGACCAGCAGGTTCTCGTAGTCCTCGACGCTGCGCGGCTGGTTGAGCATCTGCTGGTTGTGCCCCATCAGGTTGTTGAGCGGCGTGCGCATCTCGTGCGCCAGATCCTCGGAGAAGCGCGACAGACGCGAATACCCTTCCTCGAGCCGCGCCAGCATCAGGTTCAGCGCGTTGGTCAGCCCCTGCAGCTCCTGCGGCTGCTGGCGCGCGTCCAGGCGCAGGCCCAGCTGCTGGGGATGGATGGCCGCGGCCTGCAGGCTGAGGCGGCGCAGCGGCAGCAGGCCGCGGCGCACCACTTCCCCGCCCAGCGCAAAGGCCAGCAGCACGCCCGCCAGCCAGGCAAAGCCCAGGTTGGCGCGGTAGGCTGCCAGCATCTGCAGGCGCGTGTTCAGCAGCGTGCCGGTGATCACATGCAGCGTGCCGGGCGGGCATTCGACATGGGCCCAGGCCAGCCGCGCGTGGTCGTGCCGGTTGTCGAACAGCATGGGCGCGCCGGCCGGGGGAAAAGCCGGGCGCTGCAAGCCCGTGGGATTGATCTCGACCAGCAGTTCGCCGCGGTCGTTGGTGATCCAGAGAATGTTCTCCTTGTTGCCCAGCGTCGATGCATAGAGATGGGGATGTTTTCTCAGCGTCTCGACATATTCGGGATCGGCAGAAAGAATGCGCATGCGCTCGATGCGTGCCACCAGGGCCTCGTCATCGCGCTGCTTGAGTTCGGTCTTGAGGGCGTCATAGGCATAGAACCCCATGGCGCCGAACAGGACGGCGCTGACGGCCGCAAACATCGATGCCAGCCGCAGGCGCAGGCTGATCTGCTGGAGTTTCCTCATGCCGCATCCGCCTCGATGCGGTAGCCCATGCCGCGCACGGTCTGGATCAGCTTGCTGGCATAAGCATCGTCGATCTTGGCGCGCAGCCGGCGTATCGCCACGTCCACGACATTGGTGTCGCTGTCGAAATTCATGTCCCAGACCTGCGACGCAATGCGCGTGCGCGACAGCACCTCGCCCTGGTGCTGCAGCAACAGGTGCAGCAGCGCGAATTCCTTGTTGGTGAGCTCTATGCGCTGGCCGCGGCGCGCGACGCGCCGGCGCAGAAGGTCCATTTCCAGGTCGGCGAGGCGAAACAGCTCGGGCTCGCGCAGCGGCGTGCGGCGCAGCAGGGTGCGCACGCGCGCCAGCAGTTCGGCATAGGAAAAGGGCTTGACCAGGTAATCGTCGGCGCCCAGTTCGAGCCCTTTGACGCGGTCTTCGACGGCATCGCGCGCGGTCAGGAACAAGACCGGCGTCTGATGGGTTTCACGCAAGCGCCGGATGAAACTCCAGCCATCCAGTTCGGGCAGCATGACGTCCAGGATCAGCAGGTCGAAATCGGAATTCCGGGATAAATGCAGGCCGTCAATACCGTTATATGCGACCTCGACCTGATAACCGGATTCTGTCAAACCCTTTTGCAGATAATCCGCGGATTTGATTTCGTCTTCAATGATCAATATGCGCATGGGGGTGGAGCTGGCGGGCTGGAAGGAGGCGGCAATGGTAGTGGCTAATGGCATTTCGCACATGACAGAAACGTAATGTCTGCGCAATCTTCATGACAGCCTCCTTGTCACAGAATTGTCTTCATCGCCAGGCAGCGGACCAGCCGATAGACATGCCGCTGCCTTTTTCTCACCTCATCCGAGAGACTTCCATGACTTCCATCCGTCGCAGCGCTTCCATCCTGATCCTGTCCCTGACTGCCGCCGTGGCCGGCCACGCCATGGCCCAGGAAACCTCCACCCTGACCCGCGCCCAGGTGCAGGCCGACTTCCAGAAGGCGCGCGCCAATGGCGATCTGATGGAAGGCGAATCCGGCCTGCGCCAGAACCAGTTGCGTCCCGATCTGTATCCGGCCCAGACCGCGCAGGGCCAGGCGCTGAGCAGCGAGCAGGTGAATGCCGACATGCAGAAGGCGCGCGCCGCAGGCCAACTGCAGTACGGCGAAACCTATTGAACGGTCCCCCAATGAAAAAAGCCCCGCAAGACGCTTGCGGGGCTTTTTTCATGGAAGCGTCGCTCAATCCATGGTGAGCTTCTGCTTCACGACCACATCCTTGTAGACGGCGAGCTCTTCCTTCATCTGCTGGGCGAATTTCTCGGGTGTGCCGGCCTGGATGATGGAGCCGGTTTCCTCGATGCGCTTGCGGATGGCCGGGTCCTGCAGCACCTTGCGCGTCGCGGCATTGAGCTTGTCGACGATGTCCTTGGGCAGGTTCTTCGGGCCGACGATGCCGTAATAGGCCATGCGGTTGGCCGCCTCGAGGCCGACTTCCTTGAAGGTCGGCACGTCGGGCATCGCGGGAATGCGCTCGGGTGCGGCCACGACCAGCGCCACCAGGCGCTTTTCCTTGATGAAGGGCAGGGCCGAGGGCAGGTTGTCGAAGATCAGCGGCACTTGCCCGGCAACGGCGTCGTTGAGCGCCGGGCCCGAGCCGCGGTAGGGCACGTGCATCATGTCGGTGCCGGTCGACAGCTTGAACATTTCCATCATCAGATGGGTGATCGAGCCGGTGCCGGGCGAGGCGTACGAGTACTTGCCGGGGTGCTTCTTGACCTCGTCGAGGAACTGCGCGTAATTCTTGCCCGCGAACTGCGGGTTGGCCGCAATGACGTTGGGCGTGGCCGCGATGTTGATGACGGGCGTGAAGTCGGTGGCGACGTTGTAGGGAATCTTGGGGTTGATGGCCGGGTTGGTGGCGGTGGTCGACACCGTGGCGATGCCCAGGTTGTAGCCATCGGGCGCGGCGCGCGCGGTTTCGGCCGCGCCGATGCTGCCGCCGCCACCGCCGCGGTTCTCGACCACGACCGGCTGGCCCAGTTCGCGGCCCAGCGGGTCGGCAATGACGCGCGCAATCAGGTCGGTGGTGCCGCCGGCGGCAAAGGGCACCAGCAGCTTGATGGGCTTGGTGGGATAGGCGGATTGGGCAAGTGCGCTGCCGAAAACCGAAAGCAGGCCCAGGGCCAAAAGACTCTTGCGTAGCATTGAAATGTCTCCGTTAGATATTTTGTTCAACGTGACAGGATGCTAATGGATTGGCGGCAACACAAGTAATTGGCGACAGTTAATTGCTTCAGTATTTTCCCTGGGGGTCAGCTATTTATACGCGTGTTTTGGCCTGCATCAAATCCACGTGGATTTTCTGCATGCCAAAAAAAACCGGGCGCGGATATTTCCGGCCCGGTGGCCGTTCAGATCGCGCCGGCGTTGCGCAGCGCCTCGATGCGCGCGGAGTCGAGCCCGAACTGCTCCAGCACTTCGTCGGTGTGCTGGCCCAATGCGGGCGGCGCGCGGTGGTAGACCACGGGCGTCGCCGACAGGCGCATCGGGTTGGCGACGCCGGCCACGGCCGGCAGGCCGTCGCCGCGCGGCAGTTCGATGCGCACGCCGCGCGCCTGCACCTGCGGGTCGGCAAAGGCCTGGGCCACGGTGTTGATCGGGCCGCAGGGCACGGCCTTGTCTTCGAGCAGCGCGATCCAGTCCGCGGTGCCGCGCTGGCGCAGCACGGGTTCCATCAGCGCCAGCAGCGCGGCGCGGTGGTGCACGCGCGCGGTATTGGTCGCAAAGCGCGCGTCCTGTGCCCATCCGGGTTCGCCAATGGCGGCGCAAAAGCGCGCGAACTGGCCGTCGTTGCCGATCGCCAGCAGCACGTTGCCGTCCTGCGTCGCGAAGTCCTGGTAGGGCGCAAGGCTCGGATGCACGTTGCCGGCACGGCCCGGCGCCGTGCCGGTGGCGAGAAAGCCCGCGGCCTGGTTGGCCAGCACCGCCATGCCCACATCCAGCAGCGCCATGTCGATGTACTGGCCCTGGCCCGTGGCATGGCGCGCATTGATGGCGGCGAGAATCGCGTTGCTCGCATAGAGGCCGGTGAACACGTCGATGACGGCGACGCCGGCCTTGAGCGGCCCGCCGCCGGGCGTGCCGTCGGCATGGCCGGTGATGCTCATCAGCCCGCACATCGCCTGGACCATCAGGTCGTAGCCGGCGCGTTCGGCATAAGGACCATCCTGGCCGAAGCCGGTGATCGAGCAGTAGATCAGGCGCGGATTGAGGGCCTTGAGGCTGTCGTAGTCCAGGCCATATTGCTGCAGCCCGCCGACCTTGAAGTTCTCGACCACGACATCGGCTTCGCAGGCCATGCGGCGCAGCAAGGCCTGGCCTTGCGGGTGGGCCATGTCGACGGTGATCGAACGCTTGTTGCGGTTGCAGGCGGTGAAGTAGCTGGCCTCGCGCGTGTCGTTGCCGTCTTCATCGCGCAGGAAGGGCGGGCCCCAGTGGCGCGTGTCGTCACCGGCCACGGGACGTTCGACCTTGACGACATCGGCGCCCAGGTCGGCCAGCATCTGCGTGCACCAGGGACCGGCGAGGACGCGGGACAGGTCGAGGACCTTGATGCCGGCGAGGGCGGTGGGGGGGGATTGGGTCATAAGGGGGCTAGACGGCTTGACGGAATGCAACGGGCTTGGGCCCATGACTTGAGGCCTGGCCGTTCACCCTTCGGCAGGCTCAGGGCGAACGGAAAAACCGTTCGTGGTGAGCTTGTCGAACCATGAACGCCCCTGCCTCCAAATGCAATCAGTTGGCGAACGCCGCAATGCCGGTCTGCGCCCGGCCCAGGATCAGCGCGTGCACGTCATGCGTGCCTTCGTAGGTGTTGACCACTTCGAGGTTCACCAGATGGCGGGCCACGCCGAATTCGTCGCTGATGCCGTTGCCGCCCAGCATGTCGCGCGCCAGGCGGGCGATGTCCAGGGCCTTGCCGCAGTTGTTGCGCTTGATCAGCGAGGTGATCTCGACCACGTTCTGGTGTTCGTCCTTCATGCGGCCGACGCGCAGCGCGGCCTGCAGGCCCAGCGTGATTTCGGTCTGCATGTCGGCCAGCTTCTTCTGCACCAGCTGGTTGGCGGCCAGCGGGCGGCCGAACTGCTTGCGGTCCAGCGTGTACTGGCGCGCGGTGTGCCAGCAGGCTTCGGCCGCGCCCATCGCGCCCCAGGCAATGCCGAAGCGTGCGCTGTTGAGGCAGGTGAACGGACCCTTGAGGCCGCGCACTTCGGGGAAGGCGTTTTCTTCGGGCACGAACACGTCGTCCATGACGATTTCACCGGTGATCGAAGCACGCAGGCCGACCTTGCCATGGATGGCCGGCGCGCTCAGGCCCTTCCAGCCCTTTTCCAGGATGAAGCCGCGGATCTGGCCGACCGCGCCGCCTTCGGAGACTTCCTTGGCCCAGACCACGAACACGTCGGCCACGGGGCTGTTGGTGATCCACATCTTGCTGCCCTTGAGCTTGTAGCCGCCGTCGACCTTGTAGGCGCGCGTGGCCATCGAGCCCGGGTCGGAGCCGTGGTCGGGTTCGGTCAGGCCGAAGCAGCCGATGAACTGGCCGCTGGCCAGCTTGGGCAGGTATTTCTGCTTTTGTTCCTCGGTGCCGAACTCATTGATCGGCACCATGACCAGCGAGCTCTGCACGCTGGCCATCGAGCGGTAGCCCGAGTCGATGCGCTCGATCTCGCGCGCCACCAGGCCGTAGCTCACATAGTTCAGGCCCGCGCCGCCGTAGGCGGTGGGAATGGTCGGGCCGAGCAGGCCGAGTTCGCCCATCTCGCGGAAGATGCTGACGTCGGTCTTTTCATGGCGGAACATTTCCAGCACGCGCGGCGCGAGCTGGCCCTGGCAATAGTCGCGCGCGGCGTCGCGCACCATGCGCTCGTCTTCGGTCAGTTGCTGGTCGAGCTGGAAGGGATCGTCCCACTGGAATTGGCTGGCCATGTCTGTCTCCTCGGATGCATTGAATACGGGGCTGCGGCCACGGGCTTGCGGTTTGCGCATGGTGGGCAGCGACTGGTGGCGATCCTAGGCGGTTGCTACTCCAGCGGCAAACGATTTGTTTGCATCCAGATATGAGATTTATGCATTGTGGTTGGTGTTTGCCCTCCACTGCCGCTGCACGCTTTCGGTCAGCAGCCCGGCAAAGGCCTGCGCCGCCGCGCTGCGCGAGGTGCGCGCATTCCACAGCAGGCTCGCGGTGCGCATCAGCGAGGGCTTGAGCACGCGCGCGCTGAGCCCCTGGCCGTGCAGCGCCGCGGCGCGCTCGGGCACGATGCAGGCCAGTTGCGGGCCGCAGCGGCAGGCTTCGATCAGCGCATGCACCGATTCCATCTC
This sequence comes from Comamonas antarctica, assembly GCF_013363755.1. Lineage (NCBI taxonomy): Bacteria > Pseudomonadati > Pseudomonadota > Betaproteobacteria > Burkholderiales > Comamonadaceae > Comamonas > Comamonas antarctica. The sequence continues at coordinate 857,163 of NZ_CP054840.1, forward strand.
GACCATGACCTTGGGCTGCACACCCGCGGCGCGCAGATGCTCCTCGACCAGCCGGCGCGTGGCAAAACGCCGCGACAGCAGCGCCAGCGGCACGTCCTGCAACTGCTGCAGCTTCAGCGGCCCGCGCGCGGCCAGCGGGTGGTCCGCATGGGCGACGAACTGCATGTGCTCCTCGAACAGCGGCTCGGAATCGACGCCCGCCACACCCGCGGGGTGGAAAGCCATGCCCAGGTCCAGATCGCCGCTGAGCAGCAGGGCCTCGATCTCGGGCGCGAGCAGTTCGCGCAGCACGACCTGGATCTTGGGGTAGCGCGCATTGAATGCCGCCACCGCCGAGGGCACCAGCGTGTGCAGCGAGGTCGGGATGACGCCCACGGTGAGCTGGCCGGCCTGCAGGCTGGCGAGGTCGGCCAGCGCCATGCGCCCGGCTTCGAGTTCCTGCAGCGCGCGCGCCGCATAGTCCTTGAACACCACGCCGGCCTGCGACAGCTTCAGGCCGCGGCCCACGCGCTCGAACAGCGCCACGCCGAGTTCCTCCTCGAGCAGGCGCAGGCCGTGCGACAGCGTGGATTGGGTGACGAACAACTGCTTGGCCGAGCTCGTCAGATGCTCGGTTTTGGCGATGTCGAGGAAGTAGCGCAGTTGCCGGATTTCCACTAGGGTTTGCCCGAATAAGAGAAGAACGTTCGATTCCATCGAATGGATAGACCGATATTAATCATTGGATGGATGGAATGCACGCCATTAAGCTGCGATTCCAACGGCCTTTTTTCGTCCCGGCCGGCCTCAGACAAGACCTCCGCATGAGCCAAGAATTCACCATCGAGCGCCTCCAGGTGCGCATCCTGGACATCCCCACCATCCGCCCGCACAAGCTGTCGTTTGGTTCGATCCAGCGCCAGAGCCCGGTCATCGTGCAGCTGTGGCTGCGCAACGGCGCCTGCGGTTTCGGCGAGGCCGCGACCATTGGCGGGCCGTCGTGGAACGAGGAGTCGCCCGAGAGCATCGCGCATGCGATCGAAAACTACCTCGCGCCCGCGGTGCTGGGCCAGGCCGCGGGCGGCATCGAGCAGGTGCTGGCGCGCATGGACCTGGCCTGCAAGGGCAATGCGTTCGCCAAGTCGGCCGTGGAAATGGCGCTGATCGACGCGCTCGCCCGCACCTTGAACATTCCCGCGTGGCAGCTGCTGGGCGGCAAGCTGCACCAGAGCCTGCCCCTGGCCTGGACCCTCGCCAGCGGCGACGTCGAGCGCGACCTGCAGGAAGCGCAGCTGCGCCTGGAGCAGCGCCGCCACCGGATCTTCAAGATGAAGATCGGCGCGCGCGCGCCGCAAGACGACGTGGCGCATGTGACGCGCATTGCGCGCGGCCTGCCGGGCAGCGCGACGCTCACCGTGGACGTGAACCAGGCCTGGGACGGCAACACCGCGCGCCGCTACCTGCCGCAGCTGATCGAGGCCGGCGTCACGCTGATCGAGCAGCCCGTGGCGAAGTGGAACGTGCCGGCGCTGCGCCAGCTCGCGCAGGAGCTGCGCGGCGCGCTGGTCATGGCCGACGAGACCGTCTGCACGCCGCAGGACGCGATGCTGCTGGCGCGCGAGCAGGCCGCGCATGTGTTCTCGCTCAAGGTGGCCAAGCATGGCGGCCTGCTGCGCACGCGCAAGGTCGCAGCCGTGGCCGAAGCCGCCGATATCGGCTGGTATGGCGGCACCATGCTCGAGACTTCGATAGGCAGCGCGGCTTCGGCGCATGTGTTCTCGACACTGCCCGGCGCCCACCATGGCTGCGAGCTGTTCGGCCCGCAACTGCTCGTCGACGACATCGTCGAGCAGCGCATGCCCATTTCCGATTTCGAGCTGCAACTGCCCGATGGCCCGGGCTACGGCCTCACGGTCTCGCTGAGCCAGCTCGACCGCTTCGACCGCGCGCTGGCGGGCAGTCAGCCCCTGCATGTGGACCTGGGCCAGGCCGCGGCCAGCCGCTGAGATTTTTCGGCCGCCGGCACGTGCCTGCGGCCCCGCTTCCAAGGAGACAACAAATGCTATTTCTGGTCCGCATGGATGTGCGCATTCCCCACGACCTGCCGCTCGAGCAGGTCAACGATATCAAGGCGCGCGAAAAGGCCTATTCGCAGGAGCTGCAGCGCGACGGCCGCTGGCAGTCGATCTGGCGCGTGGTCGGCGAATACGCCAACTACAGCGTGTTCGACGTCGCGTCGAACGACGAACTGCACGAGCTGCTGCAGGGCCTGCCCCTGTTCCCGTACATGGATATCCAGGTGACGCCGCTCGCGCGCCACCCCTCGGCAATCTGAGCCATCGGCCCGGATTTCGCCCCACCAAAACGCTAACGGAGACAAGACATGAAACGCCAATTCCTCATCCAATCGCTGGCCGCCGTCGCGCTGGCCGCCTGCGCCCTTCCCACCTTTGCCCAGGGCAGCGCCGCCAACTGGCCCGACAAGCCGATCAAGTGGATCGTGCCGTTCCCGCCGGGCGGCGCCATGGATGCGATCGCGCGCACGCTGGGCGAGGTCGCGGGCCGCAAGCTGGGCCAGCCTTTCGTGATCGAGAACAAGCCCGGCGCGGGCGGCAACATCGGCGCCGACGCGGTGGCCAAGTCGCCGGCCGACGGCTATACGCTGATGATCACCTCGATCGGCATGGCCACCAATGGCGCGCTCTACAACAAGCTCAGCTACGACCCGGTCAAGGACTTCGCGCCCGTGAGCCTGCTGGCCGTGGTGCCGAACATCCTGGTCGCCGGCCCCAAGCAAGCCGATGTGAAGACCGTCAAGGACCTGATCGCCAAGGCCAAGCAGAACCCGGACAAGCTGACCTATGCCTCGGCCGGCAACGGCACCTCCATCCACCTCGCGGGCGCCAGCTTCACCTCGCTGACCGGCGTGAAGATGCTGCACGTGCCCTACCGCGGCAGCGGCCCGGCCATCACCGACATGCTCGGCGGCCAGGTGGACTTCATGTTCGACAGCATCACCTCGGCGCGTCCGCACATCGAGGCCGGCAAGCTGCGCGCGATTGCGATCACCACCAAGACGCGCTCGCCCTCGCTGCCCGACGTGCCCACGGTGGCCGAAGCCGGCGTGCCCGGCTATGAGGTCTCGCCCTGGTTTGCGACCTTCATGCCGGCCGGCACGCCCGCGCCCATCGTCGAGAAGCTGGGCAAGACGCTCAACGAGGCCATGAACGATCCCGACGTCAAGAAGCGCTTCAGCGCGATCGGCGCCGAGCCCATCGGCAGCACGCCGCAGGCACTGGCGGCGCACCTCAAGACCGAGACCGAGCGCTGGACCAAGCTGATCAAAGAGTCGAACATCAAGGTCGACTGACCTGACTCCCACCGGGCCTGCTTGCAGGCCTTTTTCATTTTGAATTTTCCGTTTGCCGCCATGCCCGCACTGCATTCCATCACCGAGGGACAGGGTCCCGTCATCGTTCTGAGCCACGCGCTGGGCTGCGACCTGCATATGTGGGACGAAGTCGCGGCACTGCTCAAGGACCGCTACACCGTCGTGCGCTACGACCAGCGCGGCCATGGGCAGTCGCCGGCGAGTGACGCCGCCTTCGGCATGCACGATCTGGCCCAAGACGCGGCCGAACTGATTGCCGCGCTGGGCCGCGGCCCGGTGCATTTCGCCGGTGTGTCGATGGGCGGCATGACGGCGCAGGCGCTGGCCGCGCTGCACCCCGATGCGGTGCAGACCATCACGATTGCCAACTCGGCCGCGCAGTACGATGCCGCGGCGCGCCAGGGCTGGCAGGCCCGCATCGATACCGTGCGCGCGCAGGGCGTGGCAGCGATTGCCGAGGGCGCGCTGCAGCGCTGGCTGTCGCCCGAATTCCTCGCCGCCCATCCCGCGCGCGTGGCGCAGATGCGCGCGGCGCTGGTGCGGATTCCGGCCGAACCCTATGCGCAGGCGTGCGCGGCCGTGGCCGGCATCGCGCTGCATGCGACCAACCCCGGCATCCGCTGCCCGGCGCTGGTGATTGGCGGCACGCTGGATTTCGCCACGCCCATGGCGCTGTCCGAGGAAATTGCCGCGGGCATCCCCGGGGCCGAGTTGGCGCGCATCGACGCCGCGCATATCAGCTGCGTCGAACAGCCGCAGGCGTTTGCGCAGTTGCTGGATGGGTTTATCCAGCGCGGTTGATTACTCTGTCGGGCAGGACGTTCATCCTTCGACGCGGCCGGCCAGGCAAGCTCAGGACGAACGCAGACTATGTCTCACCGGCCCGCTGGTGCGGGTCACAAGCTGCCGGAAACGCGGCCTGCAGCGCTTCGCGCAGCGTATTGGCCACGCCATGGCGGCTTTCGCGGCGCCAGGCCAGATGCAATTCCACATCGAGCCCGGTGACACCGGCCAGCGGCTTGAAGCAGACATTGGCGTAACGCAGCTTCATTGCCGAACGCGGCACCAGCGCGACGCCGACATTGGCGTCGACCAGCGCCAGGATGGAGTGCGTATGGCTCAGCGTCTGCACCGTCTCGGGTGCCACGCCATGGGCGCGCAGCTGGCCCGCGACGATCTCGTACAGATAGCGTGACTCCGATGGGCAGAACTCGATGAAGGGCTGGCCTTGCAGCGCCGACAAGGGCACTTCGCCCTCGGCGGCCAGCGGGTGCTGCGCGGGCAGGGCCAGCATGAAGGGTTCGCGCAGCAGCGGCGCGGCGCCGCTGAAGCTGCGCGGCGCAAACGGCCGCACGATGCCCAGGTCGATGCGGTCGGCGCCCAGGGCCTCGATCTGATCGACGGTCTGCATTTCCCTGAGCACCAGATGCACATCGGGCAGGCGCGTGCGGATGAAGGCCAGCAGCTGCGGCAGTATCGTGAAGCTGGCCGCGGGAATGAAGCCCAGCGTCACGCTGCCGGCTTCGGCCTGCATCGCGCGGCGCGCCGCAATGCTTGCCGCCTGGCTGCGCCGCAGGATGTCCTCGGCTTCGCGCAGGAAGATGCGGCCGGCCACGGTGAGGCGCACCGCGCCGCCCGAGCGCTCGAGCAGCTGCACGCCGACTTCATGCTCGAGCAGCTGGATCTGCCGCGTCAGCGGCGGCTGGGTCATGTTCAGCAGCGCCGCGGCGCGGCCGAAGTGCAGCTCGGAAGCCACCGCCACAAAGCATCGGAGTTGGGTCAGTTGAAACATGATTCATTTATTGAATGGCGGCATCCGATGTCTGGATTGGACGCCGCCGCGCGGCACTCCTAGAGTCACTGTTCTTGAACAACAGTCTCCTGGGAGCCCACATGACTTCATTTACCGGCCCGGCCCTGCGCACAGCGCTCGATGGCATTTCGGGGATTCTGGTCACGCCTTTCGATGCCAGCGACACCGTCTGCAGCGCGCCGCTGCAACCCGTGGTCGATCGCGCCGTCGATGCCGGCGTGCAGGTGCTGGTGGCCAATGGCAACACCAGTGAATTCTATGGGCTGCAGGCGCACGAGGCCGAGCGCATGGTGCATGTGGCTGCCGAATGCGTGGCCGGCCGCGTGCCCTTGCTCGGCGGCGTGGGCCGCAGCGTGCACGAGGCGCGCGCGCTGGCCAAGGCCTCGGCCAAGGCCGGCGCCGCGGCGCTGATGGTGCACCAGCCGCCGGATCCGTTTGTCGCGCCGCGCGGCGTGGTCACCTATGTGCAGCAGATCGCCGAGGCCGCAGAAGGCCTGCCGCTGGTGCTGTACCTGCGCAATGAAAACATCGGCCTGGCGACGATCGAGGCGCTGTGCCGCATTCCCGAAGTGGTCGGCGTGAAGTGGGCCTCGCCCACGCCGCTGGTGCTGGCCGAAATCATCCGCCGCACCGCGGACCGCAATCTGGCCTGGGTCGGCGGCCTGGCCGAAGTCTGGGCGCCGCCTTTGTACGCGGTGGGCGCGCGCGGCTTCACCTCGGGGCTGATCAATGTGTTTCCCGAGCGTTCGGTGGCCATCTACAACGCGCTGGAGCAGTCCGACTACGCGCTGGCCATGCGCCTGATCGGCCAGATGCTGCCTTTCGAGGAACTGCGCGCCCAGGAGAACAACGGCGCCAACGTCACCGTGGTCAAGGCCGCGCTGCAGTGGATGGGCAACGACTGCGGCGCGACGCGCGCGCCCTCGGCCTGGCCGCTGAGCGCCGCGCAGCAGCAGCAGCTCGAGACGCTGCTGTCCGGCTGGAAGGCGTAAGCCTGTGGCCGCAGCGCCCGGCTCCTGCCCGGCGCTGCGGTGCTTCCCGTGAGCGACCGATAACTATTAAGGACAGACAAACCATGCCAACGCGCCGCACCCTCCTGGCCCTCGCACTGCTTTCGCCGCTGTGTTCCATTGCTTCCGCCCAGAGCTCAGCCGCCCAGAGCTCAGCCGCCCACAGCTTTCCCGCCCGCCCGATCACCATCGTGGTCGGCTCGACGCCGGGCAGCGCCACCGACGGCCTGGCGCGCGCCGTGGCCGCCGAAGTCGGCAAGGAAACCGGGCAATCGGTGATCGTCGACAACCGCGCGGGTGCTTTTGGCGGCATCGCGGCCCAGCATGTGGCGCGCGCCCAGCCCGACGGCTACACGGTCTTCATGACCACCAACACCACGCAGTCGGCCAACCCGCACCTGCTCAAGAAGCTGGCCTATGACCCGCTCAAGGACTTCGCGCCGGTGGCGCTGCTGGCCAAGGGCCCGCTGCTGCTGGTGGTCAACCCCAAGCTGGGCGTGAACAGCATCGCCGAACTCGTGGCGCTGGCCAAGCGCCAGCCGGGCAAGCTCAACTACGGCTCGGGCAGTTCCTCGGCGCAGGTCGCCACCGAGCTGTTCCAGCAGATGACGGGCACCGAGTTCAACTATGTGCCCTACCGCGCCAACCCGCCGGCGGTGATGGACCTGATCGCGGGCCAGACCGATCTGATGATCGTCGACCTGGCGACCACCGTGCCCCAGGTCAAGGCCGGCAAGCTCAAGGCGCTGGGCCTGAGCAGCCCGGGCCGCTTGTCGCTGATGCCCGGCGTGCCGGCGATCAGCGAGTCGCTGCCGGGCTATGAATTCGGCTACTGGAATGCGCTGTATGCGCCCGCGGGCACGCCCGCGCCGGTGGTGAACAAGCTCAACGCGCTGATGCGCAACGCGATGCAGACGGCCTCGGTGCGCAGCGTCGCGCAGCAGTCGGGCATGGAGACCACGCTGTCCACGCCCGAGGAAATGAACCGCTTCCAGATCGCCGAGTACGAGCGCTGGGGCAAGATCATCAAGACCGCCGGCATCGAACCCGAATAAGCGGCCGCCGCCCATTGCCATCGGGCGCCCCGCGGGGCGCCCTTCCATTTGAAAGAAGCACATGCTGCAATCCACCGATGCCCTGACCGGCGCCCCGCAGGGCGCTGCCTGGGCCGAATCCACGGCTGAACAGATCGATGCCGCCGTTGCCGCCGCAGCTGCCGCGGCCGACGCCTTTGGCGCCACTTCGGCGCCCGTGCGTGCGGGTTTCCTGCGCGCTTTGGCCGAGGCGTTGGCGAACAACGCCGCCGCCTTGCTGCCCGTGGCCGACCGTGAAACCGCGCTGGGCCTGCCCCGGCTCGAAGGCGAGCTGGCGCGCACCGCGTTCCAGCTGCGCGGCTTTGCCACGGCGCTCGAAGACGGTGCGGCGCAGGCGTTTCTCGACGAGCCGGCGATTGCCGGCGCGCCGCCCGCGGGGCGTCCTCGCCTCACGCGCATCCACGCGCCGCTGGGGCCGGTGGCGGTGTTTGCCGCGAGCAACTTTCCGTTTGCGTTCTCGGTGCTGGGCGGCGACAGCGCCAGCGCCTGGGCCGCGGGTTGCCCGGTGGTGCTCAAGGCCCACCCCGGGCACCCGCAACTGTCGCGCGATGTGGCGGCTATCGCGGCCGCGGTCGTGGCGCAGTGCGGCCTGCCCGCGGGCGTGTTCCAACTGGTCGAAGGCGGCGCGGCCGCCGTGGGCGTGCAGCTGGTGCAGGCGCCGGCGATTGCGGCCGTGGCCTTTACCGGATCATTCCAGGGCGGCACGGCGCTGTCGCGGCTCGCGGCCGAGCGCGCGCGGCCGATTCCGTTCTATGGCGAGCTGGGCTCGGTCAATCCGCTGGTGGTGCTGCCCGCGGCGTTGAAGGACGGCCCGGACGCGCCGGCGCAGACGCTGGCGGACTCCATCTGCCTGGGCGCGGGACAGTTCTGCACCAGCCCGGGCGTGGTCGTGGTGGGCAAGGATGCGCCGGGCGAGGCGTTCGTGCAGCAGCTGCGCACCCGCCTGGCCGCCCTCGCTCCGCATGCCATGCTCAATGCCGGCATCCGCGCCGCGTTCGAGCGCGGCGTCGAGCGCTGGCGCCGGCACCCGGCGCTGCAGGTGCTGGTCGACGGGCAGCGGCCGCAGGGCACGCCCCATGCCTTTCTGGCGCAGGTCGATGCGGCGGACTTCATTGCCGCGCACGCGCTGCACGAGGAGGTGTTCGGCTCCGCGGCGCTGGTGGTGCGCGTCGACGATGCCGGCCAGGCGGCGCAAGTGCTCAAGGCCATTGGCGGCACGCTGACGACCACGCTGTGGGGTGTTGCATCGGGCGACGACCAACCCGATGCCGCGCAGCTGGCGCTGGTGCGCACGGCGGTGCAGGTGTCGGGCCGGGTGCTTTTCTCGGGTGTGCCCACGGGCGTGGCCGTGACGGCCGCGCAGCACCATGGCGGCCCGTTTCCGGCATCGACGGCATCCTTCACGACCTCGGTGGGCTACGCCGCCATCGCGCGTTTCCTGCGGCCGCTGGCGCTGCAGGATGCGCCGGCGTGGCTGCTGGCGCGCGAGGGCGCCTTTTTCTGAGCGCATGACGCGGGGCGCGGCCACTGCGTCCCGCGCCAGCGTCGTTCGCCTAGTTTTGCGAACAATTCTCATTCATAATCGCGCTGCCTGCCTTGCGGTCAGCGCCTGAGGCGCGTGCCTGCGCGCTGGAGCTTTGCTTTTTCCCTGTTCATTCAGAAGACAGCAGCTGCCTGCCGCCCAGCGGCATCCAGACGGACCGGTGGCTTTTTTCCAGACTTCTGCATGAACTTTTTCTCCATTTCCGGCATGTGCCTGCTGTCGCGCGTGCTGGCCGCCGTGCTGGGCGGCTATCTGCTGGCCAGTGCCCTTGGCGTTTTCATCGGCACGGCGTTTGCCGCCGGCGCCGACTCGGTGCTGGCGGGCGTGCAGCTGGGCTTCGTGATCTACGTCGGTGCGGTGATCTGGGCGTTCTCGCCGGTGCCGCCGCGCCAGGTCTGGGCCGGCTTGCTGCTGCCCGCAGCCGCGTTGCTGGCCGCCGCAGCGCTGCTGCAGCGCGCGGGAGCTTGAGATGCCCAAGGCACAGACGACCTCGGGCGCGGGGCAGGGCGGCTTTCGCCAGGCCCAGGCTTGGCTGCATACCTGGTGCGGGCTCTGGTTCTCCTGGCTGCTGTTTGCGGTGTTCCTCACCGGTACGCTGGCGGTGTTCGCGGAGCCGATCACGCACTGGATGACGCCGGAGCACCATGCCGAGGAAGCCGCGGCGCAGGCGGCTTCGGGCTCAGCCTCGGCACCCATGGCGCAGCGCCTGCGCTGGGCCAGCGACTACATGCAGCAGCACCATCCGGGCGCGGGCATGTGGGAGCTGTGGCCCGCCGATGCGCAGGGCGCGGGCGAGCTGCGCGTCTACTGGTTCGACAGCCGGCGCCAATATGCGTCGGCGCAACTCGATGCGGCCAGCGGCATGCCGCTGGCCGGCAGCGAGACCGCGCCGCAGCGCCAGACGCTGGGCGGCCAGCATTTCGTCGATTTCCATTACCAGCTGCATGCGGGCCCGATCGGGCTGTGGATCGTGGGCATTGCCGCACTGGCGATGCTGGCGGCGCTGGTCAGCGGAGTCATCACGCACCGGCGCATCTTCCAGGACTTCTTCACCTTCCGCACGGGCCGGGGCCAGCGCAGCTGGCTCGATGCGCACAACGCGGCGGCGGTGCTGACGCTGCCGTTCCAGTTCATGATTGCCTATACCGGCATCGTGATCTCGGGCGCGACCTTCCTGCCCGCGGCCGTGGCCCCGCAGTTCGGCGCGGGCGACGCGGGCCGCATCGCGTTCCAGGCCGCGCTCGAGGCGCCGGGCAAGCCGGAACCCTCGGGACGCGCCATGGCGGTGCCCGATCTCGAGCCCTTCGTGCTGCGCGGCCAGCAACTGATGGGCCAGCCGGTGCGCGCCGTGGTCATCGACCATCCGGGCGACGCGGCCGCGCGCATTGGCATCTACGGCTGGAACGAGGGCGAGGCTGCGCAGCGGCGCCTGAGCCCGACCAGCGGCATGGCGCTGTTTTCGGCCGCCTCGGGCGAGCTGCTGCAACTGCGCCAGCCCGGCGGCGTCGATGGCGGCAAGGCGGCGCTCGCGCAGTCCGTGCTGGGCGGACTGCACATGGTCAAGTTCGGCGGCTTCGCGCTCAAGTGGCTCTACTTCCTTTGCGGCCTCGCGGGCAGCGCGATGATGGCCACGGGCGCGATCCTGTTCATCGTCAAGCGCCGCACGCGCCACCTGGGCGAGTTCGGCGCGGCCACGGTGCGCGTCTACCGCTTGATCGAGGCTGCCAATGTCGCGGCCATTGCCGGGCTCGGCCTGGGCTGCATTGGCTATCTCTGGGCTAACCGCCTGGTACCGCTGGGCCTGGCGCATCGCGATGATTGGGAGCTCGCGGTGTTCTTCGGCGTCTGGGCGCTGGCGCTGGTGCATGCCCTGGCGCGCGCGCCCGCGGCCGCGTGGAAGGAGCAGCTGGGCCTGCTGGGCGCGCTGTGCCTGCTGCTGCCGCTGCTCAATGCGGTCACGGTGGGCGACCATCTGCCCGCACAGCTGCTGCGCGGCGACTGGGAAAGCGCGGGGGTGGAATCGTTTGCGCTGGCCACGGGCCTGGCCGCGCTGTGGGCGCGGCGCGTGGTGGCGCGGCGCAAGGCATCGGCCAAGCCCGCACGGCGCGTGGCGCGGGCGGCCGACGCGGAGGTGCGGTCATGAATCCCTGGTTTGCTTCGCTGCTGGCGCTGGCCTTGTCTTTTGCCGGCATGGCCGCGCTGGCCTTTGCCAAGGAGCGCCACTACGAACAGCTCACGGGCACGCACGAGTTGCCGCCGGCGCTGGCAGTGCAATTGCGCTGCCTCGGCTTTGCGCTGACGCCGTTCGCGGCGCTGCCCTGCGTCTGGGCCTGGGGCAGCGCCGTAGGCTGCGTGGCTTGGCTGGGCTTTCTTTCGGCGGGTGCGCTGGCCAGCGCTGCCGCCATCAGCGCGGCGCCGCGCCAGGCGGCGCGCGCGGCCTTTGCATTGGGGCTGGCGGCGGTAATCGCGCTGGCATGGGCCGGGTTGCGTTGAACGCCCCGGCCAGCACGCTTTTTTTCATTCGGGATGATTCAGATGGGTTGTTTGCTTTGCTGCCGGGCCGGGATGCTTGACGCGTGTTGCGGGAGAAATGCATGAAACGCGTGGATGCGGGACGCAAGGGCCTGATCGTGGCGGCCGTGCTGGCCGCGGCCGTGGCCGCGCTGTGGTGGAGCACGCGCACGCGCATCGTCTACACCACCGAACCCATTGCCCGCGCCGATATCGAGTCCTCGGTCACGGCCATTGGCACGCTGCAGCCGCGCCGCTATGTCGATGTGGGCGCGCAGGTGTCGGGCCAGATCACGCGGCTCAGGGTCGCGGCCGGAGACACCGTGGCCAAGGGTGATCTGCTCGTGGAGATCGATCCGAGCGTGCAGCGGGCGAGCGTCGAGGCCGGCCATGCGCAACTCGCCGGCCTGCGCGCGCAGCTGGCCGAGCAGCAGGCGCACCACCGGCTTGCGGGCCAGCAGCTCGAGCGCCAGAAGCAGCTCTCGGCCGACGAGGCCACGCGCCTCGAAGACCTGCAGAATGCCGAAGCCGAATTCGCCGCCACGGCGGCGCGCATGGCTTATCTCAAGGCGCAGATCGACCAGACGCAGGCGACGCTGCAGGCCGATGTCGCGCGGCTGGGCTATACGCGCATCTATGCGCCCATGGCCGGCACCGTGGTGTCGGTCGCGGCACGCGAAGGCCAGACGCTCAATGCCACCTACCAGACGCCCGACATCCTGCGCATCGCCGATCTCTCGGGCATGACGGTCTGGACCGAGGTCTCCGAAGCCGATGTGCGCCGCGTCAAGCCCGGCATGCCGGTGTATTTCACGACGCTGGGCGGCAGCGAGACCGGCGCGGCGCGGCGCTGGCAAAGCCGGCTGCGCCAGGTGCTGCCCGCGCCCGCGCAGACCGCGGCCAGCGCGGCCACGGGCGCCGTGCCCACACCGGTGATCAAGGCGGTGACCTATACCGCGTTGTTCGATGTCGATAACCAGGATGGCGAACTCATGCCGCAGATGACGGCGCAGGTGGTCTTTGTCGCCGCGCGCGCCGAAAACGCCGTGGCGGTGCCGCTGTCGGCGCTCGGCACCGACGCCCAGGGCAGCAGCGCGCGCGTGCTGGGCGCGGATGGCCAGCCCGAAACGCGCAGCCTGCGCCTGGGCGCGCGCAGCCGCCACCAGGTCGAGGTGCTCGAAGGCCTGCAGGCCGGCGAACGCCTGGTCACCGGCGAACAGCGCGTGGGCGGCGGCCCCGACTGGCTGCAATGGTGAGCGCCGCGCCATTCCTTGACTGCGCGCCGGGCGTGCCGCTGATCTCGCTGCAGGGCATTCGCCGGCAGTATGGCGGGCAGGGCGGCCAGCCCGCGGTCCAGGTGCTGCATGGCATCGACCTGGAGATCGGCGCCGGCGAGTTCGTTGCCATCGTCGGCCAGTCGGGCTCGGGCAAGTCGACGCTGATGAACCTGCTGGGCTGCCTCGACCAGCCCAGCAGCGGCAGCTACCGTTTCAACGGCCAGGATGTGGCGCGCCTGGACGGCGACGAGCTGGCGCTGCTGCGGCGCGAGGCATTTGGCTTCGTGTTCCAGGGCTACCACCTGATTCCCACCGAGTCGGCACGCGAGAACGTCGAGGTGCCGGCGCTGTATGCGGGCACGCCCGAGGAGGAGCGCGCGCAGCGCGCGGCGGCGCTGCTGGGCCGGCTCGGCCTGGCCGAAAAGCTGCATCTGCGGCCCAACCAGCTCTCGGGCGGGCAGCAGCAGCGCGTGTCGATCGCGCGCGCGCTGATGAACGGCGGCCACATCATCCTGGCCGACGAGCCCACGGGCGCGCTCGACAGCCATAGCGGCGCCGAGGTCATGGCGCTGCTGCACGAGTTGGCCGACGCGGGCCACACCATCATCCTGATCACGCACGACCGCGAAGTCGCGGCGCAGGCGCGCCGGGTGATTGAGATCCGCGACGGCCGCATCGTCGCCGACAGCGGCGCGCAGGCCGTGCGCACGCCCGCGCGCGCGCTGCCCGCGCCGCGCAGCGCCCCGGTGTCGCCGGGTCTGCAGTTCTGGAGCGACCTGCGCGAAGCCGCGCGCACCGCCTGGCGCGGCATGCGGCTCAACCGCTCGCGCACCGCGCTGACGCTGCTGGGCATCGTGATCGGCGTGGCCTCGGTGATCGTCATGCTGGCCATTGGCGAAGGCGCGCGGCGCCAGGTGATGGAGCGCATGGGCACCATGGGCACGGCGATTCTCTATATCGGCAGCAAGGCGCCGGCCACGGGCGGGCCCGCGGGCCAGCTGTCGGAGGAGGACTTGCAGGCGGTGCGCGAGCTGCCCGAGATCGCGCGCGTGCTGCCGGTGATCGGCGACCCGATCACCGTGCGCCACGGCCGCGCGGACAAGCAGGTCTACGTGTTCGCGGCCAGCGAGGAGATGCCCGCCGTGCACCACTGGCCCGTGGCCCAGGGCCGCTACTACACCGCGGCCGAGGACCAGGGGCTGGCGCCGCTGGTGGTGCTGGGCCACAAGGCGCACCAGCATTTCTTTCCCGACACGCCCAACCCGTTGGGACGCCAGCTGCTGATCGGCAATTCGCCGTTCGAAGTCATTGGCGTGATGAGCGAGCGCGGCGCGGACTCGGGCGCGCAGAGCTATGACGACATGGTCTTCATTCCCTACAACGCGGGACGCGCGCGCGTCTACCAGGCGCAGACCCAACCCGACTATGTGGTGGTGCAGGCGCGTTCATCCGAAGTGGTGCATGCGGCCGAGGCGTCCATGCACCGGCTGCTGCTCGCGCGCCATGGGCGCGAGGACTTCGGCATCGGCAACGCCGCGGCACGCATCCAGGCCGAGGCCGAGACGCGGCGCAGCATGACGGTGATGCTGGGGCTGATTGCCGCGGTCTCGCTGATCGTCGGCGGCATCGGCGTGATGAACGTCATGCTGATGACGGTGAAGGAGCGCACGCGCGAGATCGGCATCCGCGTCGCCACGGGCGCGCGCCAGCGCGACATCCTGCGCCAGTTCATGACCGAGGCGGTGCTCGTGACCTGGGTCGGCGGCAGCGTGGGCGTGCTGGCCGGGCTGCTGGTGGGCGGTGCTGATTGCCGCGGGTGTGCCGGTGGTGTTTTCCGTGACCGCGATGTTCGGCGCATTTGCCTGCGCGGTCGCGACGGGATTGCTGTTTGGCTTCATGCCCGCCAGGGCCGCCGCGCGCGCCTCGATCCGGTCGTGGCGTTGTCAGGAGATCTGCGATGAACATGACCGACCATGCCTGGCGCGCGCCGGGTTTGGCGCTGTGCCTGGCGCTGGCCGGCTGCGCCGCCGCGCCGGCGGCCCATGATGCGCGCACTGCGCCCGCCTTGCCCGCGCAATGGCCGTCGGCGGGCGATGCGGCCGCGCAGGCCGTGACCGAGCACTGGTGGCGCAGCTTCGGCAGCGCCGAACTCGACCGTCTGGTGCAGCTGGCCGGGCTGCAAAGCCAGGATCTGGCCGCGGCTGCGGCGCGCGTGCGCCAGGCCGAAGCCAGCGCGCGCCAGGCAGGAGCGGCGCTGCTGCCCGATGTCGCCGCCAGCATCGATGCCGGGCGCCAGGGGCGCTGGGGCGGCCAGGCCGAGGTGAGCGGCGGCCGCTATGGCGCCGCGCTCACGGCCAGCTATGTGGTGGACTTCTGGGGCGGCAACCGCGCGGCGCGCGACGCCGCGCAGGCCGGCCTGCAAGCCACGGCGTTCGACCGCGACACCGTGCGGCTCACGCTCACGGCCGGCGTGGCCAGCGCCTGGCTCGAGGACCTGGCCTTGCGCGAACGCGCGGCCATTGCCGAGATGAACCTGGCCACCGCCGAGCGCCTGCTGGGCTGGGTGGCATCGCGCCAGCGCGCGGGCGCGGCCACAGCGCTGGAGCTCGCGCAGCAGCGCGGGCTGGTGGCGGCGCAGCAGCGGCAGTTGGCCGCGCTGCGCCAGCAGGCGCGGGCTGCGCGCACTGCGCTGGCGCTGCTGCTGGGGCAGCCAGAGCTTGCGCTCGAGGTGTCGGCGCAGCCCGCGGAATGGGCCGGCTTGCATGAAGCGCGCATCGATGCGGGCCTGCCCGCGCAGCTGCTCACGCGGCGCCCCGATCTCGCGCGTGCCGAGGCGCGGCTCGCGTCCGCCGATGCCAACGTCGCGGTGGCGCGCGCCGCGATGCTGCCGCGTGTGACGCTCAGCGCCGGCCTGGACGCGGGCGGCAGCAGTCCGGGCCGCATGTTCGACAACCCGCTGTATGCGCTGGCCGCGGGGCTGGTGGCGCCGATCTTCGATGCGGGCCGGCGGGCCGCAGGCCGCGATCTGGCACAGGCGCAGCGCGAGGAACTGCTGGCCGACTACCGCCAGGCCATCGTGTCGGCGTTTGCCGATGTCGAAGCCGCGCTCAACGCCGCGCACGGCCTGGCCGCGCAAAGCCTGGCGCAGCAGCAGGAGCAGCGCCAGGCGCAGCGCGCGCTGGCACTTGCCGAAAACCGCTGGCGCGCGGGCGCGGAAAGCCTGCTGACGCTGCTGGATGCGCAGCGCACGCTGTACGCGGCGCAGGATCTGGGAGTGCAGTTGAAGCTGGCGCGGCTGCAGGCGCGGGTAGGGCTTTTCCGCGCACTGGGCGGGGGCTGGAGCGCGGTGCCAAGCGCCTTCTGAGCCGGATCACGGCTGCGGCGGCGCCAGGCCAGCGCCGCTGGAGCTAGGGTCTGTCTGACTGAAGTCATGGGAGCCGAGCCACAATAAAGCGACATTCACAGCAACAAGAAGCTGAGTCCTAAATAACCGTTCGTCCTGAGCCTGTCGAAGGATGAACGTCCTGCGCTCAAGGCATGAGGACGGCCGTTCATGGTTCGACGGGGCCGCCCAGGCAGGCTCACCACGAACGGTTCCACCAACAGTCAATATTGGCTGCGGCCCAGCTTCTCAGTCAGACAGATCCTAGGTGTACTTCTGCTCCAGCGCGTCCCAGAAGTCCTTGTTGACCAGGCGCTGGCGCTCGAGGAACGGCGCGACGATGGCCGGGTCTTCGTCGACCTGGTGCTTGTCGCGCAGCAACGTCAGGCAATTTTGCATGCCCGCGACCGCGCTTTGCAGCGCGGCGTTGGCATACAGCACGAAGCCGAAGCCCAGCTGGCCGAGTTCGTCGGCGCCGAAGATCGGCGTCTTGCCGCCAATCACCATGTTCATGAGCTGCGGGCGGTCGAGCCTCTGGGGCAGGGCGCGCACCTCCTCCTCGCGCGTGACGGCTTCGACGAACAGAATGTCGGCGCCGGCCTCGGCGAATGCCTGGGCGCGGTCGACGGCGGCATTGAAGCCGTGCACTGCCGCCGCATCGGTGCGCGCCATGATCAGCGTGCCGCTGTCGCGGCGCGCGTCGACGGCGGCGCGGATCTTGCCCAGCATCTCGCTGGTCTCGATCACGGCCTTGCCGTTGAAGTGGCCGCAGCGCTTGGGCGATACCTGGTCCTCGAGCTGGATGCAGTCCGCGCCCGCGCGCTCGAGCGTGCGCACCGCATGGTAGGTGTTGACGGCATTGCCGAAACCCGTGTCCGCATCGACGAGCAAGGGGACATCGACGGCATCGCGGATGCGCGCCGTGTGTTCGGCGATGTCGGTCAGGCCGATGAAGGCCTGGTCAGGCATGCCGAGCCACATGTTGGTCACGCCGGCGCCGGTCACATAGATGGCCTCGAAGCCGAGGTCGGCCGCGAGCCGCGCCGACAGCGCGTTGAAGGCGCCGGGCACGATGACGCCGCGGCGCGCATCGGCCAGGGCTCTGAGTTGTTGCTTGGGATTCATGGGACGTTTATTTCTCTTGCATTTTTGCGGCCTTGACGATCTCGCCCAGGCGCTTGCGTTCGGCATCGGCAAACTTCACGAACTCCTGGCGCGTGCCGCCGACCGGCTCGATGCCAAGGCCCTTGAGCTTGTCCACGGTCGCGGGTTCCTTCATGGCCTTGTCCACGGCCGCGGCGAGCTTGTCGAGGATGGCGGCCGGCGTGCCCTTGGGGGCGTGGATGCCGGCCCAGTGGGCGATCTGCAGGTCGGGGAATCCTTGTTCCACGGCGGTTGAAAGCTGGGGATAGGCCGAGATGCGCTGCGTCCAAGTGGTTGCCAGCGGCTTGAACTTGCCTTCATGCAGGATGTGCGGCAGCGCGATGATGCTGGCCTCGGAGGTGCCCTCGACCTGGCCGCCGAGCACGGCGGTCGTGCTTTCGGAGCCGCTCTTGTAGGGCACGGGCTGCAGCTGCGCGCCATACTTGACGTTGAGCATCTCGGCGACGAAGTGCGGCGTGCTGCCGGTGCCGGCCGTGGCGAAGTTGAAGCCCTGGCCCTTCTTGGAAGCCTCGACGAAATCGCGCAGGTTGTCGTAGGGCGCATTCCGGGGCACGACGATCACCGACGGCGCCAGGCCGATCATCACCACGGGCTGCAGCGCGTCGTCCTTGAAGGGCATGGACTTCTTGATCATGCTGTTGGAGATCACGCCCGCAGCGCTGACCAGCAACGTGTAGCCGTCGGGCGCGGCCTTGGCCACGATGTCGGCGCCCACGGTGCCCCCCGCGCCGGGACGGTTGTCGATCACCACCGGCTGGCCCAGCACCTTGGAGGCACCTTCGGCGGCCGAGCGTGCCATGAGGTCATTGGCGCCACCGGCGGCGAAGGGCACGACCAGGCGGATCGGACGGGTCGGCCAGCTGTCGGCCGCGTCGGCGGCATGGGCCAGCGGGGCCACGGCCAGCAGCGCAAGGGAATGGGCAATCAGATGGCGGCGGTGCAAGATCATCGAGGTCTCCTGGAGTCGTTGGTATTGCAAGCCAAGGTGCAAACCGCATGCCAGTCCGAACCAGGGTAAACCACTACCCCTGCAAGTCGTTGAATTGACAGGGTTTTACCGCTTTCGCTGCACCCGCGCGTGGCCGTATCACCGTGGCGGGTTTCATCGGTGAAATGAAGGCTTGCAGGGATGAAACACGCTGGTGCGCAGCGGCTGCCATGCTGCAGCCCAGGCTGTGGCCGATGCGGCGCGAGAGGGCACCTCCCGGCCTGCGCTGAAAGCCGGTCTGGCTTATCCCCACCACCCCGGCATCAACCTGCGCACCTCGTCCCGCCCGAACCGGTCGTCCATCAGAAACAAGTCCCCGGTATCGCTTTCCGAGCGAATCACGCGCCCCGCGGCTTGCACCACCTTGCGCAGGCCGGGGAACAGGTAGGTGTAGTCATAGCCGGTGCGGGTGCCGAAGCGCTGCTGCATGCAGCGCTTCATGCTTTCGTTGACCGGGTTCAGCTGGGGCAGGCCCAGCGTGGCGATGAACGCACCGATCAGCCGGTCGCCGGGCAGGTCGATGCCTTCGCCGAAGGCACCGCCCAGAACCGCGAAGCCAATGCCGTGGCCGCCGGGCTGGAAGCGGTCGATGAAGGCCTGGCGGCTGTCCGCCCCCATGGCGCGCACCTGGCGCCAGACCGGCGGCGCATCGGGCTGGGCGCACAGCGCATCGGCCACGCGCTCGAGGTAGTCGAAGCTGCTGAAGAAGCACAGGTAATTGCCCGGGCGCTTGCCGTACTGCGTGCGGATCAGCGCCACGATGCGCGCCACCGAGGCCTCGCGGTCCTGGTAGCGCGTGGAGACATCGCGCACGATGTGCACCGCGAGCTGCGCGGCCTTGAACGGCGCGGGCACGTCGATCCAGCCCGTGTCTTCGGGCATGCCCAGCGTGTCGCGGTAGAACGTCGCCGGGCTCAGCGTGCCCGAGAACAGCACCGTGGCATGCGCGGCCGCGTGGCGCGCGAGCAGGTGCGGCGCGGGAATCACGTTGCGGATGCACAGCACCGACGCGCGCTTGCGCCGGCCTTGCGCGGGCACCAGCGTGACATCGAACAGCGCATGGTCGTCGAACTTTTCCTCGAGCACGGAAAACTGCAGCGCCTCGAGATAGAACGCCAGCACCGGGTCGCCGGGCAGCATCGGTATGTCGGCATTGGCCTCGGCAATCAGCGAGACGGCCTTTTGCAGCGCGGCCATGAAGTCCAGCGGCACCTGGGCGTGGCATTGGTAGCCATCCTCCTGGCCCGCGTGGATGTCGGTCCAGGCGCGGCCGAGCGCATCCAGCGACTTGCGGATGCGGCCCTTGGCATGCTTGCGCGCCGCGGCCAGCGAGCCGGGCGCGAGTTCGGCGGTGTACATGCTGCGCGCGCGGTCGAGCAGGTTGTGCGCTTCGTCGACCAGGATGCCGACCTTCCACTGGTGGGCCTGGGTCAGCGCGTACAGCATGGCCGCGCCGTCGTAGAAGTAGTTGTAGTCGCCGACGACCACGTCGCTCCAGCGCGCCATTTCCTGCGTAAGGTAGTAGGGGCAGACCTCGTGGGCCAGCGCGACTTCGCGCAGGCGCGCGCTGTCCCAGACCGCGCGCACGCCGAGCACCGCGGCGCGCGCCGCAGGCAGGCGGTCGTAGAAGCCCTTGGCCAGCGGGCACGAGTCGCCGTGGCAGGCCTTGTCGGGGTGCTCGCAGCTTTTCTCGCGCGACTGCAGCGTCAGCGCGCGCAGCGGCGGGGCGCCGTCGGCCTGCAGCCTGGCATTGACCAGATCCAGCGCCTGCGTGGCCAGCCCATGGCCCGTGCCCTTGGCGGTCAGGAAGAAGATCCGGTCCAGCCCCTGGTCGGGGCAGGCCTTGAGCATGGGAAACAGCGTGCCTATGGTCTTGCCTATGCCCGTGGGCGCCTGCGCCATCAGGCAACTGCCGGGCTCGGGCGCGCGCGCGCAGCGGTAGACCGCGACCGAGAGCGCGCGCTGGCCCGCGCGAAACGCGCCCCAGGGGAAGCTCAGCGCCGCGAGCGCCGTATCGCGCGCGCTGCGGTGCGCATCCTCGCTTTGCGCCCAATGCAGGAAGCGCGCGCATTGCTGCGTGAAGAATTCCTGCAGCTCGGCGGCCTCGAAGGCCTGCACGATGGCGTCTTCCTTCTGCGTCGTGATGTTGAAGTAGATCAGCGCGATCTTCAGCCGCGGCAGTGCGCGCCCGGCGCACAGCATATGGCCGTAGACCTTGGCCTGGGCCCAGTGCAGCGCGCGGTGGTTGGCGCGGATCGCGTCGAGGTTGCCGCGGTAGGTCTTGATCTCCTCGAGCTGGCCGGCCTGCGCGTCGAAACCGTCGGCGCGGCCGCGCACGCGCAGCGTCTCGTACACCCCCTGCAGCGGCAGCTCGGCCTCGTATTCGGCGCCACGGCGCGACTGCACCAGCGCATGGCCCTCGATGCCCTGCTGCGCCGTGGGCGCGGGCGTGAAGCGCATGTCGAGGTCGCCTTGCTTGGCGGTGAACTCGCACAGCGTGCGCACCGAGACGGTATAGCTCACGGCGCAGCCCCGCAGCTGCGCCATTGCACATGGCAGACGCTGACCGGAATGCCATGCGCGCTGCAGTATTCGAGCCAGCGGATCTGGTTGTCCTGCAGCTTGTCGCCCGGGCCCTTGACCTCGACCAGTTCGTAGCGCTTTTCCCCGGGCCAGAAGCGCACCAGGTCGGGAAACCCGGTGCGGTTGGCCTTGACGTCGGCCATCAGCCGCGTGAACAGCAGCTTGAGATGCGCGGCGCTGATGCAGTCCAGCGCCAGCCTGAGCAGCGGCTCGGTCAGCACGCCCCAGAACACGAACGGCGACTGCACGCCCTGCTTGTCGGCATAGCGCTCGCAGATGACCTGCATGTAGTCGGGCGCATCGAGCAGGGCCAGGCAGCGCGCGAACTCGTCGGCGCGGCGCTGCGCGAAGTCGGGCGCGCTCAGGTCGGCGGGGGCGCTCTGGAACGGGTGGAAGAACGCGCCTTGCACCGGCGCGAAGATCGCGGGCCAGCACAGCAGGCCGAACAGCGAATTGACCAGCGCGTTCTCGACATAGAACACCGGGCTCGCGTCGCTGTGCCAGTGCTGGCGCAGCACGTATTCCACCGACATCGGCAGCGCGGGCGGGTCGAGCTCGATGTCCGTGCGCAGGCGCAGCAGCGCGCGTGCCGCGCCCGGGCGCCGGCCAGGCGGGCCCTGGCCCAGGCTGCGCTGCAGCCGCGGCAGCATGCGCAGCAGCTTCTGCTGCTCCTCATCGCTTTCGGGCGCCTGCTGCGCGGCCAGCGCGCGCTGCAAGGCTTCCTCATGGCGCTCCAGCCGTTCGAGCACGCGGATGTAGCGGTGGCGCGCGCCGGGATAGCTGCACTGCGCATAGGTCAGCAGCGCTTCGTCCCACTCGGCCGCGCGCTCGCAGGCGTTGCCCAGGCGCAGCAGCAGCTTGGCGCGGCGCTTTTCCAGCCAGGGGTTTCTGCTGCGGCAGGCTTCGATGGCCTGGCGCAGGGCCGCGGCGTCGCCGCCTTCCTCCAGGGCCTCGCGGCAGGCCTGCAGCGCCAGGTAGGCGTCGATGTCCTCGCGTGTCTGGAAAGCGCGTGAAGACGCATCGAAATCCACGCTCTCGTACTTGAACACGCCCAGGTCGGCCAGCACGAATTCGGTCCAGTCCTGGTGCAGGTTGCCAAAGAACATCAGCCGCAGGCGCTCGCTGAGCGCGCCCAGCATCACGCGCCATACCGGCTCCGCGGCCTTGGGATGCCATTCGGCATAGCGCCGCGGCTCGGCATGCTGGCTGCCCAGCGCCAGCAGCCAGTCCGACTTGCGCGTGCCGCCGCCGCGCTCGGCGCCCGCAAACACCGTGGCCAGCTCGCCCTTGGTGTGCAGGTCGAACAGTTCTTCGAGCAGCATCGGCGCCTGGGTGTCGAGCCAGCCCAGCGCCAGCAGCGGGTCGGCGGCCGCAGACACTTCGGGAATTTCCTCGTAGACCAGCTTGGAGGCGCGGAACCACGGCCCGCGGCGCATCAGCATGCGCACCAGCAGCGCGCGCGACAGCGGCGGCAGCGCCGCGAACTGCGCGAGGAAGTCGTGCTCGGCGCTGTCGAGCAGGTCGCTGTAGCGCTGCGCGATCCAGGCCAGCGCGCGCTCGAAGTTGTGCAGGTAGTAATAGCGGTGCGGCGGCACCGGAATGGACGCGGTCATGATTTGCCGGACCGGCTGCCGGCAACGGGAAGGCCGGAGATCTCAACCGGGGTGAACATGGCGCTACTGTACATAACTACATGTTTCGGCCCCTTCGGCAAATCCATGGAGGCTGCTTTGCTACTGCCTCTGTAGCTAGGACTGGCGGCCGGCCGTGGGCGGGAGTATCCAGCCCGCGTGCTTCTCCATCAGTCCCACGCCGACGGCACGCACCGCGGCCATGGCCTGCTGCGCGATGGCCGTGGGCGTGGCCAGACGGCGCGTGACGATGCTCACCGAGCGCACCGGCCCGTCGGCGATCTCCGAGACCTGCAGCCCGCGCAGGGTCTGCATCGGCATCATGCCCAGATAGGGCAGCACCGCGATGCCCAGCCCCGCCTTGACGAAACCCGCAATGGTGCCGACCTGATCGAGCTGCATCTTCGGGCGGAACTCGATGCCGCGCTGCAGGAAGGCGGCGCTCATGTAGCGCATCGCCGTGCTGGCATCGGTCATCGTGATCAGCGGCAGCCCGGACAGGTCGTCGAGCTGCAGGCGCGGCCCCAAACGCTTGCGCCAGGGGCCGCACGACAGCAGCACGAAGCGGTCGCGCAGCACCTCCTCGTAAAGCAGCGCGGGGTGCGAGGGCGCGACCGACGCGAGTGCGAAGTCGACCTGGCAGTCGAGCAGCCGCTGCACGCAGGCGCCGTTGGAGCAGTCATGGATGGTGATGTGCGGCTCCGGGTACTCGCGCTCCAGCGCCGTGCACACCGCGGGCAGCATGACCGTGGCCAGCGAGGGCAGGGAGGCAATGGCCAGTTGGCGTGCCTCCTGCCCCGCGGAAGACAGCATGCGCTGCAAGCCGGCATCGTATTCGCCAATCACCGAGCGCGCCATGGCCGCCAGCCGCTGGCCGCCTGCCGTGAGCTGCACGCTGCGCGTGGTGCGCTCGAACAGCGGCAGGCCCAGCGTCTGCTCGAGATCGCGGATGGCCTTGCTCAGCGAGGGCTGGGTCATGAACAGCTGCTCGGCGGTCTTGCTGAAGTTCAGCGACTCGGACAGGGCCAGGAACATGCGCAGTTGGCGCGGCGGAATATTCATGCCTTGATTCTATAAATTGCGAGCAATAAAGAATTTCAAAAATATATGGTGGCGCCGTAGCATCGATCCATGCATCCCGCGGGCGCCGCCCGGCGCGCTTCGAGAAGATGCCGACAAAGGAGACAAGGTGCTGGATCTGACAGGCAAGGTGGCATTGGTGATGGGCTGCGGCGCGGTCGCGCAGGGCTGGGGCAACGGGCGCGCGACGGCGGTGCTGCTCGCGCGCCAGGGGGCAAAGGTGTATGGCACGGACCTGTCCCTGGAGCAGGCGCAGGAGACGCAGCGCCTCGTGGCGCAGGAGGGCGGCGACTGCCATGTCGACGCCTGCGACGTGACGCGCGCCGACGAGGTCGCGCGCGTCGTCGCCGACTGCTTGCAGCGCTTCGGGCGCATCGACATCCTGGTCAACAACGTCGGGCTGTCTCAGCCCGGCGGGCCGGTGGACATGGAGGAGGCGGTCTGGGACGCGCAGCTCCAGGTCAATCTGAAGGGTACTTTCCTGTCCTGCAAGCATGTGATCCCGCAGATGCGCGCGCAGGGCGGCGGCGCCATCGTCAACGTCTCCTCGGTGGCCGGCCTGCGCTATGTCGGCAAGCCGCAGGTGGCCTACGCCACGGCCAAGGCGGGCCTGCTGCATTTCACGCACACCACGGCCGTGATCCATGCGGCCGAAGGCATACGCCTGAACTGCGTGGTACCGGGCCTGATGCATACGCCGCTGATCGAGGGACTGGCGCAGAAGTACGCCCAGGGCGACACGCAAGGCTTTATCGACCACCGCAACAACCAGGTGCCGATGAAGCACATGGGCACCGGCTGGGACACCGCGCATGCGGTGCTGTTTCTCGTGGCCGATGAAAGCCGCTATGTCACCGGCACCGAAATCGTCGTCGATGGCGGCCTGGTGGCCGCAACGCGTTGAGCACAGTGCGGCCGCTGCGCGGGGGCGCTGTCGGCCGCGGCATATCCATACCAAGGAGACAAACATGATCGATCGCCGTTCCTGGCTGGCCTGCGCCAGCGCCGCATTGGCATTGGGCTTGCCGGCCGCCGCGCTGGCCCAGGGCTATCCAAGCCAGCCCATCCGCCTGATCGTGCCGTTCGCGCCGGGCGGCGCCGTCGACCAGACCGCGCGCACCATCGGCAATGCGCTGGGGGAGCGGCTGGGCCAGTCCGTCGTCATCGACAACAAGCCCGGCGCCAGCGGCGCGCTGGGCGCGACCGACCTGCACCGCGCCAAGCCCGACGGCCACACGCTGATGCTAGCGCTGGACTCGCAGGCCGTGAACCACCTGATCGTCAAGAACCTGCCTTTCGACACCTTCAAGGGTTTCGACTACCTGAGCCTGCTGGTGACCACGCCGCAGATCCTGGTCACGCGCAACGATGTGCCGGCGAAGAACCTGCAGGAGCTGGTGGCCTATCTGCAGGCCCATCCCAAGGCATCCTACGGCTCGGCGGGCACGGCCTCGGCCGGCCATGTGAACAGCGCGCAGCTGTCGCTGGCCAAGGGCCTGAAGACCGAACATGTGCCCTACAAGGGCGCGGCTCCGCTGTTGACCGACCTGCTGGGCGGCCATATCGACTATGCGTTCGCCGGCCTGTCAGTGATGCTGCCGCACATCAAGGCCGGCAAGATCCGCGCGATTGCCGTGAGCTCGCCGCAGCGTTCGGCGCAACTGCCCGACGTGCCGGCGATGAACGAAAGCATTCCGGGCTTCGAGTTTCCCACCTGGATCGGCCTGGTCGCGCCGCCGGGCCTGCCCGCCGACGTGCGCGAGAAGCTGCTCAAGGCGGTGCACGATGTCATGCATGATCCGGCCATCGTGAAGCGCTTTGGCGACAACGCCTTCGATGTGGTCAACAGCACGCCGCAGGCGTTTGCCGAACGCGTGCGCAAGGACTCGGAGCTGATGGCCGATCTGGTCAAGCGCAAGATCGTCAACGCCGACTGAGCCGCAATCCCTTTCATCCATACAAGAGGTTTTCCATGGCACGCATTCCCTATGCCGACTGCAGCAGCGAGGCCGCGCGCCCGCTCGCCGAGCGCATCATCGCCGAGCGCGGCAGCATCCTGCACCTGTACCAGATGCTGATGCACAGCACGCCCATTGCCCAGGGCTGGCTGGGCTACCTGACTGCGATACGCCAGCAAAGCAGCCTGGCCGGCGCGCTGCGCGAGCTGATCATCATGCGCGTCGCGCTGCTCAACAACGCGCCTTACGAGGCCCAGCAGCATGCGCCCATCGCGCTGCAGGAAGGCATGACGCAGGTCCAGCTCGATGCGCTGCAGGCGTGGGAGCACAGCGAGGCGTTTGCCGACGACGAACGCGCGGTGCTGGCCTATACCGATGCGATGACGCGCAGCGTCCAGGTGCCCGAGGCGGTGTTTGCCGCGGTCTCGGCGCTGTTCCCGCCCGCGCAGATCGTGGAAATCACCGCCACCGTGGCCGCCTACAACATGGTGTCGCGCTTTCTCGAGGCATTGCAGATCCATTCGCATGATCCACGCTGAGGGCCTGGGAACCGCAAGCCGTGCAACGCGGCTGCGGGCCTTGGCCTGCCCACTTTCGCGGCGCAGTCCGCGGTCCCACACCTGGGGTGTGAGTAATTACCAACTGAAAAAAGCGGGCGTTTACATGCCCGCGGAAAATCCCTGACACTTTCTTTGCTACTAAGTTAATAGCAGGCCGATCTGGGATCGCCTGCGTTGCCATGCACGCACTGCCAATTGCCAATAGAAGCCGCCAATTGGAAGGTAAATCCGGTTAGATGCCAAGCCAGTGACCAAAGCAGTAACTTTGCAAAAAAATAGTTCCATCGCAAATGTTGTTTAGTGTAAAAATCCGATTAATTTCGTGACATTTCTGAACTTGTTTCGTGTGCGAAATCCGTGGCCTGCGTGACGCCACGGCCGGTCAGCCGCTTGCCTTTACTGCCTCCGTCCAGACGCCAACGTCCTTACCATGAACACTTCTATCCCAAGCCGCAGGGCAAACCCCTTTGCGCTGCGTGCGTGCTATCTGCTGGGCGGCACGCTGCTGCTGTCCGGTTGCGCCAGCTTCAATGCCCAGCCCCTGACCGAAGCCGAGCTGCGCGACCAGGTGCAGGCCGACCAGCTGAAGCTGGCCCAGGACGTGGCGCCGCTTTCGGCCACGGTGAGCCTGGAAGAAGCCATTGCCCGCGCCATCAAGTACAACGCCGGCCAGCGCCTGCGCGCCATGGAAGAAGCGGTGGCCACCGGCACTTTCGAGGCGTCGAAGTACGACATGCTGCCCAAGGTCGTGGCCGCGGCCGGCTATCGCTACCGCGACCGCGACCTGATCACGCGCAGCGTCGACTCGGTCACGGGCCGTCCTTCGCTGGCCAACCCCTATATCTCCAGCGACCGCGATGCCACCACCGCTTCGCTGGGCTTTTCCTGGAGCCTGCTGGACTTCGGTCAGAGCTACTACGCCGCGCGCCAGCATGCCGACCGCGCGCTGATCGCGGGCGAGCGCCGCCGCAAGGCCATCCACACGCTGGTGCAGGACGTGCGCATCGCCTACTGGCGCGTGGCCGCGAGCCAGGCGCTCGAAGCCTCGCTGCGCGAAGCCAACAAGCAGGCCGACTTGGCGCTCGACGATGTGCGCAAGGCCGAAGCCGAGAAGCTGCGCTCGCCCATCGAGCCGCTGCGCTACCAGCGCCAGTTGCTGGAGAACATGCGCCTGCTGGAAACCATCGAGCAGGAGCTGTCTTCGGCGCGCATCGAACTCGCCACCCTGATGGGCCTCGCACCCGGCCAGGCGACCACCGGCTGGAAGGTGGCCGAGCCGCAAGTGGCCGCCCACCAGAACTGGCTGAATCGCCCGGTGCAAGACATGGAAGCCCTGGCGCTGGTGCGCAACCCCGACCTGCGTGAAAGCCAGTACGGCGCGCGCATCGCCCAGGAGGAAACCAAGCGCGTGATGCTGCGCATGTTCCCGGGCCTGTCGTTCAACTACGGCCTGAACCACAGCAGCGACAGCTACCTGATCAACGACAGCTGGCGCGATGCCGGCCTGCAGATCTCGTTCAACCTGCTGGGCCTGCTGTCGATGCCCGCGCAAAAGCAGCTGGCCGAAGCCGGCGTGGAACTGGCCGACCAGAAGCGCATGGCCACGCAGATGGCCGTGTTGAGCCAGGTGCACATCGCGCGCCTGCAGTTCGCCAACGCCGTGCACCAGTACCAGCGCGCCGACACCATTGCCCAGGTCGACCAGCGCCTGGCGCAGCATGTCGACAACCAGGTGATCGCCGAGAAGCAGACCCGCCTGGACGGCGTGTCGCAGCAGACCGCCTCCATCCTGTCGACGCTGCGCCGCTACCAGGCGCTGTCGAACATGCAGGCCGCGGGTTCGCGCCTGCAGGCCACGCTGGGCATGGAGCCCGCGATCGACGGCTCGGACAGCCTGCCGCTGCCCGAACTGACCGCGGCCGTGGGCCAGGCGCTGCAGCGCTGGGAAGCAGGACAGCTGCAATGAACTCCCGCATCCTTTGGACGCTGCTGGCCGGCGCTGCGCTGGCCCCGGCGCTGCAGGCGCAGACCGCACCCGCGCCGCGCGCCGGCGGCACGCTGCCCAGCGTGCTCGAGCAGCGCGAGATCCGCGCCCAGCTCGCGCCGCGGCGCTACACCACGCTGGCCGCCGAGATCGGCGCCAAGGTCCAGCGCCTGCCCGTGACCGAAGGCAGCGCCTTCCGCCAGGGCCAGCTGCTGGTGCAGTTCGACTGCAGCCTGCAGCAGGCGCAGCTCAACCGCGCCCAGGCCGGCCAGGACGTGACCGAGAAGACCTGGAAGGCCAACCAGCGCCTGGCCGAACTCAACTCCGTCGGCCGGATCGAACTCGATACCTCGCAGGGCGAATACCAGAAGGCGCGCGCCGAAGTCGCGGCCAACCGCAGCCTGCTGGGCAAGTGCCAGATCACCGCGCCCTACGCGGGCCGCATCGCCGAGCAGAAGATCCGCGAGCAGCAATACGCCCAGCCGGGCCAGGCGCTGCTCGACATCATCGACGACAGCGTGCTGGAGCTGGAGTTCCTCGTGCCTTCGCGCTGGCTCAGCTGGCTGCACCAGGGCACGGAATTCCAGGTGCGCATCGATGAAACCGGCAAGACCTATCCCGCCAAGGTGCAGCGCCTGGCGGCTCGCGTCGATCCGGTGAGCCAGTCCGTCAAGGTCAATGCCGCCATCCATGGCCGCTTTGCCGAACTGATCGCCGGCATGAGCGGCCAGGTGCTGCTCAAGCCGCCAGCAGCGCAGTAAGAACCCCTCTCCAGAACAGCCGGTGCGGCTGAACCGTTACCTCTACAGGACATTGCCATGAACTCGAAACGCCGCACTCTCTGGAGCCGCATGTTTGCCGCCGACGCCC
Source organism: Comamonas antarctica (assembly GCF_013363755.1). Classification (NCBI taxonomy): domain Bacteria; kingdom Pseudomonadati; phylum Pseudomonadota; class Betaproteobacteria; order Burkholderiales; family Comamonadaceae; genus Comamonas; species Comamonas antarctica. The sequence goes on from NZ_CP054840.1 coordinate 885,981, forward strand.
AGGCCGCGGGGCCCTTGCCGGCCGCGCCCGTCGGCCTGGCCAGCAGCATGCGCCCGCTGGCGCTGGAGCAGCGCTTCATGTTCGACGGCGCCGCTGCGGTCGATGTGGCCCATGCGGCCGTCGATGCGGGCGCGCACGCTGCCGATGCGCAGGCCGAGGCGCCGCTGCATGCGCTGATGGCCGAAGCCGCCACCAGCGCCGCGCCCGCGCCGCGCAACGAGGTGGTGTTCATCGACAGCGCCGTGAAGGATTACGCGCAGATCGTGGCCAGCGTGCTGCCCGGCACCGAGGTCGTGCTGCTCGATGCGAGCCGCGACGGCGTGCAGCAGATGGCGCAATACCTGCAGGGCCGCAGCGGCATCGACGCCATCCATATCGTGAGCCACGGTGCCGATGGGCAGGTGCGCCTGGGCGCGAGCTCGCTGGAGCAATCCAACCTGTCCAGCTATGCGGCCGAGCTGGCGGCCATCGGCGCAGGCCTCACGGCCGATGGCGACATCCTGCTTTACGGCTGCAATATCGCTGCGGATGCGCAGGGCCAGAGCTTCCTGGCGGCGCTGGCCGGCGCCACGGGCGCCGATGTCGCGGCATCTAGCAATGCCACGGGCGCGCAGGCGCTGGGCGGCGACTGGGTGCTCGAGCGCCAGTCCGGCCATATCGAAGCCGCGCTGCCCTTCGATGCCCAGCGGGTCGCGGGCTATGGCGAGCTGCTGGTGTCGCCGAGCAATGGTGTCACCAGCTTCGGTCCTGCGGTTCCTAACACCGACGATGTCGCATTGGGCGTCGGGCCGGGCAATGCCGGGGTGACGGCGCTGAACGTGGCCGGCACCGGGTGGGATATGAGCGTGAAGACCACGACAGCCGGCGAGATCGCCATCGGTATCGGCACTTTTTACCAGATAGACGGGAACAACATCTATTACACGAGCACGCAGGGAGATATCACGCCACTGGAATCCTTCAGGGTGTCCTCCAACAATGGTTTCGTGTTCGATCTGCAGGGCATGCTGCTGTTCCTCGAGGCCAATGCCGTCAATTCCCAGGTGAAACTGCAGGTCACCGGCTACCGCAACGGTGTCGCGGTGGCCGGCGCCGCCAAGGAGTTCACGTTCGCGGTCGACAGCGTGCACCAGGCACTGCAGACCATCAGCGTCCTGGACAACAGCAATTTCCAAGGCATCGACAGCTTTGTCATTACCCAGACCAGTGGCGCCGAAGTCGGCGTCCTGTTGATCGACAACATCGATGTGCAGAATGTGCGCGCGGCTTCGACGCCCACCGGTCTCTACAGCGGCGGAACCGTGGCAAGTTCCCCGACGATCACGGGCGCGACGACCAACCAGCAGAGAACGGTCGTGGGCGACTTCAACAACGACGGAATCGACGACATCCTTTACCAGCCGGCGGGAACCGGTTCGGCGTGGGCGTATGCGCAAGGCAAGGAAGACGGCAGCTTCGAGATCAAGGCCATGAGCGCCTCGCCATTTGCCAGCGTGAGCGGAATGTTCGTGGAAGGCGCCAATAGCGGAAACAACTTCCAGGCTGCCGATTTCGATGGCGATGGCAGGATCGATCTGCTGGCCTCGGCCTCGAGCAATGGCGTCCCGGGGGTCACGCTTTATCGCAACACGGGATCGGGATTCGTTGCCCAGCCGCTACCCGGTGGTCCGATGTATGGCGTGCGCACACTGGTCGGCGATTTCAATGGCGACAGCTTCGCGGATATCCTCTACCAAACCGATACCAGTTCGACGGCCACGTGGAGGATACGGCTGAACAACGGCAATGGCACCTTCAGCGACCTGGCGCTCGGTGACGCACAGTCGCCATTCAGGAATGTGCAGTTGCCGGCCTTTGCCAGTTTGAATTACCAGGTCCTCGATGTCGATGGCGACGGTTATTCGGATCTCATCTACATATCCAATGGAAGCCTGCGTTACTTCCACAACAACCACGGCATCATCGAAGAGATGCCGCTGGCGGGCATGCCCGCGCCCGGTTTCGGCGCCGTCATCCTGGCGGCAGACTTCGACAGCGATGGCGATGTCGACATCCTGTACCAGAACAGCACCACCGACTTCCGTTATGCGAGAAATGACAACGGTACGTTTGTCACGATGTTGGCGTCGGATTCCGCTTCGCCATTCCGCGCGCTCACGCTGAGCGGCGAGCTGCGCTACTACCGCGTTGGCGATTTCGATGGCGATGGAGATATCGATGTCTTCAAGACCACTCCCGGCACCGCCGGCAGCGTCTTCCTGCAAGGCGGCGGCCGGCCCCAGCTGGTCAGTGCCACCCCGGCCGACAACAGCGCCAGCGTTGCGCCCACGGCCAATATCACGCTGACCTTCGATCAAGGCGTGAGCAAGGGCACGGGCAATATCCAGATCGTGCGCACCAGCGATGGTGCCGTGGTGCAGACGATTGCGGTGGGCAGCTCCGCTGTCACGGGCTCGGGCACCACCTGGACCATCGACCCGCCGGCCGACCTGGCCCAGGGCACGGGCTATTCGGTGCGCATCGACGCCAAGTCCTTCGTCAGCGCCGACGGCAGGACCTACAAGGGGATTGCGGACAACGCCACGCTGAACTTCACCACCTCGAGCGTTCAGCCGCCCGTGATCGCCAACCTCAACGGCGACGCCGTCACCTACGTCGAAGACAGCGCCTATGTGCTGCTCGACGCAGGCGGCAACGCCGTGGTCACCGACGCCGACTCGGCGAACTTCAACGGCGGCAAGCTGACGGTGCAGATCACGGCCGGACTCTCCAGTGGCGAGGATGCGCTGTTCATCCGGGACCAGGGCGCGGGCGCCAACCAGATCGTGGTCAGTGGCGCGAGCATCCTGTACAACGGCCTGGTGATCGGCACCTTCGCCGGCGGCACCAACGGCAACCCGCTGGTGGTCACGTTCACCTCGAATGCCAACCCGACGACGGTTTCCGCGCTGGTGCAGAACCTGGCCTACCGCAACAGCAACACCATCGAGCCATCCACCACCCCGCGCACCGTGTCGATCAGCATGGATGACGGCGCGGGCGGCAGCAGCACGGTTGCCACGGTCGGCATCGAGGTGCATCCGGTCAATGACATGCCCGTGGTGGTCAACATCACCGCCACCAACCCGACCTATACCGAGAACGCCTCCGCCGTGCAGCTGTTCTCCGGCGCGGCGATCAACACCATCGAATCCGGGCAGAGCGTGGTCCAGCTGGTCTTCACGGTCAGCGGCGTTGCCAACGGCGCCGCCGAGAAGCTGGTGATCGATGGCACCGACGTGGTCTTGGTCCAGGGCACCAATGTGACCACCGTCATCAACGGCGTTACGGTCAAGGTTTCGGTGTCCGGTGGCACCGCCAGCGTCACGCTGGACAAAGCGGCCGGTCTTTCGACGGCGACGGCGCAGGCCATTCTCAACAGCATGGCCTACCGCAACGACAGCGAGAGCCCGAACACCGCGAACCGCGTCGTGACCCTGAGCACCGTGAGCGACAACGGCGGCAGCGCCGACGGCGGCCAGCCCACGGCGACCGTGGGCATCACCAGCACCGTGACCGTGGTGGGCATCAACGATGCGCCCATTCTCAGCGGCGGACCATACAACTTCGCAAGCATCAACGAGGACACGACGGCCACGGGCGTCCGGGTCTCGACCGTGCTGGCCAACCACACCATGGTAGACCCCGACGCCAGCGCCCAGGGCGGCGTGGCGGTGATTGCCAAGACCGGCAGGGGCACCTGGCAGTATTCCACCGACAACGCGACGTGGACCGACTTTGGCGCGGTGTCGAACACCAGCGCGCTGCTGCTGGCCGCCACGACCTATGTGCGCTACGTGCCGGATGCCGCCAATGGCGAGACCGCCACGCTCACTTTCCGCGGCTGGGACCAGACCATGGGCACCGCGTCCGTCAACGGCATTCGCGGCCTGGCCGATACCACCAGCCATGGCGGCACCTCCGCGTTCTCCGTCGGTACCGGGGCAGTCAACCAGATCGTCACTTCGGTCAACGATGCACCCTTCATGATCCCGGTGGCGCCGACGCTGAACGGGTTGACCGATACCGCGACGAACAGCAACGGCGCGCTGGTGAGCGACCTGCTGGGCGGTGTGACCGATGTCGATACCGGCGCCCTCAAAGGCATGGCCGTCACCGGCCTGACCGCGACCTATGGCAAGTGGCAGTACAGCATCAATGCCGGCGGCACCTGGTCCGACGTGGGCGCGGTGTCTGTCACTTCCGCGCTGATACTGACCGCCCAGAACTCCATTCGCTTCGTGCCCGATGGCATCCACGGCGAGACCGCGACCATTAGCTACAAGGCCTGGGACCAGACCAACAGCACGCTGGGTCTGCAGGGCGCCAAGGTCGATACCACCACTTCGGGCGGCACCTCGGCGTATTCATCGGCCACCGACACCGCGACCGTCGTGGTGGCCGCGATCAACGACCGGCCGGTAGTGTCGGTGTCCGGCGCGGCGGCGATCTGGACCGAAGGCAACAACGTCGCATCCAGCCGCAGCGTGGTCGACTCCGCCGTGACGGTCTCCGACGCCGACGGCCCCAACCCGCTCAGCGCCACGGTGCGGCTGCTCACCTATTACAGCGCCCAGGACACGCTGGCCTTCGCCAACGACGGGTTCACCATGGGCAATATCGTCGGCACCTGGAGCGCCGGCACCGGTATCCTGACCCTGAGCTCGGCCGGCAACCAGGCGACCACGGCGCAGTTCCAGGCAGCGATGCGTGCCGTGACCTACGGCAACAGCTCGGATTCGCCAAACACCACCTCGCGCACCGTCCAGTTCCAGGTCACCGATGGCGGCGGCCTGTCCTCGATCGCCGTCACCCGCGATATCACCATCGTCGCGGTCAACGACTCGCCGACCATCAGCGCGCCCGCATCCCTGCAGTTGAACGAAGACATTCCAACGGCGCTCGGCAACATCACCTTCAGCGATGTCGACTCGACCACCGGCACCGTCACGTTCTCGGTAGGCACCGGCACGCTCGGCGCGACCGGCGCCGGCGGCGTGACCGTGGGCGGCACGTCCACGGCGCTGACGCTCAGCGGCACCCTCGCCAACATCAACCAGTTCATTGCCAACAACCGCCTGGTCTATACCCCGGCGGCCAATGCCTCGGGCGACGTGACGCTGACGATCAACGTCAACACGACCAGCGTGTCCGACGCCACGACCACCATGACCCTGCAGGTCACCGCGGTCAACGACGCCCCAGTGGCCACCGTGCCGCCGAGCATCACCGTGACCGAGGACGTGGCCAGCGTCATCACCGGCATCAGCTTCACCGATGTCGATGCCGGCATCAACGTGGTCACGGCCACCTTCTCGGTGCCCAGCGGCACGCTGCAGGCCACCACCGGCATGGGTGTCACGGTCGCCGGCTCGGGCACGGGCGAACTGACGCTGTCGGGCAGCCTGTCCGACATCAACTTCTTCATTTCCGCCAACGGCCTGCGCTTCAAGACCGCGCAGGATGCGACCGCCAGCGTGCAGCTGACGGTAACGGTCAATGACCGGGGCAACAGCGGCACCGGCGGCGAGCAGACCAATACCAAGACCGTGACGCTGAATGTCACCGCGGTCAACGATGCGCCGGTCAACAACGTGCCTGCCGCGCAGACCGTGGGGCAGGGCATCGCGCTCGGATTCAACACCGCCAGCGGCAATGCGATCTCGATCAGCGATGTGGACGCGGGCAACGGCCTGATCACGGTCACCCTGACCGCGGTCAACGGCACGCTGTCGCTGGGCAGCATGAGCGGCATCAACCTGGTGTGGGGCACCGGCGTCAACAACGTCACCATGAGCTTCGAGGGCAACCGGGCCAACCTCAATGCCGCGCTGCAGACGCTGAGTTTCCGGGGGGCCAGCGGCTACATCGGCGCCGCCAGCATCACCATCGAGACCAACGACAACGGCAATTCGGGCACCGGCGGCGCGAAAAGCGATGTCGACACGGTCTCGATCAACGTCGTTCCCGTCAACCCCAAGATCACCAGTGTTGCGGCGCAAGGCCTTGACCGCACCGTCAAGGTCGGCGACGAGGTGTTGGTCAACATGGTCTTCGACCAGGCCGTCAATGTCGACACGGCCGGCGGCACGCCCACGCTGCTGCTGGAGACCGGCCTTGTCGACCGCAGCGCGGTCTACCAGAGCGGCTCGGGCACGAACACGCTGGTCTTCAAGTACACCGTGCAGGCCGGCGACATCAGCGCCGACCTGGACTTCCAGAGCACGGCGGCGCTGCAGCTCAATGGCGCGGTGATCAGCAACAGCACCAGCGACCTCGCCGTGCTCACGCTGCCCACCGTGGGCGGTGCCGATTCGCTGGGCGGGCGCAGCAGCATCGTGGTCGACGGCGTGGTACCCGTGGTGGGCAGCGTCGGCGTTCCCGCCGCTGGCACCTATGTCGCGGGCCAGAACCTGGACTTCAGCGTCAACTTCAGCGAGGCCATCACGCTGGACACCTCGGGCGGCACGCCGCGCATCGCGGTCACGCTCGATACCGGCGGCACGGTCTATGCGAGCTATGTATCGGGCAGCGGCAGCAGCGCGCTGGTGTTCCGCATGACCGTGGCCAGCGGCCAGCTCGATGCCAACGGCATCAGCGTCGGCACCGGCCTGGATCTCAACGGCGGCCGCATCACCGACCTGGCGGGCAATGCCGCCCAGCTCTCGCTCAATAGCGTGGGGAGCACGTCCGGCGTGCTCATCGATGCCATCGGGCCCACGGCCACCATCACGCTGGACGACACGGCGCTGCGCGCCGGCGAGACCGCGCAGGTCACGATTGCGTTCAACGAAGCCGTGCGCGGCCTGGACCGGGCGGATTTCGATGTATCCGGCGGAACCCTGTCGAACCTGGCCAGCGCCGATGGCGGCAGGACCTGGACCGCGACCTTCTCGCCCGACGCCGATGTCGAGCAGGCAGTGAACACCATCAGGCTGCGCAGCGGCGGCGTCATGGACGCCGCGGGCAATGCCAACGGCGCGGCCACATCGGGCAACTATGCGATCGATACCCGCCTGCCCACGGCCAGCATCGTGGTCGCCGACACGGCGCTGCGCCTCGGCGAGACCTCGCTGGTGACCATCACCTTCAGCGAGGCGGTGACGGGCTTCACCAATGCCGATCTGACGGTGGCCAATGGCAGCCTGTCGGCAGTCACCAGCAGCGACGGCGGCATCACCTGGACAGCAACCTTCATGCCGGACGCGAATGTCACCGACACCAGCAATCTGATCGTGCTGGACAACACCGGCGTGGCCGACCTCGCGGGCAATGCGGGCAGCGGCGTCTCCACGTCCAACAACTACGCCATCGACACCCTGCGCCCGACGGCCACCATCGTGGTCGCCGACAACGCGCTTGCGGCAGGCGAGACCTCGCTGGTGACCATCACCTTCAGCGAAGCGGTGACGGGCTTCACCCGGGCCGATCTGACGGTGGCCAATGGCACGCTGTCGGCGGTCAGCAGCAGCGACGGCGGCATCACCTGGACGGCGACCCTCACCCCCAACGTGAATGTCACCGACACCAGCAATGTGATCACGCTCGACAACACCGGCGTGGCCGACCTGGCGGGCAATGCGGGCAGCGGTACCACCGACTCGAACAACTATGCCATCGACAACCAGCGCCCGACAGCCAGCATCGTGGTCGCCGACAACGCGCTGGCGGCGGGCGAGACCTCGCTGGTGACCATCACCTTCAGCGAGGCGGTGACGGGCTTCAGCAACGCCGATCTGTCGGTGGCCAATGGCACGCTGTCGGCAGTCAGCAGCAGCGACGGCGGCATCACCTGGACGGCGACATTCACGCCGGACGCCGAGGTCACCGATACCACCAATCTGATCACTCTGGACAATACCGGCGTGGCCGACTTGGCGGGCAATGTGGGCACGGGTATGACCACGTCCAACAACTACGCCATCGACACCCAACGCCCAGCGGCAACCATCGTCATCGCCGACACGGCGCTGGCAGTGGGTCAAACCTCGCTGGTGACCATCACCTTCAGCGAGGCGGTGACGGGCTTCACCAATGCCGATCTGACGGTGGCCAATGGCAGCCTGTCGGCAGTCACCAGCAGCGACGGCGGCATCACCTGGACAGCAACCTTCATGCCGGACGCGAATGTCACCGACACCAGCAATCTGATCGTGCTGGACAACACCGGCGTGGCCGATCTCGCGGGCAATGCGGGCAGCGGCACCACCCAATCCAACAACTACGCCATCGATACCCAGCGCCCGACGGCCACCATCGCGGTCGCCGACGGCGCGCTGGCGGCGGGCGAGACCTCGCTGGTGACGATCAGCTTCAGTGAGGCCGTGACGGGCTTCACCAACGCCGACCTGTCGGTGGCCAATGGCACGCTGACGGATGTCGAGAGCCGCGATGGCGGCATCACCTGGACAGCAACGTTCACGCCCAACGCCAACATCACCGATGCCACGAATCTGATCACGCTGGACAACAGCGGCGTGGCCGATCTGGCGGGCAATGCGGGCAGCGGTACCACCGACTCGAACAACTATGCCATCGACAACCAGCGCCCGACAGCCAGCATCGTGGTCGCCGACAACGCGCTGGCGGCGGGCGACACCTCGCTGGTGACCATCACCTTCAGCGAGGCGGTGACAGGTTTCAGCAACGCCGATCTGTCGGTGGCCAATGGCACGCTGTCGGCAGTCAGCAGCAGCGACGGCGGCGTCACTTGGACGGCGACCTTCACGCCGGACGCGAACGTCACCGGCACGACCAATCTGATCGTGCTGGACAACACCGGCGTGGCCGATCTGGCGGGCAATGCGGGCGGCGGCACGACGGAGTCCAACAACTACGCCATCGACACGCTGCGCCCGACGGCCAGCATCGTCATCGCCGACTCGGCGCTTCGCCTGGGCGAGACCTCGCTGGTGACCATCACCTTCAGCGAGGCGGTGACCGGTTTCAGCAACGCCGACCTGACGGTGGCCAATGGCACGCTGACGGAGGTTCAGAGCCGCGACGGCGGCATCACCTGGACGGCAACGTTCACGCCGACCAGCGATGTCACCGATGCCACGAATCTGATCACGCTGGACAACAGCGGTGTGGCCGATCTCGCGGGCAATGCGGGCAGCGGCACCACCCAATCCAACAACTACGCCATCGATACCCGGCGCCCGACGGCCACCATCGTGGTCGCCGACAACGCGCTGTCGGCCGGCGAGACCTCGCTGGTGACGATCAGCTTCAATGAGGCCGTGACGGGCTTCAGCAACGCCGACCTGTCGGTGGCCAATGGCACGCTGACGGATGTCGAGAGCCGCGATGGCGGCATCACCTGGACGGCAACGTTCACACCCAACACCAACATCACCGATGCCACGAATCTGATCACGCTGGACAACGCCGGCGTGGCCGATCTGGCGGGTAATGCGGGCAGCGGCACCACCCAATCCAACAACTACGCCATCGACACCCAGCGCCCCACGGCCACCATCACGGTCGCGGACACCGCGCTGCAGTCCGGCGAGACCACCGAGGTGACGATTGCATTCAGCGAAGCCGTGAACGGCCTGGAGCTGTCGGACTTCGAGGTCGCCAACGGCAGCCTGTCGGGCCTGGCCACCGCCAACGGCGGCCTGACCTGGACGGCCGTGTTCACGCCCGGCGCCAACGTGGAGCAGGCCGGCAATGCGATCACGCTGCGCAGCGGCGCGGTGAGCGATGCCGCGGGCAACGCGATCAGCGGCGCCACGCCCTCGAACGGCTACGCCATCGACACGAAGCTGCCCACGGCCCGCATCACGGTGGCCGACACGGCGCTGAAGGCTGGCGAAACGGCACAGGTCAGCATCGTGTTCAGCGAACGCGTGCAGGGCCTGGACCTGGCTGACTTCACGGTCGCCCACGGCACGCTGTCCGATCTGCGCACGCAGGACGGCATCACCTGGACGGCCACGCTCACGCCTAATGCAGGCGTGCAGGCCGCAGACAACCGCATCGTGCTGAACAACGCGGGCTACACCGACCTGGCCGGCAACTCCGGCGTGGGCTCGACACCGTCCGAAGGCATTGCCATCGATACCCAACTGCCCACGGCCAGCATCGTGCTGCAGGACGGCGAACTGCTGGCCGGCATGACCACCGAGGTCACCATCGTGTTCAGCGAGCCCGTGCAGGGCCTGGACCTGTCGGACTTCACGGTGCCCAATGGCACGCTGAGCGATCTGCGCAGCACGGACGGCATCACCTGGAAGGCCACGCTGACGCCGGCCAACGACGTGCAGGCGAACTCGAACCTGATCCGCCTGAACAACGCCGGCTATACCGATCTGGCGGGCAATACCGGCGTGGGCGAGACCGGCTCCGACAGCTACGCCGTCGCCACCGCGCCGGTGCCGAACGCCACCATGGCGCCCGCGCCCATCGCGCTGCCCACGGTGCCGGGCCTCGCCAGCGTCCAGCTGTCGCCGGCGCAGGGCGAAGCCACGTCCAGCGACTTTGGTTTCCTGTCGCCGGCCAATGACAATGCCTTGCTGTCGCCGCTGAGCTCTCCGCTGGCCCTGGCGCTGGCCGGCTTCTCCGAGCTGCCGCTGGCCACGCGCGAGACGGTATCGCCCGAAACCGCGCAGCAGGCGGCGCAGGCGCCCTATGTGCCGCAGCCGATTTCCCGCACTGCGGGCGCGCCCGAAGGCCTGCAGCTGCTGCGCAGCGTCAACGACCTGAGCATTGGCGAAGGCGGCCAGCTGGCGTGGAAGGTGCCAGCCAACGTGTTCGGCCACACCAACCCGCTGGCCGTGGTGAGCCTGAGCATGACGCTGGCCGATGGCCGGCCGCTGCCGCAGTGGGTGAGGTTCGATGCGCGCACCGGCACGCTGCAGGTTCAGCTGCCCGAGGGCTGGCGCGGCGACCTGGTGCTGCAGCTCACGGCGCGCGACAACCAGGGCAATGAAGTGAAGACCACGGTGAGGCTCAAGCCCGGCGCCCAGGCGGCCGCGCGCGCGGGCCTGGCCGAGCAGTTCCAGCGTGCCGCCCTGCAGCGCGCGGGGGGTGCCGCAGGCCAGCGCCTGCAGGGCTGATGAAGGATGGCGATGAGTGCTCAGATCGCGCCCGGTGGCGTGCATCCCGCGGTCCTGCTGCTCGAGCTGGGCCACCGTGCCCGGCAGGCGAAAAGCGTGGCCGAGCTGGAGTTCATGCTGGTCAACGACACGCGCCTGCTGCTGCCTTACCGCCAGGCCGTCTGGTGGAACCAGCAGCAGGGCGTGGCCGCCTTGTCCGGTGTCATGCAGCCCGACCGCAACGCACCGTATGCGCAGTGGGTGGCCCAGGTGTGCGCGCATCTGGCGCAGGCCGAGGCCGCCGAAGTCCGCGCGGTGGGACCGGCCGATCTGCCGCCGGCGCTGGCGGCGCAGTGGGCGCAATGGCTGCCGGCGGCGGCGGTCTGGGTGCCGCTGTCGGCCATACCCAGCGGGAGTGAGGCTGCAAGCGCCGGCGCCACCGGCAGGGCAGGGCTGCTGCTGGCCGGCGCCGAATCGCCCGAACGCTGGACGTTTCTCAAGGAATGGGGCGGCGTCTGGACGCACGCCTGGCAGGCCCTGCAGCGCCGGCGCGGCTGGACACCGCTGCAATGGTGGCGCGGACTGCGCCAGCGCCAGGCGCAGCAGGTCTGGTGGCGCAAGCCCGCGGCCTGGGCCGTGGCCGGCGTGCTGGTGCTGGCCGCCTGGCCCGTGCGCCTGTCGGTGCTGGCGCCGGGCGAGCTGGTCGCTTCGCAGCCGGCCGTGCTGCGTTCGCCGCTCGATGGCGTGGTCGAACAGGTGCATGTGCAGCCCAACCAGATGGTGAAGAAGGGCGAACTGCTGTTCAGTCTCGACGAGGCGCAGATCGCGAGCCGGCTCGAAGTGTCGCAGCAGGCGCTGCAGACCGCCGAAGCCGAGTACCGCCAGTTCGCGCAGCTGGCGCTGGGCGATGCGCGCTCGAAGTCGCAGCTCGCGGCCCAGGCCGGGCGCATCGGGGAGCGCCGCGCCGAGCAGGCCTTCCAGTCCGAGCAGCGCCAGCGCGCGCAGGTCGTGGCGCCGCAGGACGGCATGGTGCTGTTCGACGCGCCTTCGGAGTGGATAGGCAAGCCGGTGCAGACCGGCGAGCGCGTGATGCGCATCGCCCAGCCCGACGCGGTCGAGATCGAAGCCTGGCTGCCGATCGGCGACGCGATCCCGCTCGCGCCGGGCGCGCCGGTGCAGCTGTATCTCGCGGCCGATCCGCTGGCTTCGATCGAGGCGCGCATCCGCTATGTCGCGTACGACGCGGTGGCGCGCCCCGACGGCTCATACGCCTACCGCGTGCGCGCCGAGGTGACGCAGGCCGGCAAGGCGCGCATCGGCCTCAAGGGCACGGCCAAGCTCCAGGGCGAGCGCGTGAGCCTGGCTTACTGGGTTCTGCGCAAGCCCTGGGCCAGCGTGCGCCAGTGGGTGGCGCTGTGACGCCAGGCGCGCCCTGGGCGCTGCTGCGCGAGGAGCTGGACCTGCTGCCCGGGCCGGTGCTGCCCGATGGCCAGCCCAGCTGGACGCTGCACGATCCGGTGCGCAACCTGTTCTTCCAGCTCGACTGGGCCAGCTTCGAGCTGCTGCGGCGCTGGCATCTGGCCGATGCCGGCGCCATCGAGGCCGATATCGCGGCGCAGACCACCTTGCATGTGGGCGCGGCCGAGGTGCAGGCGATGCAGCAATTCCTGCAGGCCAATTCGCTGCTGCAGCCGGCGATGCACAGCGCCGCCAGCTGGGCCGCGCAGCGCGAGCAGCGCCGCGCCAGCAAGCTGCAGTGGCTGCTGCACAACTACCTGTTCTTCCGCATTCCGCTGTTGCGCCCCGACGGCTGGCTCGGGCGCATCACGCCGGCGCTGGAATTCCTCTTTCGCCCCGCGTTCTGGTGGCTCACGGCGCTGGCCTTCGTCTGGGGGCTGTGGGGCGTGTCGCGCTCCTGGGATGCGTTCACCGCCACCTTTGTCGACCTGCTGACGCTGCAGGGCTTCGTGGCCTACGGCATCACGCTGCTGTTCGTGAAGTTCCTGCATGAGGTCGGGCATGGCGTGACGGCCAAGCGCTATGGCTGCCGCGTGCCGACGATGGGCCTGGCGTTCCTGGTGCTGTGGCCCGTGGCCTATACCGACACCAACGAGGTCTGGAAGCTCACCGACCGCGGCCAGCGCGTGCGCGTGGCCGCGGCCGGCATCACCACCGAGCTGCTGATCGCGGTGTGGGCGCTGCTGGCCTGGCTCTGGCTGCCCGAAGGCTGGCCCAAGGCCATGGCCTTTTTGCTGGCGACCACGACCTGGGTCAGCACGCTGGTGATCAATGCCAGCCCGTTCATGCGCTTCGACGGCTACTTCCTGCTGTCGGACTATCTGCAGATGCCCAACCTGCATGCGCGCGCGTTTGCACTGGCGCGCTGGGATTTGCGGGAGCGGCTGTTCCGGCTGGGCGAGCCCGCACCCGAATACTTTCCCGCGCCGAAGCGGCGCGCGCTGGTGCTGTTTGCCTGGGCCACCTGGATCTACCGGCTGGTGCTGTTTCTCGGCATCGCGGCGCTGGTGTACCACTTCTTCATCAAGGCCCTGGGCATCTTTCTCTTTCTGGTGGAAATCGTGTGGTTCATTGCCAAGCCCCTGTGGTCCGAAATCAAGGCCTGGCGTGAACGCGCGCCGAAGATCGCACGCAGTGCGCGCGCGCGGCGCAGCGCGCTGATCGCCGCGCTGCTGGCCTTGCTGCTCTTCGTGCCCTGGCCCGTGCCGGTGCTGTCGAGCGGACTGCTGCAGGCGCGCGAACTCTGGCCGCTGCATGCGCCCGAGGGCGCGCAGCTGCTGCAGGCGCCCCCGGCCGAGGGCACGCCCGTGGCCGCGGGCGCGCCGCTGTTCGCGCTCGAGTCGCCGGCGCTGCGCGCCGCGGCGGCGGTGAGCCAGGCGCGGCTGCAGCAGGTCGCGCAGCAGTCGGCCGCGGCCGGGTTCGATGGTGAACTGCGGCGCGACTGGCAGGTCTTGCAGGAACGCCAGGCCGAGGCGCTGGCGCAGCAGGACGCGGTCGACAGCGACGCCGCGCGCTTTCGGCTCCGGGCCGGCGGAGCAGGGCAGTTGCGCGATGTCGACCCCGATCTGCGCGCCGGCGAATGGGTGGCGCGGCGCGAGCTGCTGGGGCGCGTGGTGGGCAGCGCAGGCCAGGAAGTCGTGGCCTATGTGCCCGAGGACACGCTGTACCGCATCCGTGCGGGCGACAGCGGGCTGTTCATCGCCGAAGGCGGTGCGGGCCCGGTGCTGGAGCTGCGCGTGCGCAGCATCGACCAGGATGCCAGCCGCAGCCTGAACGAGGCCGCGCTGGCGACGACGGCAGGCGGCAACGTGCCGGTGCGCAGCATGCAGAACGTGCTCTATCCCGAGCGCCCGGTGTACCGCGTGGTGCTGGACGTCGTGGCGTCCGAGCCATCGGCGGCGCTCGCCGCCCAGCACCGCTGGCGCGGGCGCGTGAGCATACGCGGCCGGTGGGAGGCGCCCGGAGCGCAGTTCGTGCGCCAGGCGGCAAGCGTTTTCTGGCGCGAGGCCGGGTTCTAGCCGGGCGCAGGCACAATCGCTGCATTCCGCATCCTGGCGGCCGGATGAAAATTCAAGATACGAGGGTCACAATGTCTGTTGTTATTGCTTCGCGGTTTCTCAAGGGTATGGCCACGCTGGCCGTGGTTTCGCTGCCGGTGCTGGCCCAGGCCCAGGCGCCCGCGCCCATCAAGGTTGGCGTGGCGCTGGACATCTCCGGCCCGTTCGCGGCGCCCGGCGCCGAGATCCGCGACGGCCTGAACCTGGCCGTGAAGCTGCTGGGCAGCAAGCTCGGCGGCGTGCCCGCCGAGTTCATCCAGGCCGACATGGCCGGCAACCCCGAGCAGGCGCGCCAGCTCGTCGACCGCTTCGTCCAGCGCGAGAAGATCGACCTGTTCACCGGTCCCGTGGCCTCGAACGTGGCGCTGGCCGTGGGTCCGGCGCTGTTTGCCGCCAAGGTGCCTTATCTGTCGCCCAACGCCGGCCCGAGCCAGCTCGCGGGCGCGCAGTGCAATGCCTACTTCTTCGGCACCAGCTACCAGAACGACTCGATGCACGAGGCCGCGGGCCAGTACGCGGCGAACAAGGGCTACGCCAAGGTCGTGGTGCTGGCGCCCAACTACCCCGCGGGCAAGGACGCGATCAACGGCTTCAAGCGCCTGTACAAGAAGCCGCTGGCCGACGAGATCTACACCAAGGTCGGACAGCTGGACTTCGCCGCCGAGCTGGCCCAGCTGCGCGCGGCCAAGCCCGAGGCGGTCTACATCTTCCAGGCCGGGGGCATGGGCATCAACTTCATCAAGCAGTTCATGGCTGCGGGCCTGAACAAGGACATCACGCTGATCTCCTCGCCCTTCACCGCCGACGAGGACATCATCCCGGCCGTGGGCAGCGCGATGGTCGGCCTGTTCAACGCGTCTTCGTACGCGCATGACCTGCCCAATGCCGCCAACCAGAAGTTCGTCGCCGAGTTCCGCAAGGCCTACAACGGCCGCTACCCGTCGCTGTACGCGGCATTCGCGTACGACGTGGTGATGAACATGGACGCGGCCGTGAAGCAGCTCGGCGGCAAGGTCGGCGACAAGCCGGCGTTGGCCAAGGCACTCAAGAGCGCGTCGTTCGACTCGGTGCGCGGCGCGGTGAAGTACGGCAACAACCAGTTCCTGATCCAGGACTACTACCTGCGCAAGGTGGTGCAGGGCGCTGACGGGCGCGTGACGAATCAGCTGCAGCCGGGCAAGGTGCTGACGGCGCATCAGGATGCGTTTGCGGGGCAGTGTTCCCTCAGGTAAGGGCAGCGGCGGTTCTTGTCGAGCCGGCCGTCCATCCTTCGACCCTTCGACAGGCTCAGGGCTCAGGACGAACGGTTGATACCCGTTCACCCCTAGGCGGGCCCCCTGAGCCTGCCTACGCGGCCCGGTCGAAGGGTGTCTCTAGCTATCCCACTATCCCCCATGGACCTGACCTTCTTCCTCGAACAGATCTTCAACGGCCTGGGCTACGGCTTCATGCTGTTCCTGCTGGCGGCCGGGCTGACGCTGGTGTTCGGCATCATGGACACGCTGAACCTCGCGCATGGCTCGCTGTTCATGGTCGGCGCCTATGTGGCGGCGGCGGTGCACGTGCAGTCGGGCTCCTTCATGCTGGCGGTGCTGGTGGCCGTGCTGGCGACGGTGCTGCTGGCGCTGCTGCTTGAAGCGCTGCTGGTGCGCCGGCTCTACGGCCGCGACCATCTGGCGCAGGTGCTGGCCACCTTCGGCCTGGTGCTGATTGCCGACGATGCGGTCAAGTTCATCTGGGGGCCGTCGCCCATCATGGCGCCCACGCCGGCATTGCTGTCCGGCCCGGTCGATCTGCTGGGCCTGCCCTATCCCTCGTACCGGCTGCTGATCCTGGCCGCGGGGCTGGCGGTGGCCGCGGGCCTGTACCTGCTGGTCAACCACAGCCGGCTGGGCATGCTGGTGCGCGCGGGCGCATCGAACCGCGCCATGGCCGAGTTCATGGGCGTGCGCGTGTCCAAGGTATTCGCCATCGTGTTTGCGCTGGGCGCGGCGCTGGCGGCGCTGGCCGGCGCGCTGATGGGGCCGATCAGCGCGGTGGCCGTGGGCATGGGCGAGGCGATCCTGATTCCCGCGCTGGTGGTGATCGTGATCGGCGGCATCGGCTCGGTGCGCGGCGCGTTTGTCGCGAGCCTGCTGGTGGGACTGGTCGATACCGCGGGCCGGGCCTTCCTGCCGCTGCTGCTGCGCGAGTTGCTGCCGCCGGCACTGGCCGCCGATGCGGGGCCGGCGATTGCCAGCATCGCGATGTACATGCTGATGGCCGGCGTGCTGGTGTTCAAGCCTTCGGGTCTGTTTCCGGCGCGCGCATGATGGGAGTTGCCACGATGAATGTTCCTGCCAACCATCCGGCGCTGCTGCCGCGCATCGGCCTGCTGCTGCTGGTGCTGGCGCTGGCGCTGTTTCCGGTGCTGGCGCCGCTGTTCGATCTCGATTACTACACCGGCTTCGTGCGCCGGCTGATGATCGTCGCGCTGGCTGCGGCCAGCCTGAATTTCCTCATGGGCCGCGTCGGCCTGGTGGCGCTGGGCCATGCGGGCTTTGTCGGCGTGGGCGCGTATGCGGTCGCGGCGCTGGCCGAGGCCGGCTGGACTTCGGCCTGGGCGATCTGGGCGCTGGCGGCACTGGCCGGCGTGGTGGTGGCCGGGCTGACCGGCGCGGTGGCGCTGCGCACGCGCGGCGTGTACTTCATCATGATCACGCTGGCGTTCGCGCAGATGCTGTTCTATCTGGCCGTGTCGCTGCGCAAGTACGGCGGCGACGACGGCTACACGCTCTACACGCCGCTGACCCTGCTGGGCGGCGAGCAGGCACTAGCCGCCAGCGGCGCGCCGCTGTACTGGGTGGTGCTGGCTATCCTTGCGCTGGTGCTGCCGGCACTGTGGCGCCTTGAAGCCTCGCATTTCGGCCGCGCGCTCGAGGGCATTCGCGACAACGAGACGCGCATGCAGGCCATGGGCTACCCGACCTACCGGCTCAAGCTCTGCGCCTTTGCGTTGGCCGGCGGCATCGCCAGCCTCGCGGGCGCGCTGCTGGCCACGCAGAACGGCTTCATCAGTCCCTCGCTGATGCACTGGACGCAATCGGCGCTGTTCATCGTGATGGTGGTGATCGGCGGCGTCGGCCGGCGCTGGGGCGCGCCGCTGGGCGTGGCGGTGTGGCTGGTGTTCGAGGAAATGCTCAAGCAGTTCACCGAGTACTGGCACGCGCCCATGGGCTTGCTGCTGATCGGCGTGGTGTTCCTGGCACCGCGGGGCCTGGCGGCACTCGCATCGAGAAAGGCCGCGCCATGACGCTGCTCGTCGCACACCAGCTGGTCAAGCGCTTTGGCGCGCTGCCGGCCACGGACCATGTGAGTTTCTCGGTGAACGCCGGCGAGATCCATGCGTTGATCGGGCCCAACGGCGCGGGCAAGTCGACGCTGGTCAATCTGATTTCCGGGCTGCTGCCGGCCGACGGCGGCACGCTCACGCTCGACGGCGCCGACATCACGCATTTCGCGCCCCACCGGCGCGTGGCCGCGGGGCTGTCGCGCTGCTTCCAGGTGACGAGCATCTTCGCGCGCCAGACCGTGGGCGAGAACCTGCTGCTGGCAGTGCAGGCGCATGCGGGTTCGAGCTTTCGCTTCGCGCAGCGGCGCGACAGCGACCTGGCGCTGCTGGCCGCGGCGCAGGAGCTGGCGCGGCGCGTGACGCTGGAGGCCGATTGGGACCGGGTGGCGGCGACGCTGCCGCATGGCGCGCAGCGCAAGCTCGATGTGGCGCTGGCGATTGCCGCGCGCCCGAAGCTGCTGCTGCTCGACGAGCCCATGGCCGGCATGGGCCCGGTGGAGTCGGCGCAGATGGTGGCGCTGATCCGGCGCCTGCGCGAGGACATGGCAATCCTGCTGATCGAGCATGACATGGACGCGGTGTTCCAGTTGGCCGACCGCATCTCGGTGCTGGTCTACGGCAAGGTGCTGACCAGCGGCACCGCGGCCGAGATCCAGGCCGACGCGCAGGTGCAGGCGGTATACCTGGGCACCGAAACCGATCCGGCCGACGAGGTGCGCGCATGAACACGACGCCCCTGCTGGCCTGCGAAGGCCTCGAAGCCGGCTATGGCGCGAGCCAGGTGCTGTTCGGCATCGATTTCCATATCATGCCGGGCGAGGTGGTGACGCTGCTGGGCCGCAACGGCATGGGCAAGAGCACCACCATCAAGACCATCATCGGCGCGCTCAAGCCCAGCCGGGGCGAGGTGCGCATCGCCGGCGAGTCGGTGCGCGCGAAGTCGCCCGACGCGATTGCGCGCATGGGCGTGGCCATCGTTCCCGAAGGCCGGCACTGCTTTCCAAATCTCACGGTACGCGAACATCTGCTTGCATTTGCGGCGCAGCGCCATGCTACGCGCGAAGCCTGGAATATGGAGCGCATCTACGCGGTGTTTCCCCGGCTGAAGGAGCGCCAGCACCACATGGGCAACCAGCTCTCGGGCGGGGAGCAGCAGATGCTGGCGATCGGCCGCGCGCTGTCGACCAATCCGCGGCTGCTGATCCTCGACGAAGCCACCGAAGGCCTGGCACCCGTGATCCGCGAGGAGATCTGGCGCTGCCTGGCCACGCTCAAGGCGGCGGGGCAAACCATCCTGGTGGTCGATAAATATGTGCACCGGCTGGTGGGCCTGGCCGACCGGCATGTGATTCTGGAGCGCGGCAATGCGGTGTGGCAGGGCAGTTCGGCGGAACTGGATGCCGACCGGCGGCTCTGGCAGATGCACTTGGGGGTGTGAGCCAAGGCTCTGCAATGCAGGGGTGAATGCCGCTTGTCGGTAGGTCCAGTCCGACAGGCGGTCATTTAATTTGTATATATTGTTGTTAACATGTATCCAAATTAGCCGCCCATTCAAGCCTCTATGCCCGCCACAACGATCGGCAGCCGCCCGCGCGGCTTCACCCTCATCGAACTCATGGTGGTGGTGTCGATGCTCTCGATTCTGATGGCGCTGGCGCTGCCCAGCTTCAAGGGACTGATCGAGCGCTGGCGCGTGCAGCAGGCCGTCGACAACCTGCGCAGCACGATGTTCTACGCGCGCTCCGAAGCCATCCGCCGCGGCGGCGATATCTTCGTGGAGAAATTGCCCAGCACCACGCCCGGTTGCATGCTGGCCGCCCGGGCGGCGGATTGGGATTGCGGCTGGGTGGTGTTCATCGATGCCAACAGCAACCAGCGCTGGGATGCGGGCGAGGAGATCCAGCGCTATGCGCCGGCGCAAAGCCTCACGGTGACGCGCACCGCCGCATCGGCCACCATTGCCGTCGACCGTTGGGGCGTGATCGGCGGCGGCGATGCAGTGGGATTTTCCATCGCGCCCCAGTCTGGCAGCAATTCGCCCGTGGCCAAGGACGTGTGCATCTCGGCCGGCGGGCGCATCCAGGTCGGCCCCGCGCAGGTGGAGAACGCATGCAGCACCTGAAGGCGCGGGCACGCCGCGGTGCGCGCGGCCAGCGCGGCATCACGCTGATCGAGTCGCTGATCGCGATGGTGGTCATGGCGCTCGGCATCCTGGGTATCGTCGGCGTGCAGATGCGCGCGCTCACGGACACGCAGGCCGGCGTGCGCCGCGCACAGGCGATCCGGCTGATCGAGGACCTGGGCGAGCGCCTGCAGAGCAATCCCGATGCGCTCAATTACCTGAGCGCCTATGCCGCCAGCCCGGGCTCCGCGCCGGATTGCGCGGCCGCGGCCTGCACGCCCCAGCAACTGGCCGCCTTCGACGTCAGGCAATGGCACCGGAACGTGGCCGCGGCGCTGCCCGCGGGCTCGGCCACGGTGTTCATTCCGCAAGGCGGTGCACGCCAGCTGGGCGTGCTGGTGGGCTGGAACGAAAACCGCTTCAACGCCGGCGGCAAGGACGCGACGACGGCCCAGACCACGGCCCTGCTCGCGCCCCTGGTGGTGGCCGGCACGGATGCCGCAGGCAATGCCGTGAACTGCCCAGACAACCAGAGCTGCCATATCCAGTACCTGCAGCCGACGCAGCGCTGCGCGCCCTGGACGGTGGGCGGCGCGGGCCTTTATTGCGCCAACTGACATGATGCGGCTGCCTTCGCGTTCCCTGCAGCGCTGCGCGCGGCGCTCGCCCGCGCGCGCGCGCGGCGTGTCGCTGATCGATCTGCTGATCGGCATTGCGCTGGGCCTGGTGGTGGTGGCGGTGGCGATGGTCGGGCTCATGACTTCGCGCAGCATCACCGGCACCGTCTCCGAGGCCTCGGTGATGCAGCAGCAGGCGGCCTATGCGTTTCGCGTCATGGGCCAGCAGCTGCGCCAGGCCGGCAGCCTGGAGCTGAGCCTGTCGCCGGCCATCATGCCGGGCGCCGATCCGAATTCGGCCATGTCGCCCGTGGCCTTCGATCCGCCCGATCCCGCGGGCGTGCGCAGCCAGTTCAACCGCAGCACCAGCACGCTGACCGGCAGCGGCACGACCTCGCCCAGTTTCACCGTGGGCTACCAGAACTACGTCGAATCCGTGACGCCGGCGGACGCGCCGGTCACGGCGGCGCTGCTGCGCGATTGCCTGGGCCGCAACCGCGTGACGTCGGGCGTGCCCGATGCCGCAGTGCTGGCCAGCACCTTCGCGCGCAATGCCGACACCAACGAGCTGACCTGCGTCGGCACGGGCAGCGAGACCCGCCGGGCGATCATCGCGAACGTCACCGACATGCGCGTGCGCTACCTGGTGCAGAACCCCGGCACCACCAGTCTGCGCTATTTCGCCGATCCGGCGAACGTCGCCGCCTGGAACAACGTCTATGCGCTGGAAGTCTGCCTCGAGCTCAGCGGCACCGAGGCGATCGCCGCGCCCGATGCGCAATACACCAATTGCGCGGGCGCCAATGCGTCCTATGGCGACCGCCTGCGCATGGTGTTCCGCACCGTCTACCAGATCCGCAGCCAGGGACAGCTCTGACATGCCGCGCACCTCTTTCTCCAGGCCGCCACGGCGCCGCGCACGCGAGCGCGGCGTGGCGCTGTATGTCGTGATCGTGTTCGTCATGCTGTCGATGCTGCTGGCCTCGTGGGCCGCGCGCGGCAGCCTGTTCAACGAGATGCTGGTCGGCAACGATGCCGACTACCGCCGCGCCTTCGAGGCCGCGCAGGCGATGCTGCAGGATGCGGAATTCGACATCCGCGGCGTGCGCCCGAGCGGCGAGGGCTGCCTGCCCAGCGACACCAGTGGCGATGTGTGCCGCGCCAGCACCGCGGTGTATTTCGATATCGAAACCAGGGAGCTTGAAAGCGTCCTGACGGTCATCAGTGCCAACGGGCCCACGACGGGCTGCTACAAGGGCATCTGCCGCAAGCGCACCGGCGTGCAGGATTTCTGGAACAACCGCGACCTGCTGGCGGCGATGACCGCGGCGGATGTCGGGGCCCGCTATGGGCAGTTCACCGGCGCCGACGCGGCCGAATCGGCCAACCCCTTGCTGAACGTCCGTACCGCGGGCCGCGGCGCCTGGTACTGGGTGGAAATGCTGCCGTACATGGACCCGAACGTGGCCTTGCTGGCCAGCCTGCCATCGAATTCCAACGTCGAGCGGTTTGCGCCGTCGCGCAGGAAGCTGCTGGTCTACCGCATCACCGCGCTGGCACGCGGCAACAAGCCCAGCACCGAGGTGGTGCTGCAATCGGTGCTGTCCGTGCAATCCATCGACTAGCCACCACCGTCCCCTATGGCCTCTTACCGTCTCGGCAATGTCGGAGAACTGACCATGCGCGCACCCTTTCCCCTGGCCCTCCTGCTGGCCGCCATGGCGGCGCCCGCGTCGCTGTGGGCCGCGCAGATGAGCTTCGCGCAGTATCCCGCCGGCACGGCCTACAAGGCGCCGATTCCCAATGTGATCCTGTCGGTCGATACTTCGGGGAGCATGGCCTATTGCGATGTCAATGGTGCGCAAAACACCAGCAGCTCGACCTGCAACAAAACCAACGCGGACATACGCCGCATCACCTATGTCAAGCAGGGGTTGGAGTCGACGCTGCTCAATACCACCAAGTATGACGAGCAGTTTCGGCTTTCCTGGCAGTCTTTTGCCTGCGACAGCATTCCCTCCAGAGATGGCAATTGCAATGGCGACAATTCCATCGCCAAGTTTTCCGGCACGCACAAGACCAATTTCAAGAACTGGGTCTCCAAGTTAAGCGCGACAGGCAGCACGCCTTCGCACAACCTGGTCTACAACGCCGGTGAGTACCTCAAGACGACGGGCAAGGACAGCCCGTGGAATGCGGTGCCTGGCACGGCCGACAGCGCTCCGCTGGCCTGCCGGCGCGCGTATCACATCTTCCTCACGGACGGCGGCTGGAATTTCAGCTACGGTGACATTGACGGGGCATTCAAGGAGGCGATGAAGCTGCCGAATGCGAACGCCACCATTCCAGTGCAGAACATAGATTCAAGGGCTGGCACTTTTCCTGATGGCAAGAGCTATTCGGATTCCAGTGCACAGACCAGAATCTATCGCGACGATCATGCCAATCAAACCCGCAGCACGACTGTGAATCGGGTCACGACCTACTACGCCTATCCCACGCTCGCGGAACTGGCGTTCGACTATTGGTCCACGGATCTGCAGCCAGGCATCAACAACGAACTGAAATCCAAAGTACGCAAGACCGGCCAGGAGACTTTCACCTCCGGCTCGAAGTCGGTCATGTTCGACGAATACTGGAATCCGCGAAACGATCCAGCCAGCTGGCAGCATCTGGTGCAATACACCATCGGCTATGGCAGCTATGCCGGCACGCTGAAGAAGAACAACACGACTTCTCCGCAGTTCACGGGTGGCGTGTTCGGCATGTACGACTCGGGCTTTGCGTCGTTGGCAGCCGGCGCAACCACCTGGGACAACGTCACCAATACCACGGCGGACAGCAAGTACGACGACTACCGCCCGCAGGAAATGTGGCACATGGCCATCAACAGCCGCGGCAAGTTCTATCCCGTGAGCGGCGGTGACCTGTCGGGCGTGTTCGCCGATATCTTCGACGACATCATCGTCGACACCACGGCGCCGGTGAGCGGCGCGACCTCGGTGTCGCGCTCGGTCAGCCGCGTGGGCACGCAGTCGTACCAGACCAACTACATTGCCGCGGACGATGCGAATTCGCTGGACAACCGCTGGTACGGCTACGTGACCTCCAACGCCATTTCAACCAGCGGTGTCTCGACACCGAACCGGGACTGGGGCGTGGTGGACGGGCGCAATACCAGCTCCGCCGACAAGCTCGATGCGCGCTCGGCCGGCGACATCGCGCAGCGCCTGGTGGTGTCCTACGACCTCCAGCGCAGCGGCAGCAAGGCGGTCTCGTTCAAATGGGCCAACCTGAGCACGGCCACCACCACGGCGGCCTCGGCGCGCATGTGGCTCAACAAGGGGGTCACGGGCAGCGCCACCAGCATTGCCGGCGACGGCCGCGGCGAGGACCGGCTCAATTTCATCCGCGGCGACCGCAGCAAGGAGCAGCGCAGCGGGAACACCGGCGCCACCTTCCGCAACCGCAAGTCGCGCCAGGGCGACATCGTCAATTCGGCCATCTGGTACACCGGCGTGCCCAGCAACGGCTACTCCGCCAGCAGCTACCAGAGCTTTGCCAGCAGCCACCGCACGCGGCTGCCGATGCTCTACGTGGGCGGCAACGACGGCATGCTGCATGGCATCTCGGCCGAGGACGGCCAGGAGAAGATCGCCTATGTGCCGCATGGCGTGCTGCAGAACATCGCCAAGCTCACCGATCGCATCGACCCGGTCTACACCCACCAGTACTACGTCGACGGCTCGCCGTTCACGGGTGACGTCAACATCGGCACGGACACGCCCGCATGGCGCACCTACCTCGCGGGCACGCTGGGCGCGGGTGGCCGCGGCTACTTCGTGCTGGACGTGACCAACCCCGGCCCCGCCGCGCGCACCTCCACGGTCAGCAACGGCTTCACCGAAGACAATGTGGCCAACCTGGTGGTGCTGGACAAGACCGCCGCGGCCGTCAACGACGCGCTGCCCACGGCCGGCAAGCCGGCCGATCCGAATGCCCATGCCGACATCGGCCACATCCTGGGCACGCCGGTGGTGGCCGAAAGCAACCAGCAGCGCGCGCTGCACATCACGCGCACCAACAACAACCGCTGGGCGCTGATCCTGGGCAACGGCTACAACAGCGCCAACGAGCGCCCGGTGCTGCTGATCCAGTACCTCGACGGCGACAAGGCGCTCAAGACCCTGCCCGCGGTCGCGGTCGGCGCGGCCGAGGCCACGGGCAACGGCCTGTCCACGCCGCAGTTCCTCGATGTCAACAGCGACGGCGCGCCCGACTATGTCTATGCAGGCGACCTGCGCGGCAATCTCTGGAAGTTCGATATCTCGCATGCCGACGACAGCCGCTGGGGCGTGGCGTTCAGCGGCGCGCCGCTGTTCACCGCGACCTATTCGGCCGCGGCGGGCAATTCGAGCCGCCAGCCGATCACGACCGCGCCCGTGCTGCGCCCGAACCGCGAGGTGGGCGGCCTGATGGTGGCCTTCGGCACCGGCCAGAGCCTGACCGAGGAGGACCGTTCGGAGCGCGCCGTGCAGTCGGTCTACTCGGTGCTCGACAACACCCGCTATGCGGTGGCCGCCAGCGGCGCCGACCAGGGCAAGGTCACGCCCGCGGCCACACCCGTGCCGGCCGCGGTGTCCGGCCGCTCGGCGCTGGTGGCGCAGGGCGTGGACAGCAGCAGCCAGACGGCTGGCACCGAGACCGCCGCCAGCCGCACGTTCTGGCGCCTGAGCAGCAACGACGTGAGCTATGCGTGCGCGGCCAACGCCGCCAGCTGCACGGCAAGGAAGGGCTGGTATCTGGACCTGCCGGTGTCGGGCGAGCGCGTGACCACCAACATCGACTTCTACGACGGCAGCAACCTGCTGGAAATCATCAGCGAGGTGCCGGCGTCGGGCAGCGCCACCGCGGCCGGCGAGGAAATCTGCGCGCCCACGCCCCAGGCCGCGCAGCCGTTCCGCACGCTGATCCATATCGCCTCCGGCAAGCCGCCGTCGGTGCCGGTGATGTACATGGGCGCGGGCTATGGCGCGCGCTTCGCGCGCATGACGGCCTCGACCAAGGAGCTGCGCGTCTCCACCAAGACCGAGCAGCTGCGCATGGGCAACGACGGCAAGAACGACCGCCTCGCACGGCTGCCCGAAGTGCTGATCCGCCCCAGCTGGCGGCAACTCAAATGATGGCAATCCTTACGATGAAAACTGTGGACCGCCGGCAGCCGGCGCCGCGCCAGCGCGGCTTCACGCTGGTCGAACTGATGATCGTGGTGGCCGTGATCGGCATCCTCGCCGCGCTGGCCTATCCCAGCTATACCGAATACGTGCGCCGCGGCTACCGCGCCGAGGCCCGCGCCGGCCTGATGCAGGCCGCGCAATGGATGGAGCGCGCCGCGACCGCGAGCGGCACCTACCCCAGCATCGACGCGTTCGCGGCCACGGCGCTGGCCACGGTGTCTTCCGGCACCTATGCGATCTCGGTCACCGACCGCACGGACTCCACCTACACCTTGCAGGCCACGGCCAGGAACGCCCAGCGCGGCGACCGCTGCGGCAATTTCACGCTGGAGCAAAGCGGATTGCGCGGCGCCAACGGCAAGAAAGCGAATGTGGCTGACTACGATGGGAGCTGCTGGTCGCAATAATGGGCGCCTGTTTCAGGAGCCTCCCATGGACCAACCCGCCCAATCCGCACCCGAATCCGCCAATCCACCCCCCGAGCCCGCCGCGCCGCGCATCACCTTCTCGGCGCCGGTGGTCGTTCCCGCGCTGCTGGTGCTGGGCGTGCTGCTCGTGCTGTGCGGTTTTTTCCCGCGGCATGCGGACCGCATCTTTTCCACCGCGCAGGGCTGGGTCATAGGCCACTTCGACTGGTTCTACACCATGGTGGTGTCGCTGTTCCCGGTGTTCCTGGTGCTGGTCGCGGTGAGCCGCTTCGGCAACATCCGGCTAGGGCCCGATGATGCCAAGCCCGAGTTCAACTTCATTTCATGGAGCGCGATGCTGTTTGCCGCGGGCATGGGCATCGGGCTGATGTACTTCGGCGTCGGCGAGCCGCTGCAGCATTACCTCAAGCCGCCGACGCAGGTTCCCGGCACGCCCGCGGCCGCGCGCGAGGCGCTGACCTCGACCTTCTTCCACTGGGGCATCCATGCCTGGTCGGTGTATGGCGTGATGGGGCTGGTGCTGGCGTATTTCGGCTTCCGCTACAACCTGCCGTTGACCATGCGCTCGGGCCTGTACCCGCTGCTGCAGCAGCGCATCAACGGGCCCATCGGCCACAGTGTCGATACCTTCGCGCTGGTCGGCACGATTGCCGGGCTGGCGACGACGCTGGGCTATGGCGCGCTGCAGCTGGCCGCGGGCCTGAACATCGTGACCGGCTGGGACACCTCCACCGTGGGCTTTCGCGTCGGCCTGATCGTGCTGGTCGTGGGCCTGGCCGGCCTGTCGGCGGCCTCGGGGCTGGACAAGGGCGTGCGCCGGCTGTCCGAGGTCAATCTGCTGTTGACCATGCTGCTTTTGGGCTTCGTGCTGACCTTCGGTCCCACGGTGCACCTGTTCGAGGCGTTCAGCGAGAACATCGGCAACTACCTGTCGAGCCTGGTGGGCCTGTCGCTGCGCACCTTTGCCTATGAGGCGCCGCTGGAGCCGGGCTGGTTCGGCGACTGGACCATCCTCTACTGGGCCTGGTGGGTGTCCTGGTCGCCATTCGTCGGCATGTTCATCGCGCGCATCTCGCGCGGGCGCACGGTGCGCGAATTCATCATCGGCGTGCTGCTGATCCCCACTGCCTTCAACCTGCTGTGGATGACGGCCTTCGGCAATGGCGCGATCTGGATCGACACCCATGTGGCCCAGGGCGCGCTGGCGCAGACGGCGGGCAATGTCGACGCGCTGCTGTTCCGCTTCTTCGAGTACCTGCCGCTGGCCAAGGGCGTGTCGTGGCTGGCCATCATGCTGATCGCGATGTTCTTCGTCACCTCGGCCGACTCGGGCGCCTATGTCGTCGACGCGATTGCCTCGCGCGGCCACCCGCGCTCGCCGGTGTGGCAGCGGCTGTTCTGGGCATGCCTGCTGGGCGTGGTGGCGATCGCACTGCTGCTGGCCGGCGGTCTCAAGGCCTTGCAGGCCATGACGCTGGTGGCGGCGCTGCCGGTGGCGGCCATCATGGCGGTGCTGTGCGTGGGGCTGTGGCGCGGCATGCAGGCCGACCTGCGCAATGCCAGCCAGGACTGGGCGCCGGCCACCAGCTTCTGGAACGGCGAGCACTGGCGCAAGCGCCTGGAGCTGATCGTGCGCCAGCCCAGCGCCGGCGACGTCCATGGATTCCTGCAGAAAACCGTGCTGCCGGCAATGCGCGAGGTGGCCGCGGAAATGGAGCGCCAGGGTGTGCATGCCGTGGTGCATGACAACAGTGCCGACACCGAAGGCGGCAATGCGGGCGCGGTGCATCTGAGCATTCCGATTGCCGAGTTGCGCGACTTCGTCTACGGCGTGCGGCCGGTCAGGCGCAAGCTGCCGGGCTACATCCTCACCGAAGTCACCGACGAGGAGGAGAACATGCGCCGCCATGTGGTCGAGCCCATCACCTTCTTTGCCGACGGCCGTGAAGGCTACGACATCCAGTACCTGCGGCGCGAGGAACTGATTGCCGACATCCTGCGCAACTACGAGCGCTATCTGTCGCTGACCGCGGACAAGCGCAACCTGCTGCTCAACCGGGCACCGGGACATATCGGATGAGGGCTATGTCACGCCCTGTTGTTTGTTATTTTTAAAAGGCAACGGGCGTTACATTTTATTTTGACAAAAATAGAAGTAAGTATTTGAGGTCACACGGAATGGCTACCCAGAAAATAGGAGGCCTACAGGGGAGGATTACGGGTTTTGGGTGATTGCCGGGGCACCATGAGGATTTATATACATTTAGTTACTTCAAGTTAGGTAGAGCGCATCAATACCGCTGTTGTCATTTGAGGTCGGGACGCAAAACAATCGCCTGTCGGTTGTCCCCACCCATTGGCATTCACAGCTTGGTTTATGCGCACATCTGCCTGTTCCTTCGAAGTCCCGTTCCGCGTGCGCGTTGCCCTGGCGGCCACCTTGCTGGCGCTGGCGGGCATGGCGTCGGGAGCGCCGCAGCCCGCGGCTTCCGAGCTGCCGGCGGCGCGCGACGCGCTGCTGGCGCAGGCGCAAGGCCAGCGCGATGCGCGCGACTGGCCGCTGGCACTGCACAGCTTTCGCCTGGGCCGCGAGCGCTATCCGCAGGACCTCGCGTTCCAGTGGGGCGAGATCCAGACGCTGGCCGATGGCGGCCAGAGCGCCGAGGCCGTCGCGCTCGCGCAGCAGTTGCTCGAGCGCCGGCCCGACGATCCCGACACGCTGCTGGTGATGGGCTATGCGCAGCTGCGCCATGCGGGCGTGTATGCGTCGCTGGAGTATGTCGACCGCGCCATGCAGCACGCTGGCGAGCGGCCGTATGTGGTGCGCGAATACCTGCTGGCGCTGCAGCGCGCCCATCTCGCGGACGCGGCGCTGGAGATCGCGCGCCAGCGGCCAGGGCTGTTGAGCGCGCAGCAGCAATGGGAGCTCGAGGCCGATGCCGCGGCCGAGAATGTGCGCCATGCGGCGTTGCCGGCGCGCGGCGAGGCCGAGCGCTTCGACGCCGCCGACCGCGCGCTGGCGCGCTACGACGCGCTGCTGGCGCAGTGGCGCAGCGCCGGCAATGTGCCGGCTGCGCTGGTGCAGCGCGTGCGCATCGACCGCTTGCAGGCGCTGCATGCGCGCTCCAGGATGCAGGAGCTGGTCGATGAATACGAGGCGCTGGTGGCCGAAGGCGCCGAGGTGCCGGTCTATGCGCTGGGCGATGTCGCCTCGGCCTACCTGTACCTGAAGCAGCCGCAGCGCGCGGCCGCGCTGTACCGCCAGCTGATCGCCGCCAACTACCTGCGCCATGAGGTGAGCGCGCGCCAGGACCAGGACTTCGGCCTGCAGTATGCGTATGCCGACCAGGGCGAATTCGAGGCCGCGCGCCAGTCGGCGCACGCGGTGGCGGCGCAGCAGCCGCCCTGGCGCACGCTCGAAGGCGACAAGGAGGCCACGCCCAATCCCGCCTATCTCGATGCCCGGCACATGGCGGCCATGATGGACTTCTACGCCGGCGATACGCCCGGCGCGCAGCGGGCGCTCGAACGCCTGGTGGCCGCGGCGCCGACGCGCAGCCATCTGCGCGTCGATCTCGCCACGGTCTACGCCGCGCGCGGCTGGCCGCGCAAGGGCGAGATCGAGCTGAAGATCGCCGAAGCCCATGATCCGCGCGACGTGGGCCTGGAGACGGCCCAGGGGCAGGTCGCGCTGGACCTGCAGGAATGGCGCCAGGCGCGCGAACTGAGCGCCGACACGCTGGCGCGCTACCCCGAGAACCAGCGCGCGCAGCGCCTGGCGCGCCAGTGGCGCGCGCATGACTCGGCCGAACTGCAGCTGGCGCTCAGCAAGGGCCTGGGCAACGACAACCCGATTGCCGGCGGCCGCGACCTGGGCGCCGAGGCCACGCTCTACTCGCGGCCGCTGGCCGAGAACTGGCGGCTGCTGGCGGGCCTGGGCCAGCGCCGCGGCAACTTCAGCGACGGCCGCGCGCAGCACAACTTCGTGCGCGCCGGGCTCGAATGGCGCAGCCGCGACTGGACCGTGCTGGGCGAACTCGCGGAAAACCATTTCAGCCATGGCGGCCGCACCGGCGGCGGCATCGGCGTCAACTACCAGATCGACGACGCCTGGTCGCTGCAGGCCGGCGCGCAGCGGCTCGCGCGCGACACGCCGCTGCAGGCCCTGCGCAACAACATCACCAGCGACCGGCTGGACCTGGGCGTGCGCTGGCGCCAGAGCGAGCGCCGGCAATGGAGCTTCTCGGCCTCGCCCTCGAACTTCAGCGACGGCAACCGCCGCCGCTCGCTGCTGCTCAGCGGCCAGGAGCGCCTGGTGACCCGGCCGAACTGGTACCTCGATGCCGGCGTCGAGATCTACGCCACGCGCAACCGGCGCAACGACGTGGCTTATTACAGCCCGCTCTCCGAGCGCAGCCTGCTGCCCTCGCTGCGCTGGAACCACACGCTGCGCCAGGACTCCGCGCGGGCCTGGACGCAGTTCGCGGGCATCGGCCTGGGCGGCCTGACCCAGCAGGGCTACGGCGGCAGTGCGCTGGGCGTGCTCAGCTACGGCCAGCGCTACCGCATCAACGATCTCTTCGAGGTCGGCGGCACGCTGTCGGCGATCTCGCGCAGCTATGACGGCCGGCGCGAGCGCGAATGGCGCATTGCATTCGACCTGAACCAACGCTTCTGAACATGGCCATGAACTACCTCTCCCGCCTGATGTCGGGCCTGCTGGCCCTGGTTCTGCTGGCCGGCTGCGCCAAGGACATCCCGCCCTATCTCGCTCCCGACCAGCGCCCGCTGGCGGCGCAGGAACGGGCCTGGCCCGTGAACCACTACCTGGCGCTGGCCTACCATGCGGTGCAGGACGACAAGGCCGACCAGACCTTCCTGGCGGTGCGCACCGACCAGTTGCTGTCGCAGCTGAGCTGGCTGCGCAGCGCCGGCTACCAGGCGGTATCGGTCGACCAGATCCTGGCCGCGCGCGACGGCGGCCCGGCGCTGCCGCCCAAGGCCGTGCTGCTGAGCTTCGACGACGGCTACCGCGATTTCGAAACCCGCGTGCTGCCGCTGCTGCGCAGCTTCCAATGGCCGGCGGTGCTCGCGCCGGTCGGCTCCTGGCTCGACACGCCGGCCGATCGCGAAGTGAAGTTTGGCGACCTGGCCACGGAGCGCAGCATGTTTCTCGATCGCGCCGGGCTGGCGCGCGTGGCGCGCTCGCCGCTGGTCGAGGTCGGCGCGCACACCTTCGCGCAGCACAAGGGCATCCAGGGCAATCCGCAGGGCAACACGCTGCCGGCGATGGCCAACCGCCAGTACCTGGCGGATGCGCAGCGCTACGAGACCGAAGCCGAATTCGAGCAGCGCCTGCGCGAGGACGCGCGCGCCATCAGCGCGGCGGTGGCCGAGACCACGGGGCGCAAGCCGCGCGTCTGGGTCTGGCCCTATGGCGCGGCCAGCGGCACGGCGCAGCGCATCCTGCGCGAGGCCGGCTACGAGCTGTTCCTGACGCTTGACGATGGCCTGGCCGATGTGCGCCGGCCAGAAGTGCCGCGCATGCTGATGTCGGGCGAAGACGACATCACCGCGGTCGCGTACCGCGTGGCCGACGCCCAGGCGCCGCGCATGCTGCGCGTCGCGCATGTGGACCTGGACTATGTCTACGACCCCGACCCGCAGCAGCAGGGCCGCAACCTCGACCGGCTGGTGCAGCGCATGGCCGACCTGCGCATCAACACCGTGTTCCTGCAGGCGTATTCCGACCCGGTGGGCGACGGCCTGGTGCGGCAGGTGTATTTCCCCAACCGCGTGCTGCCCATGCGCGCCGACCTGTTCAACCGCGTCGCCTGGCAGCTCAAGAGCCGTGCCGGCGTCAGGGTCTATGCCTGGATGCCGGTGCTGAGCCTGGACCTCGATGCGAGCCATCCGCGCGTGCAGCGCTGGGATCCGGCGACGCGCGCCACGGCCGTCGATCCCGCGCAATACCAGCGCCTGAGCCCGTTCCACGCGGGCAACCGCGCGGCCATCGGCCAGCTGTACGAGGACCTGTCGGCGCATGCGGCGTTCGACGGCCTGCTGTTCCACGACGACGCGCTGCTGTCCGATTTCGAGGACGCGGGCCCCGATGCGCTGCGCGCCTATGCGGCGGCCGGGCTGCCCGCGGACATGGCGTTGCTGCGCGCCGATGGCCAGCGCCAGGCCTGGACGCGCATGAAGTCGCGCGCGCTGGTGGATTTCACGCTGGAACTCACGGCAAAGGTACGCGCGATCCGCGGCGCGGGCGTGCTCACGGCGCGCAACATCTTTGCCCAGCCGGTGCTCGATCCGCGCGCCGAGGAGTGGTTCGCGCAGAACCCCGACGACTTCCTCGCCGCCTATGACTGGACCGCGCCCATGGCCATGCCGCTGATGGAAGGCGTGGGGTATGCCGGGGCCGCGCCCTGGCTCGACCGCCTGGTGGACGCGATGCGCCGGCGCCCGGGCGCGCTCGATCGCACGGTGTTCGAGCTGCAGAGCATGGACTGGCGCACGGCTCACAGCGGCGAGGCCAAGCCCATCGATGCCGAGGTGCTGGCCGGCTGGATGCGCCGGCTGAAGCTGCGCGGCGCGCTCAACTTCGGCTACTACCCCGATGACTTCATCCAGGACCATCCGCGCGTGGATGCCATCCGCTCCCAAATGACCACCTCCTGGCTGCCTGCACCATGAAACACCGACTTCTTTCCTGGATGCTGATGGCAGCCGTCATCGCGCTGCCCATGGCGCTGGCCTTCGTGCTGACGGGCAAGGCGATCCTGGCGTTTGTCTTCTTCTACCCGCTGCTGATGTCCGGCTTCTGGATGATCGGCGGGCTGAGCTTCTACCTGCAGCGCGAGCGCCACTGGAAGTGGGGCGAGACCTTGGCCGAGCGCGACGTGCCGCTGCTGCCCGGCATGCCGCTGGTGTCGATCATCATTCCCTGCTTCAACGAGGCGCGCAACGGCGAGCAGACCATCCTCGCCGCGCTGGGCCAGCACTATCCGCATGTCGAGGTGATCGCGGTCAATGACGGCTCGAGCGACGCCACCGGCGCGCTGCTCGAACGCCTGGCCGCGCAGCACCTGCGGCTGCGCGTGCTGCACCTGGCGCAGAACCAGGGCAAGGCCATGGCGCTGCGCATGGGGGCGCTGGCCGCGCGCAGCGACTACCTGGTGTGCATCGATGGGGATGCGGTGCTCGACCCGGATGCAGTGGCCTTCCTGGTGCGGCCGCTGCTCGACCATCCCCGGGTCGGCGCGGTGACCGGCAACCCGCGCGTGCGCACCCGCTCGACGCTCACGGGCGCGCTGCAGGTCGGCGAGTTCTCCTCGATCATCGGCCTGATCAAGCGCACGCAGCGCATCTACGGCCAGGTGTTTACCGTCTCGGGCGTGATCACCGCGTTCCGCCGCCAGGCCGTGGCACGCGTGGGCTACTGGAGCCTGGACATGGTGACCGAGGACCTGGATATCAGCTGGAAGCTGCAGCGCGACCACTGGTCGATCTTCTACGAGCCGCGCGCGCTGTGCTGGATCCTGATGCCCGAGACGCTGCGCGGCCTGTGGAAGCAGCGGCTGCGCTGGGCCCAGGGCGGCGCCGAGATCCTGATCAAGAACCTGGGCGCGCTGCGCCACTGGAAGAACCGCCGGCTGTGGCTGCTGCTGCTCGAGTTCACGCTGTCGGCGCTGTGGGCCTATTCGTTTGCGCTGTCCATCCTGCTGCACGTGCTGGGCTGGTTCATCGCGCTGCCCGCGCACCTGCGTGTCGAGACGCTGGTGCCGCCGGCCTTCACCGGCCTGGTGCTCGCGAGCTTCTGCCTGCTGCAGTTCGTGGTCAGCATCCTGATCGAGCGCCGCTATGAAAAAGGCTTTGCGCGCAGCCTGGTGTGGGTCGTCTGGTACCCGCTGGTGTTCTGGCTGCTGAACCTGCTCACCACGCTGGTGAGCTTTCCACAAATCATGCTCGGCAGGAAGCGCAGGCGCGCCCGCTGGGTCAGTCCCGACCGGGGCATCCACTCACTGGATTCCAAGCCATGAACACTTTCCAAGAGATCAATGCCTCCACCATGGTGATCCGCAGCGCGCGCGGCTACTGGCGCCATGCGCTGGACCTGCTGCTGACCTGGATCGCATGGGCGTTCTTCACCTTTCTCATGGCGCGCGGCATCTGGTCGGTGCTGGCCGCGCCGCGCGAGGACATCGAGGCGCACTGGCTGATGCCGCTGCAGTCGGGCCTTTCCGACCTGGGCCTGTACCTGCTGGCGATGCTGGTGCTGGGCGGGCTGCTGGTGCTGTGGGCGCGTTACAACTTCTGGCGCTTTCGCGGCCACCAGCGCCGCGCCGCACCCCTGCCGATGGACGACGACAGCCTGCTGCGCCACTACGGCATTCCGGCGGATGGCTTGCGGCGCCTGCGCGAGCTGCCGGTCTGCGTCATCCACCATGCGCATGACGGCAGCATCGTGCAGGTCGCGCATGCCATGCCGGGCAGCAGCATCGTTGCCGTGCCCGGCCGCGCTGGCGAAGCGAAGTCCGCACCGGCCGCGGACCGCGTGGATCCGGCGCAAGACCTGCGCTGAGTTCCGCCGGCAGCCGCTGGCAGCCCGTGCCGGCCGGGCAGGCGTGATCGATGCTGCCGGCGTGGCAGGCAAATCCCATCCAGAGCGCATGCGCGCCTACAAGCCGTGGGATGGACTTTGGCCACACTGTGTGGGCTGCATTCCATCTGCTGTCCATGAAGCCGCTCGATAACGTGGTCATCGTCGGAGCCGGGCCCACCGGCCTGGTGCTTGCGCTGTGGCTCACCGCGCAAGGCGTCAAGGCGCGCGGGCCGGGCATGCAGTCGCGCGCGCTGGCCGTGCAGGCGCGCACGCTCGAGCTGTACCGCCAGCTGGGCCTGGCCGAGGCCGTGGTGGCCGCAGGCCACCGCAATGCGGCCCTCAACCTCTGGACCAGCGGCACAAAGCGCGCGACGCTGCGCTTCGCCAATGCGGGCGCAGATCTGACACCTTATCCGTATGTGCTGATCTACCCGCAGGACCGCCATGAGCGCCTGCTGATCGCGCGGCTGGAGGACATGGGGGTGGCCGTCGAGCGGGAAACCGAATGCCTGGGCTTCGAGGACCGCGGCGACCATGTCGAGGTCCAGTTGCGCCTGCCCGGCGGCCGCGAACAGCGCTGCGCGGCGGCCTATGTCGTGGGCTGCGATGGCGCGCGCTCCATCGTGCGCCACCAGATGGGCACCGGCTTTCCCGGCGCCACCTATGGCAAGTTCTTCTACGTGGCCGATGTGCAGGCGCATGGGCCGGCGGCCTGCGGCGACATCCAGATCGCGCTCGATGACGCCGATTTCGTCGCCTGGCTGGCCTATGACGACCAGGGCCGTGGCCGGCTGATCGGCGTGGTCGATGACGACGGCGCGGACCGCGCCGACACGCTGAGCTTCCATGACGTCGGGCACCGTGCGATCGCCCACATCGGGATCGAGGTCGACAAGGTCCACTGGTTCTCGACCTATCGCGTACACCACCGCGTCACCGACCGCTACCGCACGGGCCGCGCCTTCCTGGCCGGCGACGCCGCGCACGTCCACAGCCCGGCCGGCGGCCAGGGCATGAACACCGGCATCGGCGATGCCATCAACCTGGCCTGGAAACTGGCCGCCGTGCTGCGCCAGGGTGCGCCGGTGGCGCTGCTCGACAGCTACCAGGCCGAGCGCCGCGCGTTCGCGCTGCGGCTGGTCGAGACCACCGACCGCTTGTTCCAGTTCATCACCGCCGAGGGGCGGTTTGCCGACTTCGTGCGCACGCGCATCGCACCGGTCGTCGCGCCGCTGGCGTATGGCATCGACGATGTGCGCGAATACCTGTTCCGGCTGCTGTCGCAGACGCTGATCAGCTACCGCGGCGGCCCGATCAGCGAGGGGCAGGCCGGTGCGGTGCAGGGCGGCGACCGCCTGCCCTGGGTGCACACGGACGACAACCACGCGCCGCTTTGCGCCATTGCCTGGCAGGTGCATGTCTACGGCCGCGCGCGCCCCGATCTGGCCGCGTGGTGCGAGGCCCAGGGCATGGCGCTGCACCGCTTCGACTTCGGCGCAGCGCACGCCGCGGCCGGCTTGCAGCGCGACGCCGCCTACCTGCTGCGGCCGGACAGCTATGTCGGCTGCGCCGTCGCGGACGGCAGCCCCTTGCGGCTGGAGGCGTATCTGGACCGGTGCATACGCCGTTCGGAAGGGCAGCAATGAGCCAGTAGGTCAGGCGATCTTGAGCCCCGCAATCGCCGCCAGGCAGAACTGCGTCATGGTGCCCACCTGATGGTCCAGCGTGCGCGAGCGGCTGGCCTTCACGGGTGCGGGCCGGCGGTGCACGCGCAGGATGGCCAGGCCATGGATCGATGACCAGAGCATTTGCAGCGCATCGGCATGCGGCATCGCGCATTGGCCGGGCGGCGGCAGCATGGGCTGGGCCATTTCGCAGAACAGCGCAAACGAGGCGCGTCCTTCCTCGACGAGTTCGGGGTACTGCTCGCGGTGGCGCAGGCCCGGGCCCAGCATCAGCTCGAACAGCGATCCATTGGCCTGCGCGAATTCGACATACCCGCGCACCAGCGCATGCATGCGGCCGGGCAGGTCGTCGGCGGGCAGCTGCGCCAGATAGCTGCGGCGCAGCGCGATCAACTCCCGGAAACCCTGCGCGGCCATGGCCGCGAACAAGCCGTCCTTGTCGCCGAAATGGTGCGCGGGCGCGCCCACCGAGACGCCCGCGGACTTGGCGATCAGCCGCAGGCTCAGCTGGTCGAGGCTCACCTCGTGCAGCAGCGCAATGCCCCACTGCACCAGCGACTCGCGCAGGTTGCCGTGGTGCCACTGGCCCGGTGGCTTCACGGCGGGTGCGCGGGAGGGATCAAGCATGGTTCAAATCTTTTGCGGCTGCCGGGGCAGCGCCATCAACGGGGAGATGGCCGATGGTTGCCGGTTGGCGAAAGCGCGTAAACCAGGGAAGTCCCTAGCATGGGAAACCGGTGGAGGGCGCTAAATTGAACACTGTTCAATTCAGTTCGCGCGCGGAGTCAAAATGGTCCCTTCCCTGGTTTTCGGCAATCAGCACTGGCGCAAGCAAGACGTCGCGCTGCTGGCCGAGCGCATCTCGCGCAGCCTCAACGCGCTGGGCGTCAAGGAAGGCGGCACCGTGGCCGCGATGCTCAGGAACAGCCCCAGCTACGTGGCCACGGTGATTGCCTGCAAGCGCGCGGGCGTCTACCTGGTCTCGCTGAACTGGCACTTCAAGGCCGGCGAGGTGCAGTTCCTGCTCGAAGACAGCGGTGCCCAGGCGCTGGTGGTGCACGAGGACCTGGTGGAGACGATTCGCGCCGGGGTGCCCGCGCAGGTCGCGCTGCTGGTCGCGCCTTTGCATGAGGATGCAGACAGCGTGGCCCGCCAGGAGTGGCCCGCCTTGGGCCAGCAGGGCGAGCCGCTGCCCGACAGCCAGCGCTTTCCTTTCAATGCCGTGGTCTATACCTCGGGCACCACGGGCAAGCCCAAGGGCGTGCGCCGCCTGCCGGTCGCGCCGCAAGTGCGCGCCGAAATCGATGCCGAAGCCGCCAAGGTGGCGCAGGCGGTCTACGGCACCACGCCCGAATCGGTGGCGCTGCTGAGCGCGCCCATGTACCACAGCGCGACGATGTCGTTCGTCTCGCATGCCTGCGCGCGCGGCGCGACGCTGGTGCTCGAGCCCGGATTCAAGGCCGAGCGCACGCTGGAGCTGATCGCGCAGCACCGCGTCACGCATGCGTACCTCGTGCCCACCATGTACCAGCGGCTGCTGGCGCTGCCCGCCGAGGTGCGCGCGCGCCACGACCTGGGCTCGCTGCAGCAGGTGTCGTCCACGGGATCTCCCTGCGCGCGCGAGCTCAAGCTGCGCATGATCGACTGGTTCGGCCCGGTCGTCACCGAGGCCTATGGCTCGAGCGAGGCCGGCTACACCACCTTCATCACCGCCGGCGAATGGCTCGCCAAGCCCGGCTCCGCCGGCAAGGCGCTGGGCAGCGCGCAGCTGTCCATCGTCGGCGACGACGGGCAGGAGCTGCCGCGCGGCGAGATCGGCCTGATCTATGTGCGCCAGCCGGCCATGCCCGATTTCACCTATATCGGCCGTGCGCAGGACCGCGAGAACATCAGCCGCGACGGGCTGGTCACGCTGGGCGACATGGGTTTCATCGATGACGACGGCTACCTGTTCATCTGCGACCGCAAGTCGGACATGGTGATCTCCGGCGGCGTGAACATCTACCCGGCAGAGGTCGAGGCCAGCATCCTGACCATGGACGAAGTCAGCGACGTCGCGGTGTTCGGCATTCCGGATGCCGAGTTCGGCGAAGCCATGGCCGCCGCGGTGCAGCTCAAGCCCGGCTGCCGGCTCGATCCCGCCACGCTGCAGCAACGCCTGCGCGAGAAGATCGCCAACTACAAGATTCCGCAGACCATCACCTTCCATGACAGCCTGCCGCGCGAAGACACCGGCAAGATCTTCAAGCGCCTGCTGCGCGAACCCTATTGGGCCGGCGTCGACCGCCGCATCTGAAACGACATTTTCCAGGACCCGTTTTCCCATGGCATTGCCTTCCATTCTCAAAGACAAGCTGCGACTGCCGCTGATTGCCTCGCCGCTGTTCATCATCTCGACGCCCGAACTGGTCATTGCACAGTGCAAGGCCGGCATCGTCGGCTCGTTTCCGGCGCTCAACGCGCGGCCCGCCGACCAGCTCGAGGTCTGGCTAGAACGCATCACCTCGGAGCTGGCCGAATACGACCGGCAGAACCCCGACAAGCCTTCGGCGCCGTTTGCCGTGAACCAGATCGTGCACCGCAGCAACGAGCGCCTGGAGCACGACATGGAAGTCTGCGCGCGCTTCAAGGTGCCGATCGTCATCTCCTCGCTGGGCGCGCGCAAGGAAATCAACGACGCCGTGCATGCATGGGGCGGCATCGTGCTGCATGACGTGATCGACAACCGTTTCGCGAGGAAAGCCATCGAGAAGGGCGCCGATGGCCTGATCGCGGTCGCGGCGGGCGCGGGCGGCCATGCGGGTGCGCAGTCGCCGTTCGCACTGCTGCAGGAAATCCGCCAATGGTTCGACGGCCCGCTGGCGCTGTCGGGCTCGATCTCCAGCGGCCGCGCCATCCTCACGGCGCAGGTCATGGGCGCCGACCTGGCCTATATGGGTTCGGCCTTCATCGCCACGCAGGAGGCCAATGCGGTCGAGGGCCACAAGCAGATGATCCTCGACAGCGCCGCCAACGACGTCGTGTACACCAACCTGATCACCGGCGTGCATGGCAACTACCTCAAGCCCTCGATGGCGCGCGCCGGGCTCGACCCCGACAACCTGCCCGCCGGCGATGCCAGCCAGATGAACTGGGCCGCGGGCACCGCCAAGCCCAAGGCCTGGAAGGACATCTGGGGCTGCGGCCAGGGCATTGGCGTGCTCAGCGAGATCCAGCCCGCGGCCGCATTCATCGACAAGCTGGCGCAGCAATACCGCGACGCCTGCCAATCCACCCGGGAACTCATCGCCGCGCGCGCCTGAGTTCCACCCCACGACAAACAGGAGACAAGCAATGGATTCCAAGCGCAAGGTTCTGAAGATCATGGCCGCCGCCGGCCTGCTGGCGGTGTCCGGCATGGCGCTGGCGCAATCGGGCAAGCCGGTGCGCATGCTGCTGCCGCTGGCCGCGGGCGGCAGCTCCGACACCATCGGCCGCGCCGTGGCCAACGAGATGAGCAAGACGCTGGGCACCACCATCGTTGCCGAAAACAAGCCCGGTGCCTCTGGCACGCTGGCACTGGGCGAAGTGATCCGCACGCCCGTCAGCAACCCGACCTTCGGCCTGGTGCTGGGCTCGACGCTGGCCGTGGTGCCGCACCTGATGAAGGTGCCCTATGACAGCGTCAAGGACGTCAAGCCCGTGGTGCAGCTGGGCATCACCCCCTTCGTGCTGCTGGTCAACAAGAACCATCCCGCCAAGAACCTGGCCGAATTCGTCGCGATGTCGAAGCGCAAGCCGCAGACCTTTGGCTCGTATGGCGCGGGCACTTCGAGCCATGTCACGGGCGAGGCCTTCAACAACGCCGCCGGCCTCAAGCAGGTGCATGTGCCCTACAAGGGCACGGCGCCCGCGATCAATGACCTGCTGGGCAGCCAGGTCGACTCGGTGGTCGCCGACTTCGGTGTCGCGGGCCAGCACATCGGCAAGGACGGCAAGCTGCGCGCGCTGGCCGTGACCGGCCCGGCGCGTTCCGAAGGCTTCCCCGACGTGCCGACGTTCGGCGAGCAGGGCTATGCCTCGATGAACGATCTGGTCGGCTGGATCGCTTTCGTCACCTCGTCGGCCACCTCCGACGAACAGGTCGCGAGCTGGGCCAAGGCCGCATCGAACGCGCTGCGCGTGCCCGAAGTGCGCCAGCGCCTGGTCTCGCAGGGCTATGTGCCCGCGGGCACCTACGGCAAGGAGTTCGACAAGATCGTCGCCGACGAGCCCGTGCGCTGGGGCGGCCTGATCAAGGCGTCGAACATCACGCTCGAGAACTGACATGGCGCGCCTGCGGGCCCCGGCGCGGGGCCCGCAGGCGCGGTGGCTCAGGCATCACGCGGGAGCTGCTGGAGGCATGGGCCTTCCAGCGGGCTTGCCGCGTTTTTTTGCGCCTGGGCCATGGCAACTGCCTTGGCGAACGGGGCCTTGCGGCACGTTCGGGAGGCTTGTTCCATGGAGCCATGGTAGCGCCGGGTGCGGCGCAGGCCAAAGAAGAAGATCGCGTTTGCAAGCGCCGAATCGGCATATGCGCGCGGCGCCGAGGCCAGCGGCATCGCCTGCGGCCCCGGCCGGCCGGGCTGCGATGCTGGCGGCGCCGGTCAGAGCGCAATCTGCCCGCCGAGCAGTCCATACAGCCCGGCCGCGGCCGCGGCGCCCGCCAGCAGCAGGATGGGGCGTTCGAAGGGCTCGAAGACCAGCGCCCCGTGTTCGCGCCGCGCCCAGGCATAAAGCAGGCTGCCGGGCACGTAGAGCAAGGCCGTCAGCAGCACATATTGCAGGCCCGCGGCGACGAACATGAACACGGTATAGGCGAGGGCCACCCAGGCAACCGCCCGGTCCTTGCGCGCCGCGCCGCCGGCGCGCGTGAGCACAACGGCATATCCCGCGACCATCAGATAGGGAAACAGCGCGGTGACGCTGGCCATGTCCAGCATGAAGTTGAACGCGTCGGTCGACCAGTGGGTGGAGATGACGAACAGCGACACGATGGCATTGGTGGCCCACAGCGCATTGGCCGGAACGCCGTTGCGGTTTTGCGCGGCGAAAAGCCGCGGCATGTCGCGCGAGCGCGCCGCGGCATACAGCACTTCTGCGCCCATCAGCGTCCAGGCCAGGTAGGCGCCCAGCACGGCCACCAGCACCGCCACCGACACCATCAGCGCGCCCCACGGCCCGACCGCCTGTTCCAGCACGCCGGCGAGCGACGGCTTGGCCGCGGCGGCAATCTGCTGCGGGCTGGCGATGCCATAGGGCAGCAGCGTGATGGCCACCATCAGCCCGGTCACGCCCACAAAGCCCAGCAGCGTGGCGCTGCCGACATCAGCGCGCTTTTTCGCGTAGCGCGAATAGACGCTTGCGCCTTCGATGCCCAGGAACACGAACACCGTGATCAGCATGGTGTCGCGCACCTGCGTCCACAGCGGCTTGCCGGCCATGCCGGCGCCCCCGTGGAAATTCGCCCGGAACAGATCGGCATTGAAGGCCACCACCATCGCCACGATTGCCACCAGCAAGGGCACGAGCTTCGCAATGGTGACGACGGTGTTGATGAAGGTCGCCTGTTCCACGCCGCGCAGGATCAGCAGGTGGAACGACCAGATGCCCAGCAATGCCACCGCGATCGCGCCCAGGCTGCTGCCTCCGCCGAATATCCCGGGGAAAAAGCGGCCCAGCGTCGTGCAGATCAGCACCCAGTAAAAGACATTGCCCAGGCAACTGCCCAACCAATATCCAAACGCCGAGAGAAAACCCAGGTAATTGCCGAAACCCGCCTTGGCATAGGCAAATACTCCGGAATCGATATCGGGGCGCTTTTGCGCGAGCCATTGGAAAACCCGGGCCAGCGCATACATGCCCGCGCCCGCAATGGCCCAGGATACGAGCGCGCCCAAGGGGCCGGTGGCCATGGCGAAGCGCCCGGGCAGATTGAAGATTCCCGCGCCGACCATGGAGCCTACCACCACGGCAATCAATGCGGGCAAAGACAATTGCCCGTGTTTTTCTTCGGCCATGAAAACCTTGTGAATATCTGGAAGCGACGGTTTTTACCACGGCGCCAGAATGCCGGACGCGCATGCAGCGCGGCCATTTGTAAAATCGGATGTGCAAATGAACCAAATGCCGGCTGCGGCAAAAACGGGCGCGATTTGCGCTCCGGGACGGGCTTGTGCCGGGTCAGGGTATTGGCGGCCACATGCCCGGGGCGCTCATCCTGCGCGCAGAATGTTCCGCATGCACCCGCTTCCCCACTCCACCCCTCATACGTCGTTTCCCGCCGGCTTCGTTCCACTGCACGGCAGTGCGCAGGACTGCGAGGATTGCGCGCGGGGCGAGCGCCTGCCGTTTCAGTTCGACTACGCGTACCAGCCCATCGTCGACCTGGCCAACGGCCGCGTGTTCGCGCACGAGGCGCTGGTGCGCGGGCCGCATGGCGAAAGCGCGATGTCGGTGCTGTCGCAGGTCGACGAAAGCAACTGCTACCGCTTCGACCAGGCCTGCCGCGTCAAGGCCATCAAGGGCGCGGCCGAGCTGGGTATCCAGGAGCTGGTGTCGATCAACTTCCTGCCCAATGCGATCTATAAGCCCGAGCTGTGCATTCGCACCACGCTGGCCGCGGCCCGGGCGCACGGCTTCCCGCTGGACAGGATTATCTTCGAGGTGACCGAAGGCGAGCGCGTCAAGGACGGCCCGTGGTTTGCCGAAATCCTGCGCGAGTACCAGCGCTGCGGCTTCAAGACCGCCATCGACGACTTCGGCGCGGGTTTCGCGGGCATGAAATTGCTGGCGGACTTCCAGCCCGACATCGTCAAGATCGACATGGACCTGATACGCAATGTCGACAGCCATCGCCCGCGCCAGGCCATCGTGCGCAGCCTGGTGCGGCTGTGCGAGGAACT
Source organism: Comamonas antarctica (assembly GCF_013363755.1). Taxonomy (NCBI): domain Bacteria; kingdom Pseudomonadati; phylum Pseudomonadota; class Betaproteobacteria; order Burkholderiales; family Comamonadaceae; genus Comamonas; species Comamonas antarctica. Next base: position 929,585 of record NZ_CP054840.1, read on the forward strand.
GGGCATCGAGGTCATCGCCGAAGGCATAGAGACCCCGGGCGAGCGCGACTTCCTGCGCGACATCGGCATCCACCTGATGCAGGGCTATCTGTTCGCCAAGCCGGCGTTCCGCGCGATTGCCGAAGTGCCGGATGTGGCGTTCGGCACGGCGCCGCGGCGCCGGGACTGAAGCGCTGTGCGCCATGAAAAAGGCACCCGCGCGGGGTGCCTTGGGTCGGGGGCGGGCGCCCGTGCTCAGCGCTGCAGGAACTGCTCGAGCGCCGCGGCCACGGCCAGCAGCGCCCGGTCGGCGTTGCGCTGACCGACCAGCATCAGGCCGACCGGCATCTCGCCAGGCGCGCGCGGCAGCGGCAGCGACACTGCGGGCAGGTCATAGAAGTTGAACACCGAGGGGTTGCGCAGCACCAGCATGTTGGTGCGGTGGAACAACTCCTCGTCGTCCAGGCTGGCGATCGTCGGCGCGATCACCGGCACCGTGGGCAGGGCCAGGATGTCGTAGTCGGCCAGTGCCGCATCGAGCCGCGGCAGCAGCGCCGCACGCGCCTGCTGCACGCCCACGTAATGCGGCGCGGCAATCGTCTCACCGCGGCGCAGGCGCGACAGCACCAGCGCGTCGAGTTCATCGTCCTTGCCCGCGGCGAGCAGCGCGGCGTGCACATGCGCGGCCTCGGCGGCGATCAGCGTGCCCTTTTCCTGCAGCCGGAACGGCGCGCCCAGCAGCTCGTCGAGCGCCAGGTCGTCGACGCGCGCCTGCGCTGCCTTGAGGTCCGACAGCGCGGCCTCGAATGCCGCGAGCACCTGCGCGTCGGCTTGCGTGAACAGCAGCCCGCGCGGCACGCCCACGCGCAGCCCGGCCACGCGGCGCTGCCCGAGCGGCTGCCAGGGCTGGCCCGACAGCACCGCATCGGCACGCGCGCAGTCGGCCACGTCGTCGGCCAGCGGGCCCAGCGTATCGAGCGAGAACGACAGCGGGAAAGCGCCTTCGCGGCTCACGCGCGCCTGGGTCGGCTTGAAGCCGGTCAGCCCGTTGAAAGCCGAGGGAATGCGGATCGAGCCGCCGGTGTCCGAGCCGATGGCGAGCTCGCACATGCCGCGCGCCAGCGCCACGCCCGCGCCCGACGACGAGCCGCCGGGAATGCGCGAGGCATCGCGCGCGTTGCCGGGCGTGCCGTAGTGCGGATTGATGCCGATGCCCGAGAACGCGAACTCGGTCATGTTGGTCTTGCCGATGATGACCGCGCCCGCGGCGCGCAGGCGCTGCACGACCACCGCGTCCTGCGCGGCCGGGGGCGCGTCGCGCAGTACCTTGGAGCCGGCGGTGGTGGTCTCGCCGGCCACGTCGAGCAGGTCCTTGATGGAGACGATGCGCCCGTCGAGCGGGCCCAGCGTGATGCCGGCCGCCGTGCGCGCATCGGCGGCCGCGGCCGCGGTCAGTGCCGAATCGGCGTAGACGCGGGTGAAGATGCGCGCGCCTTCCGCGCCTGCATCGGCAATGCGGCGCAGCGCCTCGCGGGTACGGTCTGTGCAGGAGATGTGCAGGTTCATGGACGGCGGCTCCATCAGGCCACTTCGGGCAGCACTTGCACTTCGTAGCGGTGGCGCAGCGAACGCTGCAGCACCGGGTCGTGCAGCTCCATCTCGAATACGTTCGACGGGCGGATGCCGCCGATGGCGCCCACGGTGCCGCAGGTCATGACGCTGCCCTCGGCAAACGTGGCGGCGCCGGTCGAGGCCAGGTAGCCGGCGATCAGGTCCTCGGGGGTGCGCAGCGTGGCCATGGGGCCGTCCTGGTAGGGCTTGCGCTCCCCGTCCTCGACGATCCACGAGCGCAGCACCAGTTCGTCGATGTGGTTTGCCACATCGGCATACAGCCAGGCATCGCGCGCCGCGGGCTTGGCGCAGACCTGCTTGGACAGCGCCACGCTGTGCGCCTCGAGCTTGCGGTCGGTATGGTCCGAGGCGATGCTGATGCACAGCTGGCCCTCGGCCTGGAACACCAGGGCCTCGATCTCGCCCGACGAGTGCGGGCCGACGACCTGCACCACGGCTTCCTGCGTGAACTGGTTCTGGCCGATGCGGTAGTAGAGCGGCACGCTCGACGGCCGCGGCACGCCCAGCTCGGCGAGTTCCTCGATGTGGTGCTCGATCGCGGCCAGGTCGCGGCCGGCCCAGCCGGCGACGATCAGCTGCTGCAGCGGGACTTCCACGCTGCGCGTCTGGCCCTGGGATTCGATATTGAAGATGGCTTTCATGTGGTTTCCAATGCGTGTGAGGTTTCGGTCAGCCGAAGGTGTTGGGCATCCACAGGGCGATGCCCGGGAACAGCGCCAGCAGCAGCAGCATCAGCGCCATGGCGGCGACAAAGGGCAGGGCGCCGATGATCACGGCGTTCATCGAGCCGGACTTGCGCAGGCTCTGCACCACGAACAGGTTCATGCCCACGGGCGGGGTGATCAGCGCGGCTTCCACCAGGATGATGATCATGATGCCCAGCCAGATCGGGTCGAAGCCCAGGCCGATCATCACCGGCGCGACGATGGGAATCGTGGTGATCATCATGGACAGCGTCTCCATGAAGCAGCCCAGCACCAGGTAGAAGGCCACCAGCACCAGCAGCATCATCGCGGGCGACAGGCCCAGCCCGCCGATGAAGTCGGTGATGGCGTTCGTCAGGCCGGTGGCCGACATCACGAAGTTCAGGAAGCTGGCCGCAATCACGATCAGCATGATCATCGCGGTGGAGCGCATGGTGCCCTCGACGGCCTCGCGCAGCATGCCCCAGGTCAGGCGGCGGTAGCACGCGGCCAGCACCAGCGCGCCGGACACGCCCAGGGCCGCGGCCTCGGTGGGCGTGGCCAGGCCGGCATAGATCGAGCCCACGACCAGGAAGAAGATGCCCAGCGGCGGCAGCAGGTTGACTAGGCTGCGCAGGCGCTCGTTCCAGGACGCATGGATATTCTTGCCGCCCCATTGCGGTTTGATCACGCAGGCGATGACGATGGTCAGAATGAACAGCAGCGCCAGCAGGAAGCCCGGGATGATGCCGGCGAGGTACAGCTTGGGCACCGACGAATTGGTCAGCACGCCGTACAGCACCAGGTTGATCGAGGGCGGGATCAGGATGCCCAGCGTGCCGCCGGCGGCCAGGCTGCCGAGGAACAGCGGCTCGTTGTAGCCATGCTTCTTGATCTGCGGAATGGCCACCGTGCCCACCGTCGCGGACGTCGCCACGCTCGAGCCAGAGGTGGCGGAGAAAAGCGTCGAGGCACCGATGTTGGCGTGCATCAGGCCGCCGGGCAGCCAGGACAGCCACAGGCTCATCGACTGGTACATGCGCTCGGCCAGGCCGGCGCGCAGCAGGATCTCGCCGAGCAGGATGAACAGCGGGATCGCGACCAGCAGGAATTCGTTGTTCGCGCTCCAGGAGATCTCGCCGAGCGCGCGCGACAGCGGCAGCATGGAGAACATCGGGTCCAGCGTCAGTCCCAGCACGCCGAGCGCGGCGCCGACGGGAATGCTCAGCCCGATCAGCACCATCAGAAGGGTCAATGCGGTGGCAATCATGCGGCGGCCTTCTGTCTTTCGGATTGGATCAAGCGCTCGCCATTGGCGGCTTCCTCTTCGGCTTCTTCCTGCGCCGAGCGCACGCCGCACAGTTCCTGCAGCGCTGCGAGGTCGCCGGTGACCAGCAGGTAGGAGGAGCGCGCGAGCATCAGCGTCATCACCACGCACATCCACAGCAGGCCTAGGAACCACAGGCCCTGCGGAATCCACAGCGGCGTGGCCATGGTCGAGTTGGCGGTGGAGTTCTGCAGCCACGAGGCGGACACCACGTCCTTGGCATACCAGGTCAGGACGACCATGAACACCCCCAGGGCCACGACCGACAGCCAGTCGAGCAGTGCCGCGACCTTGACCGGCAGCAGCTGGTAGAGCACGTCGACGCGCACGTTGGCGCGCTGCAGCGTGGCGAAGGCCAGCGCCCAGCTGGTGCTGATGGCAAACGCAAAGCTCGACAACTCGTCGGCGCCGCCGGAGGTAAAGCCCCAGAACTTGCGCGCAATGACGTCGAAACTGATGAGCAGGACGCTCGCGATGACCAGCGCGCCGGCGGCCCACACCGCGTACTGCGACAGCACGTTGGCGTAGCGCAGCGGCGCCCAGGTCTTGGGGGGGACGGAGTGCATGACTCTTCCTTTTCAATGGCGGGCGGCCGCGCGGCCGCCGGTGGCCGCTTTTACTTCTTTGCCGTCAGGCCGACGACCTTGCCCACGGTGGCGTTGAAGTCGTTGACGCATTGCGCGTTGCAGCGCGCGGCCCATTTGGGCAGCACCGATTCGTTCAGCAGCTTCTTGAGCAGCGCGTGGTCGGCCTCGGTGGGCTTGACCAGCACCATCTTGCCCTTGACCGGCTGGGTGCAGGCGGCGGCGCCGGTGTTGCAGTCGTAGCCTTCCTGGGTCTGCTTGCCGGCCGCGACCCAGATGTCATTGACCAGGGTCTTGAACTCGGTGGTGATCAGCTGCTGCACGCCGGGGTTGAGCTTGTCCCAGGCCTTCTTGTTGACGGCGTGGATCTGCTGGTTCCAGTTGATCGGCAGCGCATACAGGTGGGTGGAGACTTCGTACCACTTGGCCGAGTAGCCCGACAGCGAGCCGGTGATGGCGCAGTCGACCACCTTGTTCTGCAGCGCCGGCACCACTTCGCCGAATGCCATGGTCACGCTCGCGCCGCCCAGCGCCTCGATCAGCTCGGCCTGGGTGCGGCTGGATGTGCGCACCTTCTTGCCCTTGATCGAGGTAAGGTCCTTGATCTCGGCGTTGCAGAACAGCACCTGGGCCGGATAGGTGGACATGCCCAGCACCTTGATGTTGGAGCCGGCGTAGAACTTCTCGTAGGCCGGCTGGAAAGCCTCGGTCACGGCGCGCGCGGTCTTGACGTCGGGCGCCAGGCCGGCCAGGTCGATGGCCTCGTTGATCGGGTTGTCGGCGGCGAAGTAGGCCAGCGTCGAGGTGCCGAATTCAATCACCCCCGAGCTCATCAGGCGGATCAGTTCCGGGCCCTTGAGGCCCATGTCGTTGAAGCCCTTGATATCGGCCGTGACCTTGCCGCCCGAGGCCGCGGGAATGGTCTTGGTCCAGAACGGCTTCTCGAACTCGTTGTACAGGCTCAGGTTGCTGAGGCCACCGACCACCTTGAGCTGGGTTGCGGGCAATTGCTGGGCTTGGGCGCTGGAGACGAAAGCTGCAGCAGACAGGGCCACGAGGGAAAGTGCACGATGCATGATGAAATCCTTGCAGGTCAGGCGGTGAGAACCCGATTTGGTGCGTTGTTGCACCAATCTGGAGAAATAGTGAAATTTCAGTGAAACTTTAATGCGCCAAGCGAGGGCGATACCCCAGGGATTTCCCTTGCTTATTGAAAATAAAGTGAAATTTCACAAGCTTGTGGCTACCATGATGCGAAAACCGTGCCAAGGCAGCTGCCGTTGCCGATGAAATAGAAAGAAAAAAGTTGTGGAGACTGTTGTGAAGCCGCGCCATGCCGCGAGCCAGGAGCAGGCGGGAATCTCGCAGAACGAGCAGGCCTATGTGCTGCTGCATGGCTTGCTGACGACGCTGGCCTACAAGCCGGGCGAGTACCTCAACATCGCCAGCCTGATGGAAGACCTGGCGATGGGCCGCACCCCCATCAACCATGCGCTGCACCGGCTGAGCAACGAGGGCCTGGTGCAGATCATTCCACGCAAGGGCGTGGTGGTTTCGCCGCTGTCCATCGATGACGCGCTGCACATGATCGATGTGCGCCTGGCCAATGAAACCCTGTGCGCGCGGCTTGCCGCCCAGCACATCACGGCCGAGGAGTTGGCGCAGCTGCGCGGCGTGGCGGCGGCGTTCGACGCGGCCGTGGCGCAGCGCAAGGTAGCTGAGATGATGCGGCTCGACCGCACCTTCCACGAGCTGATTGCGAGTGCCTCGCGCAATCCGGTGCTGATGGACGTTCTGCGCGTGCTGCATGGCAAGTCGCAGCGTTTCTGGGCGATCTCGCTGTCGTCGCATGGCCATGTATTCGAAGTGCAGGACGAGCATGTGCAGATCCTCGACGCGCTGGCCGCCGGCAACGCCGACGCGGCCGAGCAATGCGTCAAGGCACATGTGCTGTCGTTCCGCGCCTCGCTGCTGAGCCGCGACCGCGGCTAGCTGCGGGCGGCCAGCTGCGGGCGGCCAGCCGCGGGTGGTTAGCCGCGGTCGCCGCCGGCCTGGTTGGCGAGCCACTGCGCAAACCGGTCCCTGGCCGCAAAGTCCGGCGTGTCGCGCTTGCTGCAGATGAAGTAGCCGCGGCCGCACGACACGTCGATATCGAAGGGCATCACCAGTTCGCCCAGCAGCAGTTCGCGCTCGACCAGGCAGCCGGGCACCACGGCCACGCCCATGCCGGCCTTGGCGGCGACGATCAGGTGCATCGTCAGATCGAACCCTGCGGCCAGGCGCGGCGTGCAGGGCGCGCCGGCCTTGGCGAACCAGCGCTGCCAGTTGTCGGGGAAATTGGTGTGGTGCAGCAGCGTCGCGGCCTGCAGGTCGGCGGGCCGGCGAAAGCCGCGGCTCAGGCGCGGCGTGCATACCGGCACCAGTTCCTCGCCCAGCAGGTAGCGCGTCTGGATATGGTCGGGCCAGCGCCGGCGCGGCCTCTTGACCTCGATCCACAGATCGACATCGTCGCGCGTGAAATCCTCGTCGTGCTTGAACTGGCGCAGTTCGACATTGATCTCGGGATGGCGCTCGTTGAAGGCCGGCAGGCGTGGCATCAGCCACTGGATGCCCAGCGTGGGAATCACGCTCAGCCGCACGCGCTGCGGCTGCGCCTCGCGGCCCAGGGTTTCGGCCGCGGCCTCGAGCGCGAGCACATGGCGCTCGGTCAGCTTGCGCAGCTGCACGCCGCGCGGCGTGAGCGCGACGCCCGAGGGCAGACGCTCGAACAGCCGCCCGCCCGCGAGATGCTCCTCGAGGCGCTGCACGGCGCGGCTCACGGCGGCCTGGGTCACGCACAGTTCCTCGGCCGCGCGGCGAAAGCCCCCATGGCGGCAGACGGCGAGAAACGCATGCAATTCAACCAGCGACGGAGAGTGGATCTTCATGGTGGGGCGATTACATCATGTCATCACCCGCGACGAAAGTGTCGTTTGCCGGCGCCTGGGCGCGTTCGTAATATCGCGTCAATTTCATCGAGGCCAACATGCACTTCAACAGACGCGAATTCGTAAGCCTGGCCGCGGCCGGGACCCTGGCGCCGCTGGCGGCGGCGAATGCCCAGGCCGCATACCCCGCCAAGCCGATCACGCTGGTCGTGCCGTTCACGCCCGGCGGCTCGGTCGACAATTCGGGCCGGCTGATGGCCGACCGCCTGAGCCGCGAGCTCGGTGTGCCGGTCGTGGTCGACAACAAGGGCGGCGCCGGCGGGGCGATGGGCTCGGTCTACGTCGCCAAGGCGCGGCCCGATGGCTACACGCTGATCGTCACCTCGCAAAGCACGCATGTGGTGAATCCCGCCGTGAACCCCAACCTGCCGTACGACGCCGTCAAGGACTTCGCGCCGATCACGCTGATCGACCGCCTGGCCAACGTGCTGCTGGTCAACGCCGATCTGCCGGTGCGCTCGTTCGCCGAACTCGTCAAATATGCCCAGGCCAACCCGGGCAAGCTGAACTATGCGAGCGCCGGCACCGGCTCGGTCTCGCATCTGAGCATGGAGCTGATGAAGACCCAGGCCAAGCTGCCGATGACGCACATTCCATACCGCGGCGCGGGCGTGGCGGTGACCGACCTGATCGCGGGCCAGGTGCAGCTGACCTGGAACAACCTGTCGTCGAACCTGGGCAACATCCGCAACGGCAAGCTGCGCGCGCTGGCCGTGGCCGCGCCGCAGCGCGTCTCGCAGCTGCCTGACGTGCCGACCTTCGCCGAACTGAACCTGCCCGACCTGAACCTGACTTCGTGGACCGGCCTGGCCGCGCCCGCGGGCACGCCCACGCCCATCATCGAGCGCCTGTACCAGGCCACGCGCAAGGTGCTGCAGGATCCGGCCACGCGCGCCACCTGGGTGGAGAAGGGCATGATGGTGCCGGAGGAGGTGACGCCGCAGGCCTACCGCGCGGAAATCGCCGAGCGCATCAGGTTCTACCAACGCATCGCCAAGGCCAACCACATCGTCCTCGAATGACAGACACCCTTGCACGCCCGGCCGCCTATACGCGCATCGACCAGCTGCTGCCGTACGAGCAGGAGCTCGTCGCCATCCGCCGCCACCTGCACCAGCACCCCGAACTGGCATTTGCCGAGCACGGCACCTCGGACTTCATTGCCGGCAAGCTGCAGGAGTGGGGCTATGAAGTCACGCGCGGCATCGGCGGCACGGGCCTGGTCGGCACGCTGCGCGTGGGCGAGGGCGTTCGGCGCCTGGGCATCCGCGCCGACATGGATGCGCTGCCCATCCAGGAGGCCACCGGCGCCGAACACGCGAGCTGCGTGCCCGGGCGCATGCATGCCTGCGGCCATGACGGCCACATGACCATGCTGCTGGGCGCGGCCCGGTACCTGGCGCGGCACCGGCGCATCAAAGGCACGCTGCACCTGATCTTCCAGCCGGCCGAGGAGCGCGGCTTCGACAGCGGCGGCAAGGCCATGGTCGAGGACGGCCTGTTCGAGCGCTTTCCCTGCGACGCGGTCTATGCGATGCACAACCACCCGGGCGTGCCGCAAGGCCGCTTCATGCTGCGCAGCGGCGCGTTCATGGCCGCGGGCGACCGGGTGTTCGTGCAGATCATCGGCGTGGGCGGCCATGCGGCGCGGCCGCACCTGGCCGTGGACCCGCTGGTCGCTGCCGCGGCCATCGTCACGGCGCTGCAGACCGTGGTTGCGCGCAATGCCGATCCGTCCGAACCGGCGGTGGTGACCGTGGGCCGGCTGCGTGCCGGCGATGCGCTGAATGTGATTCCAGACCATGCCGAGATCGGCATCAGCGTGCGTTCCTTCTCGCCTGCGATGCGCGCGCTGCTCAAGCAGCGCATCTGCGCGCTGATCGAGGGCGTGGCCCAAGGCCATGGCTGCCGCGCGGAAATCGACTATGTCGAGGGCTACCCGGTGGTCGTGAACGACGCCGAAGCCGTGCAGCTGGCGGCCGAGGTGGCCACCGACCTGGTGGGCGCCGATGCGGTCGACCACGATTTCCCGCCGCTGATGGGCAGCGAGGACTTTGCCTACATGCTGCAGCGTTGTCCCGGCGCGCTGGTGCGCATCGGCAACGGCCCGGCCGAAGGCGGGCGTGGCCTGCACAACCCGAAGTACGACTTCAACGACGCCAATCTGCCTTACGGTGCGGCGTTCTGGAGCCAGCTGGCGGAGCGCTTCCTGAACTAAGGCATGGCGGGCATTTGCATGTCGACAGGCGCAGGGGCGACAGCCTTTGATGAGGGGACACCCTTCGACAGGCTCAGGGGGCCCGCCTAGGGGTGAGCGGGGCGGGGTGAGGGCGTGGGTTGCGGATTTGTGCCTGAATCCATTAGAATGCGATTCATTCTCATTTGATGCTGCGATTTCGTACCGATGCCTGCCCCGGATCTCCCTCTTGCCGATGACCTGTCCGGGCTCTATGTCGCGCACAACACATGGCTTCAGGGCTGGCTGCGCCGGCGCATCGGCGACACGTTTGCGGCCGCCGATCTGGCGCAGGACACGTTTCTCAGCCTGCTGGATGGCAAGACCGCGGCCGCGCAGATCCGCGAGCCGCGGCCTTTCCTGGCGACGGTCGCCAACCGGCTGCTCGCGCACCGCCACCGCCGGCAACTGCTGGAAACGGCCTATCTGCAAGCACTGGCCTGCCTGCCCGAGGAGCTTGTCCCATCGCCCGAGACGCGGCTCATCGCGGTCCAGAGCCTGCAGGAGATCGACCGCGTGCTCGATGGGCTGCCTGGCAAGGTGCGCGAAGCCTTCCTGTTGGCGCACCTGGCGGAGCTGAGCTATGCCCAGATCGCCACGCGGCTGGGCGTCTCGGCCAGTTCGGTCAAGCAATACCTGGCCCGGGCCCACCGCGAATGCCTGTTCGCCCTGGCTTTCTGACGCCATGGCGATGCGCAGCGACACATTGATCCTGCCCGGCGGGCGGGTGATCAGCCGGGGCACGGCCGATGCGGCCGCGGACTGGCTCACGCTGCTGATGTCCGGCGAGGCCGGCGAGGCGCAGCACAGTCAGTGGCGCCAGTGGCGCCAGGCGCATGCCGACCACGAAGCGGCCTGGCAGCACATCGAGTCCGTCACGGGCCGCATGAAGGCGCTGGCTCCCGGGCCGGCCTACACGGCGCTGTCGTCCCATGGCGCCAGCGGCGGGCCCCCGTCTGCGGCGCGCCGGCGCGCCAAACGGGCGCTGCTGTGGGGCGGACTGGCAGCCGGCACCGGGCTTGTGGCTTCACGCACCGCGCCCTGGCAAGCCAGCATGGCAGATTGCCGCAGCGCCACCGGTGAGCAGCGCAGCTTTGCATTGGCGGACGGCACCCAGCTGATGCTCAATACCGGCAGTGCCGTGAATCTGCGATTCAACGCCGCCGAGCGCCGCATCCTGCTGGTGGCGGGCGAGATCATGGTGGCGACGCGCCATGGGCCCGGCCAGGCCGCTGATCCCAGACCGCTGTGGGTCGAAACCGCCGAAGGCAGCATACGCCCGCTGGGCACGCGCTTCACCGTGCGCCAGCACTCCGGACACACCGATGTCGCGGTGCTGGAAAGCGCGGTGGAGATCTCCGCCAGGGGCGCCTTCGGCAGCCCGCGCGTGCTGCAGGCCGGCGAGCAGACGCGGTTCACGCGCGAGGCGGTCGAGCCTCCAGGGCCAGCCGATGAGCAGGCGCACGCCTGGACCCGGGGCCAGTTGCTGGCGGATGAGCAGCGCCTCGGCGACTTCCTGGCCGAGCTTGCGCGCTACCGGCCGGGCCTGCTGCGCGCCGATCCGCAGATCGCAGGCCTGCGCCTGTCGGGCGTGTTTCCCCTGGCGGACACCGACCGCATCCTGGCCACGCTGCCCAGCGTGCTGCCGGTGCGCGTGCAGTGGCGCACCCGTTACTGGGCGACGGTGTTGCCTGCGGACAAAGGCCGCTGAAGTATTTTTTGCGCATCGGCTGCCCGATGCGCATTCTCGCGGCACCTACCTCATGAGGGAGCGCAGTTTCCGCAGCCCCCATCCAGAGGAACAACATGTCGAATTTGCAATGCGTGCGCCGTGCGCATCCATCTCCCGTCGCGCTCGCCGTCCTGGCACTGGCCCTGGGCTTCACCGCCGGTGCGCCGACTTCCGCAAGGGCGCAGGGCGCTGCGCAGGCACCCGGCACCGCCGTCGCCGAGTTCCACATTCCCGCCGGGCCCCTGGCCCCGGCATTGCGCCAGCTGGCCAGCACGGCCAACATCATGCTGACCTTCACGGCAGAGCAGATCGACGACAAGCGCACGGCCGGCGTGGACGGCCGTCACCCGGTGGCTGGCGCCTTCGGCGTGTTGCTCACCGGAACCGGCCTTAGGGCGGTGCAATTGGACAACGGCGCCTTCGTGCTGCGCGCCGACAGCCGCCCCGCGGCCCCGGCCGCCACAACCCCGGCAGCCACGCTGCCCCTGGTCACGGTGACCGGCGCGACGGCTGCCAGCGCGACCACCGAAGGCACGCATTCGTACACCACCGGCAGCATGAGCACGGCGACGCGGCTCGACCTGTCCCTGCGCGATACGCCCCAGGCCGTCACCGTCATCACCCGCGAGCGCATCGAGGACCAGGGCCTGGCCAGCGTGAACGACGTGGTGCAGACCGCGCCCGGCCTCACCTTCCGGCGTTTCGGCCCGGAGCGCGCCTCCTTCTTCGCGCGCGGGATGTACGTGGACAACATCATGTATGACGGCCTGCCCGTGAGCCTGGACAGCTCCAACCTGTCGCAGGACCTGCTGGCCACCGACATGGCCATCTACGACCGCGTGGAGATCGTGCGCGGCGCCACCGGCCTGGCGCAGGGCGCGGGCAATCCGTCGGCCGCCATCAACCTGGTGCGCAAGCGCCCGACCAAGGAGCGGCAGGTGTCCGCGGGCATGAGCGCCGGCAGCTGGGACCGTTACCGCGCGGAACTCGATGTCTCCAGTCCGCTGTCGGAAGACGGCAGCCTGCGCGGCCGTGCGGTGCTTGCCACCCAGGACTACGGCAGCTACAAGCGCGGCGAAAGCAGCAGCGGCCAGACGTTCTACGGGATCGTGGAGAAGGATCTGGCGCCTGCCACCACGCTCACGCTGAGTGCGCTGCACCAGGAGAGCCGGCTGCACGGCAACGGCTTCACCGGGCTGCCCGTGGCCCGCGACGGCAGCGACCTGGGACTGCCCCGGTCCACGTCCTACGCCTATGACTGGGAGTATTGGAACAAGACCACCGACTCCGCCTTCGTCGGGCTGGACCACCGGCTGGACAACGGCTGGCGCATGCACCTCTCGGCCTATTACGCGCAGGCCGACGTCGACATGGAGGGCCACTACCTCAACTACGGCTACGCCACCGGCAACTACAGCCAGCTGGGCGCGCGCAATGCCCACCAGGAAAAGCAAAGCAGCGTCAACCTGTATGCCAATGGCCCGTTCGAGCTGCTGGGCCGCAAGCACGAGCTGGTGCTGGGCGCGAGCTACCGCAACGTCGATTTCGACGGCAACAGCCGCCAGGGCCTGGTGCTGAGCAGCAAGCTCAACCTGTACGACTTCAATCCCGCCGCCGTGGCGGACCCCAGCATCCCGCTGCGCGACTGGGTGGACGCGAAGATCACCCAGCAAAGCCTGTACGCCACGACGCGGCTGAATGTGGCCGACCGGCTCAAGCTGATCCTCGGCGGGCGGCTGGACTGGTACGACTACAACGACACCGTCAACACCTACCCGAACTTCAACGCCAACACGCCGTCCGTGAGCGCGCACAACCGCTACAGCGTCAACAACCACCTGACGAAGTACGCCGGACTGGTCTACGACCTGAACGACCAGCACGCCGTCTACGCCAGCTATACCGATATCTTCAAGCCGCAGAACTACCGCGATGCGAACGACCGGCTGCTCGATCCGGTGGAGGGGCACAACTGGGAAGTCGGTCTCAAGGGCGAGTACTTCGACGGCACGCTCAATGCCTCGGCCGCCGTGTTCCGCATGGACCAGAAGAACCGTGCCTTCCGCAGCACCGACCAGACCCAGTGCGCGAACTATCCCACCGTGACCTGCTATACCGCCGCCGGCGAGGTGCGCAGCCAAGGCGTGGAGTTCGAGCTGCAGGGCGCCATCACACCGAACTGGCAGGTGGGCGCGGGCTACACGGTGGCCATCGCGCGCTTCCGCCAGGATGCGACCGCCAGCAATGTGGGCGCGCTGTTCGACACCGACACGCCGCGCCACCTGTTCAAGCTGTCGACCATGTACCGCCTGTCCGGCGACTGGCAGCGCTGGCGCATCGGCGGCTCGGTGTACCGCCAGGACTTCATCTACAACCAGGGCACCGGCAGCGGCGTTCCCTTCGACATCACGCAGGGCGCCTACGCCCTGGCCGACCTGGTGCTGGGCTGGCAGGCCACGCCGCAGCTCGACGTGCGCCTCAACGTCAACAACCTGTTCGACAGGAAGTACTACAACGCCTTGTCCGGCACCGTGGGCTTTCCCAGCAACGTCTATGGCGAGCCGCGCAATGTGATGCTGTCGGCGCGCTACCGGTTCTGAGGCGCGGCGGCATGCGTGGCGCACTGGTCGTGCTGCACCGCTGGTGCGGCCTGTTCATCGCTGGATTCCTGATCGTTGCCGGCTTGACCGGCGCGGTGATCGCCTGGAACCACGAGCTTGACGAATGGGCCAATCCCCGGCTCTTCAAGGCCGACTCCGGTGCGGCGCAGGGCGCGCTGGCGCCCTTGGAACTGGCGCGCCGCGCCGAGGCGGCCGATCCGCGGCTGCGGGTCAGTTTCGTGCCGCTGGCGCTGGAGACAGGCCATACGGCGATGCTGGGCGTTGCCGCGCGCATCGACCCGGCCACCGGCGCGCCCTACGCGCTCGGCTTCAACCAGCTGGCAATCGACCCGGCCACCGGCGAGGTGCAGGGGCGCCGGCAGTGGGGAGATATCTCCCTTTCGCGCGAAAACCTGCTGCCCTTTCTCTACAAGCTGCACTACACCATGCACATTCCCAAGGGCTGGGGCATCGACTTCGGCGTGTGGCTGATGGGCGTGGTCTCGGCGGTGTGGATCGTCGACTGCTTTGTGGCGCTGTGGATTGCGTTTCCCAGCGCGCGCAGCTGGCGCAAGTCGCTGAGCTTCAGGCTGCGCCAGGGCGGCGCCAAGCTCAATTTCGACATCCACCGTTCGGGCGGCGCGTGGGTATGGGGCCTGCTGCTGATGCTGGCCGTGACCTCGGTGTCGCTGAACCTGGCAACCCAGGTGATGCGGCCCCTGGTGTCGGCGCTTTCGCCGCTTGCTCCCTCGCCATTCCAGTTGCGCGAGGGCAGCCGCGCGCGGGAGCTGGCCGATCCGCGGCTGGACCGAAGCCAGGCCATTGCGCTGGCCGAGGCCGAGGGCCGGCGCCGCGGCTGGAGCGCTCCGGCTGGGTCCATTTTCTATGCACAGCGCTTCGGCATCTACGGCGTGGCGTTCTTCACGCCGCAAAACGACCGGGATGACGACGGCATCGGCAACGAGGTCCTTTACCTCGACGGCGACACCGGTGCCGTGGTCGGCGACAAGGTGCCGGGCCAGGGCTCCATGGGCGATGTCTTCATGCAGCTCCAGCTGCCGCTGCACTCGGGCCGGATACTGGGCACGCCGGGGCGGGTACTGATGTCGTTCATGGGCGTCTTCGTCGCCGCTTTGAGTGTGACCGGGCTGGTGATCTGGGTGCGCAAGCGCCGCGCCCGCAGGGTGCGCCAGTTGCGCTTGCAGGCGTAGCCTGCAGGGCGCCTCGCGCCGCAGGCATGGCGCGCTGGCGCCATGGCGTAAAATCCGCCCCGATCACAGGTGTTCCCTGGCGCTTCGCGCCTGGAATGAAACGGGAAGCAGGTGCGTGGCTCCGCCACCAGTCCTGCACTGCACCCGCAACGGTAATCAGAGAGTCCGGATGCAAGCCCTTCCACACGGAAGCGGCGGCCACTGCGCAAGCGGGAAGGCGTATCCGGGCTTCGCCCCTGGAATGGCGAGCTCTGCGAGTCCGGAGACCGGCCTGGTGTGAACAAGGCGCAGCGGGAGTGCAGCGGCCTGGTGGATGGCTGCGCCCGCAGCCGCCCGGCCTGTCCCACCCCTCTGCACGACGCATTCATCCGGCCCGGGAATCGGCCGGACTGACCATGGATTGGCATGCAGCAAGCAACGCGCTATCTGTCCGCGAGGGCAGGGGAAAGCCGCACCCGCGGCGGGCTGCCGCATGGCTTGGCGCAGCCATCGCGGGCACGCTCCCATGGCTGATCCGATCCAGGTGCAGGGCTGGTGCCCGACCGCATGGCAGCCGATGCGCGCGCAGGACGGCTGGATATTGCGCGTGCGCCCGCATTGCGCGGCGATCAGCGCGGCGCAGTGGCGCGTGCTGGCGCAGCTGGCGCTGGCGCATGCCCATCCCGCAATCGAACTGACGCGGCTGGGCAATGTGCAGCTGCGCGGCGTGGACGAGGCGCAGGTGCATGCCTTGCGCCGGCATCTGATCGAGGCCGCACTGGTGCCGGCCGATGCCGATGCGGATCTCGCGCCTGCGGTGCATTGCACGCCGCTGTACCAGGCGGGCGATGCGACCCACGCCTTGGCGCGGCAGTTGTCCGCAGCGGTCCTCGCCTGCCTGAACCCGCAGGCGCTGGCGCGCCAGCGCCTGGCGGCGCTGCCCAGCAAGTTCGGCCTGCTGGTCGATGACCCGGCGCGGCGCATGCGCGCCATCGGTGCGGACCTGCAGCTGTGGGTGGCCGACGGTGGCTATGGACTGGCGCTGGCCGATGCGGCGCATTGGCATGGTTTTGCGTCTGCCGATGCGGCCGTGGACGCCGCGATGGGGATCGCGCTCTGGTTTGCGCGTGAACGGGCGGGCTTGGCGCCCGCGCCCACGCGCCTGCGCGGCCTGCCCGCGCATCGCGCGCCGCCATTGCCGCCCGCGCAGCCATGGTCCATCCGCCCGGCCGAGCCGCTTGGCCCCGGCCCGCTGCCAGGCCATGGCACGCTGATCGGCGCGCCGCTGGGCCGCATCGATGCCGCGGCTTTGCTGGCACTGGCAACGCAGTTGTCGCCGGCTGCCGAGATCCGCGTCACGCCCTGGCGCTCGCTGCTGCTTGAAGGCGAAGCGCCGCCCGCGCTCGACGCCGTGCACTGGATCATCGAACCCGCCGACGCGCGCCTGCGGGTGTCCGCCTGCACCGGCGCGCCGCGCTGCGCCCAGGGCCATGTGCCGGCGCAGACGCTGGCGCTGGCGCTGGCCGGCGCAGTGCCGCCGCACCGGCATCTGCATGTGAGCGGCTGCGCCAAGTGCTGTGCGCTGTCGGCCGATGCCGCCGCGGTGGTGGTGGCAAGCCGCGGCGCCACGGGCCAGCCGCTGCTGCATATCTGCCGCGCCGATGCCCCCGGCACCCCGATTCACTCCCTGGCTGCAACCGAGGCGCCAGCACAGATAACAAGACGGCTACATGACCTATACCTATGAAAAGCACGGGGACGAGATCTACCGGCAATCCTTCAGCATCATCCGCCGCGAGGCCGATCTGGCGCGTTTCACGCCGCTCGAGGAGCGCGTTGCCTGCCGCATGATCCATGCCGCGGGCATGGTGGAGCTCGCCGCGCACATCCATTTCTCGCCCGACTTCGCCCAGGCCGCCGAAGCCGCGCTGCAGCGCGGCGCGCCCATCCTGTGCGATGCGCGCATGGTCAGCGAAGGCATCACGCGCAAGCGCCTGCCGGCCGACAACGCCATCGTCTGCACCCTGAACGACGCGCGGGTACCGGCACTCGCAGCGGAAATGGGCAACACGCGCAGCGCCGCGGCGCTGGAGCTGTGGCGCGCGCATCTCGATGGCGCGGTAGTGGCCATCGGCAACGCGCCCACGGCCTTGTTCCATCTGCTGAACATGCTCGAGGATCCGGCCTGCCCGCGCCCCGCGGCCATCATCGGCTGCCCGGTAGGTTTCGTCGGCGCGGCCGAGTCCAAGGACGCGCTGCGTGCCTGGGGGAGGATTCCGTTTGCCATCGTGCAGGGCCGGCTGGGCGGCTCGGCCATCACCGTGGCCGCGGTCAACGCGCTGGCCACGCCGGTCGAATGAAGGGCCGCCAATGAACCGCGGGAAGATCATCTGCGTCGGGCTGGGCCCGGGCGATCCGGAACTGATGAGCGTGAAGGCCGACCGCCTGCTGCGCAGCGCGCGCCATGTGGCGTATTTCCGCAAGCGCGGCCACCCGGGCAAGGCGCGCTCGCTGGTCAATGGCATGCTGCATGCCGAGGTGACCGAGTACCCGATGGAGTACCCGCTCACGACCGAGATTGCGCACGACGACCCGCGCTACATCGCGCAGCTGTCGGATTTCTATCTCGACTGGCAGGCGCGCCTGACCGAGCTCACGCGCAGCGAGGACGTGATCGTGCTGTGCGAGGGCGATCCGTTTCTCTACGGCTCGTTCATGCACCTCTACGTGCGCCTGCGCCAGGCGGGCCAGGTGCCGGTCGAGGTGCTGGCCGGCATTCCCGGCATGGTCGGCTGCTGGCATGCGACGGGCATTCCCATCACCTGGGGCGACGATGTGCTGAGCGTGCTGCCCGCGACGCTGCCCGATGCGCCGCTGCGCGAGCACATGGCGCGCTCCGATGCGCTGGTCATCATGAAGGTGGGCCGGCACCTGGGCCGCATCCGCGCGCTGCTGGCGCAGCAGGGCAAGCTCGACCAGGGCTGGCTGGTGATCAACGGCACCATGGCCGACCAGCAGGTCATGCCCTTGCGCGACGCGCCCGAGCGCTGCCCGTATTTTTCCATCGTGATCGTGCACGGCCAGGGCCGCCGCCCGGCCAATGACATGTGAGGGGCAGCGCATGAACGCCTCCACTCCACTGCCGGGCCGCCTGTCGGTGGTCGGCCTGGGCCCGGGCAGCGATGCGCTCGTGACCGACCAGGTGCGCGCCACGATTGCCGCGGCCAGCGATGCGTTTGGCTATTTCCCGTACATCGAGCGGCTGCAGGGCCTGGGCCATCTGCAGCTGCATGCCAGCGACAACCGCGAGGAACTGGCGCGCGCGCGCCAGGCGCTGGAGCTGGCCGCGCAGGGGCGCCAGGTGCTGATGCTGTCGTCGGGCGACCCGGGCGTGTTCGCGATGGCCAGCGCGGTGTTCGAGGCGCTCGACGGGGCCACGCCCGAGCAGGCGCAGCGCTGGGCCGCGGTGGACGTCGAGGTGCAGCCCGGCATCACCGCCATGCTCGCCGCGGCCGCGCGCCTGGGCGCGCCGCTGGGCCATGACTTCTGCTGCATCAACCTGTCCGACAATCTCAAGCCCGCGGCCGTGATCGAGCGCCGCATCCGGCTGGCGGCGCAGGCGGATTTCGCCATGGCGTTCTACAACCCGTGTTCGACATCGCGGCCCGAAGGCTTCGCGCGCGCGCTGCGGGTCTTGAGGGAGGAATGCGAGCCCGCGCGATTGATCTGCCTGGCGCGCAATGTGAGCCGCCCCGACGAGACGCTGCGGGTCGTGGCGCTGGCCGAGGCCACGGCGGACATGGCCGACATGCGCACCCTGGTCATTGTCGGCAACCGGCTCACGCGCCAGGTGGGCCGGCATGTCTACACGCCGCGCAGCTATCCCCATGCATGAGCCCTCAATGCTGGCTGGCGAGCCACTCCACGGCCTGCTGCGGCGTTTCGCAGCGCCGGCGCGGGGGCAGCTGCGGACGGTCCACCATGAGCACCGGAATGCCCAGTTCGCGCGCGGCCTCGATCTTGGCGTAGGTGTCCGCACCGCCGGCGTTCTTGCTCACGATGCAGTCGATGGCGTGGCGCTGCAGCAGCGTGCGTTCATCGGCCAGCGCAAACGGGCCGCGCGCAATCAGCAGCTCGCAGCGCGTCGCCGGCAGCGGCAGGGGCTCACCGGTCTGATCGATGACGCGCAGCACGAAGTGGTGCCGGGCAGCCTGCGGCGCAAATGCCGCGAGCTGCTTGCGGCCGATGGCCAGGAACACACGCTGCCAGTTTGGGGTCAGCGCCTCGGCGGCTGCGGCCATGTCGGCCACATGCCGCCATTGGTCGCCGGGCCGGGCCTGCCAGGCCGGGCGCTCCATGGCCAGCAGGGGGATGTCCAGCGCGGCGCAGGCACTGATCGCGTTGCGGCTCATCTGCGCGGCAAAGGGATGGGTGGCGTCGATCACCTGGGTGACGCGCTGCTCGCGCAGGTATTGCATCAGGCCCGCGACGCCGCCAAAGCCGCCGACGCGCGTGGGCAGCGGCGAGACGCGCCGCGTCTGCGTCACGCCCGCGTACGAGTAGGTCGCTGGCACGGCTGCGGCGTGCAGCGCGCTGGCGAGAACATGGGCATCGAGCGTGCCGCCTAAAAGGAGAACCTGGGTCATGGCCAATCCGTGGCTTTCAATCATTGGCATCCATCCGTCGGGCCTGGACGCGCTGAGCGCGGCGGCCAGGCGCGATCTGCAGGAGGCCGGCGTGGTGTTCGGCAGCCCGCGCCACCTCGAACTCGCGCAGGTCGGCGCGCGCGGCCAATTGTGGCCCGTGCCGTTCAGCGTCGCGCCGGTGCTGGCGCTGCGCCATCAGGCGCGTGTCGCGGTGCTGGTGTCGGGCGATCCGTTTCATTTTGGCGCGGGCTCCTCGCTGGCGCGGCATCTGCAGGCCGGCGAATGGCGCAACCATCCGCAGCCGTCGACATTCTCGTGGATTGCGGGCACGCTGGGCTGGCCGCAGGAGCAAATCCATTGCCTCGGGCTGCATGCGCGCAGCTTCCACACGCTGACGCCGCTGCTGGCCGACGGCCAGCGCTTCATCTGCCTGCTGCGCGATGGCGCCGCGGCGCAGCACATTGCCGCCTGGCTGCAGCAGCAGGGCTGGGGCGTGAGCCCGATGTGGCTGGTGTCGCACGCCGGCAGCGAGGACCAGGCGATGCGCGCGGGTACGGCCGAGGCACTCGCCGCGGGCCTGATCGACGCGCCCGCCCCGGCACCCGTGGCTGCCGCCTTCGAGGCGCGTGGCGGCACGGGCTTCGTGCAGGTGCCGGGCCGCGGCATCGACAGCTTCGTGCATGACGGCCAGATCACCAAGGGCCCGGTGCGTGCGATGACGCTGGCCGCGCTCGCACCGCGCACCGGCGAACGCTTGTGGGACCTGGGCGCAGGCTCGGGTTCGGTGGCCGTCGAATGGTGTCTTGCAGGCGGCACGGCGGTCTGCGTGGAGCAGCATGCGGCGCGCGCCGCCCACATTGCCGAGAATGCCGCGCGCCATGCGCTCGACCTGCAGGTGCTGCAAGGCGATTCGCTGGCGCTGCTCGAGACGCTGGCGCCCGCGCCGCAGGCGGTTTTCGTCGGCGGCGGCTTCGATCGCCGCCTGTTCGATGCGCTGCGCATGCGCCTGCGGGCACCCTGGCGCCTGGTGGTCAATGCCGTGGCGCTCGAGACGCAGGCACTGCTGATGGAATTGCACCGTGAACGGGGCGGGCAACTGCTGCAGCTGCAGTGGAGCGAAGCCCAGCCGCTGGGCCGCATGCAGTCATGGCACGCGGCGCGGCCCGTGGTGCAGTGGGTGTGGCAGGCATGACCGTGGGCACAGGGCCGTTCTTTGCCGGCTGGGGCTTTCGCGCTGCTGCGCAGCCGCAATCGTTTGCCAGTTGCTGGGAACAGGCCTGTGCACAGCTCGCGCCCGGCGAGTGGCGCTTTGCCGTGCTGGCGTCGCGACTGCAGACCCCGGCCTGGGAAGCCTTCCAGGCCTGGTCGCGCGCGGCGATGCCGCAGGCCCCATGCCAGGCCTGGCCCGAAAGCGCCATTGCACGCATCGATACGGCGTCGTCGTCGCCCCGGCTGGTGGCGCGCTTTGCCACCGGCAGCGTCTGCGAGGCGCTGGCCCTGCATGCGGCACGCGCGCAAGGCGGCGCGCGAGCCAGCCTGCTGCTGCAGCGCATCGTCTCCGCCGACCGGCAGGCGACGCTGGCCGTCGCGGCGGCGGTCGCCGCCACGCGGGCGCAATCTTTGGAAACAGGAGATCTTCCGTGACAGTTCACTTCATTGGCGCCGGCCCGGGCGCTGCCGACCTCATCACCGTGCGCGGCCGCGATCTGCTGGCTGCGAGCCCGGTCTGCCTCTATGCGGGTTCGCTGGTACCCACCGAGCTGCTCGCGCATTGTCCGCCGGGCGTGCATCTGGTCAACACCGCGCCGCTGTCGCTCGAAGACATCGTCGCCGAGATGCGCGCCGCGCACGCGCAGGGCCAGGATGTGGCGCGGCTGCATTCGGGCGACCTGAGCATCTGGTCGGCAATGGGCGAGCAGCTGCGCTGCCTGCGCGAACTGGGCATTCCCTACAGCGTGACGCCTGGCGTGCCCGCGTTCAGCGCGGCCGCGGCGGCGCTCGAAGCCGAACTCACGCTGCCCGGCTCGTGCCAGTCGGTGGTGCTCACGCGCACCTCGGGCCGGGCGTCAAGCATGCCCAGCGGCGAGACCCTGGCCGCGTTCGCGGCCACGGGCGCGGTGCTGGCCATCCATCTGTCCGTGCATGTGGCCGAGCAGGTGCAAGCCGAGCTGCTCGCGCATTACGGCGCCGACTGCCCCGCGGCCATCGTGTGGCGCGCCTCCTGGCCCGATGAACTGGTGGTGCGCACGCGCGTGGGCGGCATTGCCGCGGCCGCGCAGGCCAATGCGCTGCAGCGCAGCGCCTTGATCCTGGTCGGGCGCACGCTGAGCCAGCAGGACTTCGGGCTGAGCCGGCTCTATGCCAACGACTACGACCGGCGCTACCGTCCGCGCGGCGACGAGCCGCGCTTTCCCGCTGGGCAGGAAGGCGGCTGATGCTGGAACTGTTTCTGGTTGGCATAGGCACCGGCAACCCCGACCACCTCACGCGCGAAGCCGAGCACGCGATCCGCGGCGCCGATCTGGTGCTGCTGCCGCACAAGGAGGGCGACAAGGCCGAGCTGGCGCAGGTGCGGCTGGCGCTGCTGGAGCAGCTGGCGGTGGGCGACGAGCGCATTGCGCATTTCGACATGCCGCAGCGGCGCCAGCAGGGCGACGATTACGGCCGGCAGGTCGATGAGTGGCACGACGCGATTGCGCAGCGCTGGCAGGCCAGCCTGGCCACGCATCTGCCGTCCGGCAGCGGCCGCGTGGCGCTGCTGGTCTGGGGCGATCCGGCGCTCTACGACAGCACGCTGCGCATTGCCGCGCGCCTGGGCCTGGCGCCGCAGCAGGTGCGCGTGGTGCCCGGCATCACCTCGCTCCAGGTGCTGTGCAGCGCACATGGCATTGCGCTCAACGACATCGGCGCGCCGTTCCTGGTGACCACCGGCCGCCAGCTGCGCGAGCAGGGCTGGCCCGCGGGCGTCGATACGCTGGTGGTGATGCTCGATGGCCAGCGCAGCTATGAACAGGTCAGCGAGCCGGATGCGGAGATCTTCTGGGGCGCCTACCTGGGCATGCCGCAGCAGCTATTGCTGCATGGCCGGCTGGCCGATGTCGCCGCCGAGATCAGCGCGCGCCGCGCCGAGGCGCGCCAGGCGCATGGCTGGATCATGGATATCTATCTGCTGCGCCGGCCTGGCATGTCGGCCTGAACGCTTGCGCCTCCACGCAGCCTTGCTTCAACCCCGGCGCCCGGCGTACGCGCTGAGCCCATAAAGCGCCAGGCAGAAAACCGTGCCGAGTCCTGCCGCGGTCACGAGCGTCACCTTCAGTGCGGGCGCGAAACCCAGGGCGTACCACGCAATGGCCCCGCCCAGCGGCAGGCTCGCGGCGCAGGCAATGCCGGCCATCAACAGGACGAAGCCATTGGCCCCGTTGATACGGCGTTCGATGGCGTTGTATTCCATCCAGGTGGCGGTGGCCATGACCACGGCCAGCGCACCCGCCCAAAGTATCCAGTAGATCAGCATGGGCTCGATTCTAGGGGGACGGACAGGTCCCGACCTACGCGAAAGCGTTGCGGCAGCCGCTACCATCCGTGGATAATTCGCTGCGTTGCCACTCCCGTCCGTTACCCGCCTTTCAGGAAACTGCATGCCCGACCGCTTGCGCGCCACCGAACGCGATCTTGAAGTGATCACCCGTTTCTATGAGGTCGCGACCTTCTGTGCACGCCATTCCAGCCACCGCGCGCAGTGCCTCGAGCGGCTGCTGGAAACCGCGAGCGCGCTGGTGCATGCGGATGCCAGCGCGCTGTATGTGTTCGATGCGACGCCCGGCGACCCGGCTTTCATGGCTGGCCAGTTGGATGCGGCCGGCGCCGCGCTGCTGTCGGCACCGCCGGCGGCCGCAGCCGCCGCGCTCGTGGCGCAGTCCTTGCGCGATTCCCACCTGTTCATCCGCAACGCCGACGGCGTGCCGGACGACACGCCCGCGCAGCTGCCCTGGTTCGATGCGCTGCGCGACGCGCACATGCAGGCGGTAGTCGCACTGCCCTTGCGCGACAGCAATGGCACGCTGCTGGGCCTGCTGGCGGTGTTCTACCAGCGCGACCACCAGCCGTCGGTGCCGGAGTTCCACATTCTCGGCCTGCTGGCGCGCCAGACGGGCGACTATCTGGAGCGCTATGCGATCCAGCACGCGGTCGACGCCAGCGAGGAGCGTTTCCGGCGCTTCATGGATGCGACCTCGGATCTGGTTTATCGCATGAATGCGGACTGGACCGAGATGCGCTACCTGCAGGGCCGCAATTTCGTCGCCGACACGCATGCGCCGACGGACCGCTGGCTCGCGTCCTATGTTCCGAAGGAAGACCAGCCACGGGTTCTGGCGGCGGTGGAGCGGGCCGTGGCGCAAAAGGACGTGCTGGAACTCGAACACCGGGTGATCCGCATCGATGGCAGCATAGGCTGGACGCATACGCGCGCCATCCCGGTATTGGACGACAACGGCAAGCTGCTCGAATGGTTTGGCGTGGCCAGCGATATCACCTCGCGCAAAACCGCCGAACATGCGCTGCGGCTCAGCCAGCAGCGCTACCACACGCTGTTCGATTCCATCGATGAAGGCTACTGCGTGATCCGCATGGTGTTCGACGCGCAGGGCAACGGCCGCGACTATTTTTTCCTGGAAGTCAACCAGGCTTTCGAACGCCACACCGGCCTCAGCGATCCCCTGGGCCGTTCCGTGCGCGCGATGGTGCCCGGCCATGACGAGCACTGGTTCCAGATCTACGGCGAGATCGCCAAGACCGGCGAGTCGCGCCGCTTCGACATGCCCGCCGACGCCATGGGACGCCATTACGACGTCTATGCGTTTCGCATCGGCCCGCCCGAGGACGCGCAGGTGGCGGTGCTGTTCAGCGACATCACCGAGCGCAAGCGCTTCGAGCAGTCGATGCGCGAGGCCAGCCAGCGCAAGGACGAGTTCCTGGCCGTGCTGGCGCACGAGTTGCGCAACCCGCTGGCGCCGGTGCGCACCGGGCTGAGCGTGCTGCAGCTGGCCAAGGGCGACCCCGCCACCACGGCGAAGATGCTGCCGCTGCTGCAGCGCCAGGTGGACCATATGGTCCGCCTTGTCGATGACCTGCTCGAAGTCTCGCGCGTCTCCGGCGGCAAGGTCGAACTGCGGCTCGAGCCGGTCGATGTCTCGACGGCCTTGCGCAGTGCGGTC
The DNA here is from genome assembly GCF_013363755.1 of Comamonas antarctica. Lineage (NCBI taxonomy): Bacteria > Pseudomonadati > Pseudomonadota > Betaproteobacteria > Burkholderiales > Comamonadaceae > Comamonas > Comamonas antarctica. The sequence goes on from NZ_CP054840.1 coordinate 954,397, forward strand.
GAGACCAGCCGGCCGCTGATCGACGCCGGACACCACCGCCTGCTGCTGAGCCTGCCGGGCGAGACGCTCACGGTGAATGCCGATCCGGTGCGGCTGTCGCAGATCATCGCCAACCTGCTCAACAACTCCGCGAAATATACCGACGAGGGCGGGCGCATCGAACTGCGCGCCGAACGCGACGGCAACGATGCCCTGATCGTGGTGCAGGACAACGGCCGCGGCATTGCGGCCGACATGCTGCCGCGCATCTTCGATCTGTTCGCCCAGTCGCCGCAGACCTCGGGCATGGCCCAGGGCGGCATCGGCATCGGCTTGACGCTGGTGCGCAGCCTGGTGGAGATGCAGGGCGGCCGGGTCGAGGCGCACAGCGCAGGCCCGGGGCAGGGTGCCGTGTTCACGGTGCGGCTGCCGCTGCTGCAGGCGCGCCAGGCCACGCGGGAGGCCCCCGAGCCCGCGCTGCCTGCGGGCATGGTCGGCATGCGCGTGCTGGTGGTGGACGACAACCTCGATGCGGCCGAAGGCCTGCGCCTGTTGCTGGGCCTGCTGGGCATGGAGGTGCGCACGGCGCATGACGGCGCCTCGGGCCTGGCCGCGGCAGCCGAATTCGCGCCCGAGCTGGTGCTGCTGGACATCGGCATGCCCGACATGGACGGCTACGAACTGGCGCGCCGCCTGCGCGCCGCGCATGGCGCGCAATGCCCGACGCTGGTGGTGGTGAGCGGCTGGGGCCAGCCCGACGACCGCCAGCGCTCGCTGGAGGCGGGCATCGATGCGCATCTGGTCAAGCCCGTGGGCCTGGAGCAGTTGCAGGAAGTGCTCAGGAACGTGCAGGGCGGGTGAGCCGCGCACGCGCGGGCGCGCTGCATCGGCCCCGGGCGTGCCAGGGCTGCGCCTCAGCGCAACTGGAACGCGAACCGCAGCACGTCGTTCACCGACTGCGCCGGCACGCTGGCATGCACTTCGTCGGGATAGCGCTGCAGGCGCACGCGCAGGCCCCAGGCCGACAGGCGCTCGAGCCGGTCGGCGAGCAGGCGCACCGATTCCGGATCGCCATCGGTGTCGCGGTCGCCGGCGATCAGCAGCAGGCGGCTTGACGCGCGCTGCTGTCCCGCGGCGACCCTCGCGCCGAACGCGCGCTCGTCGTCGAGAATGCTCTGCGCATTCCATTCCATGGACGGACTGGCCGCGACAATGGCCTGGAAGGCCTGCGGGCGTTCGTAGAACGCATACAGCGCGAACAGCCCGCCAAACGAGTGGCCGAACAGCGACTGCCGCTCCAGGTTGACGGGAAAGCGCTGCGCGATCTCGGCGCGCAGCCTGCCGGTCATGAAATCCAGGAATTCCTTGCGCGCGCCGCTTTTGTACTTCGCATACGCGCGGGTTTCGGGCGGCGGCGGGTCGCGCAGCGCGGCGGTGTAGTCGTTCATGCGGCGCACGTCCCAGGCCTTGTCGCCGGGGTAGCCGACACCGACCACGATGGATTTGCCCACGGGCAGGTATTCCTGCACCCAGCGCGCCTGCGCGAACGAGCCGAAGTAGGCGTTGCCGTCGAGCACGTACAGCACGGGATAGCCGCCGGGCGGTGGTCCGCCGCGCGGCGGACTTCCGCCTTGCGGCGCGGACACGAAGATGCGGTAGCTCTCGCCAGTCTCCGACGCCATGTCCCAGACCTGGGTCGAGGGCAGCACGTAGCCGGCGGCAGGCGTGGGCGCAGCCGGCACCGGCGCCGGCTGTGCCCAGGCGCCGCAGGCAAGAATACCGGCCAGAAGTGCCGCCAGCGCGGCCTGCGGTGTCGTCTTCATGCGGCCTCAGAAGTCGTGGCGCAGGTTGAGCGTGTACTTGCGCGGGTCGCCATACAGGGCGTACTCGCGGCCGTAGACATGGCGATAGCTGCGGTCCGTCAGGTTGCTCACGGCCAGGTTGACCTGGGTCTGCGGCGTGATGCGGTATTTCGCGTGCAATCCGACCAGCACCAGCGCGCCCTGTCCGATGGTCCAGGCCGCGGCGCCCGTGCCGCCGGACTTGTAGGTCTGGCTGGTGGCCGCAACGTCGCCGCCCAGCGACCACTGCGAGCCCGGGAACTGGTAATTGGCCGCCACGCGCAGGCTGTGCCGCGGCTGTTCGGTACGAAAGCGCTGGCCCTTTTGCGGACCTTCGACGAATTGCACGTCGGTATAGGTGTAGCCGGCCGCGATATTGAGACCCCGGGTGATCTGCCCGTTGGCGCCCAGGTCGAGGCCGCGGCTCACCACCTTGCCGGTGGCCGTATAGCAGGTTCCGCCGCAGGCATTGCTGGGGTTGACCGGCACCGAACTGTCCACCGCCGCCATATTGGTCTGCGCCAGATGGAAAACGGCCGCCGAGACGTTCAGGCGCTTGTTCAGCAGTTCGCCCTTGACGCCCAGCTCGTAGTTCTTGCCGACGATGGGGTCGAGCACATTGCCATCCTGGCTGCGGCTGGTCTGCGGGCTGAAGATGTCCGAATAGCTGGCATAGGCGGAGTATTGCGTGTCGATGTCGTAGACCAGGCCCGCATACGGCGTGACCACGCCGGTTTCGCGCGGGGCCACGGCGCCGGTGACGAGATTGCGGCGTTCGTAGTCGCTCACGCGCACGCCGGTGATCAACTTGAGTGCATCGGTGACGCTCCAGCGTGCCACGCCATACGCGCCGAAGTTGCTGGTCTTGGTGTGGGCCGAGGTGCCCGGGCGGCCCGCGGGCACCGGGCCCAACGCTGCGGGATCGAAGGTGTAGACATTGATCGGGGTGTTGCCGGAGTAGCCGGTGCCGGCGTTTTCGTCGCGGGTGTTGGTGCCGTTGATGCCCAGCGCCAGTTCATGCGTGCGTCCCAGCAGTTCGAACGGCCCGGAGGCATAGATATCCACCACGTTGCTGTGCAGGGCGGAGACGTAGTTGACCTGGCGGCTGCCGATCGACAGGCCGTTGCCGGTCACGGGGTCCAGGCTGCCCGACAGGCTGGCGAAGTTGCGGATGTCGTTGTCGGTCTTTTGCCAGGCGTAGCTGGCCTTGAGGCTCCAGTCGTTTGCCAGCTGCTGCGTCAGGCCCAGGGTGTAGATGGTGTAGTCGCGGATGGTGCGGTTGTCGACATCGCCCCAGAACGACGAGCGCGGCAGGCCCGCATCGCTGCCGTTGGCCGCGAAAGGCACGCCGAAATGGCCGCGGCTCTTGTCCTTTTGCGTCAGCACGCTGGCGCTGACGGTGGTGGACGGCGTGAGGTCCGCCTCGACGATGCCATAGACGGCCTGGTGGTCGCGGTAGACATAGTCGGTGAATGAATCGCCGGTGTCAGCCAGTGCCACCACGCGGCCGCGCACGCTGCCCGAATCGACCAGCGAACCCGACACGTCGCCGACCACGCGGCGCTCGTTCCACGAGCCGACCTGTGCCTCGGCGTGCGCCTGGAAGTCGCGCGTCGGGCGCTTGAGCACCATGTTCACGGTGCCGCCGGGCGTGCCCGCGCCGGCCAGCAGCCCCGAAGCACCCTGCAGCACTTCCACGCGGTCGATGAAGGCGCTGTCATACAGCGGCGAGCGGTTGCCGCTGTCGATGCCGGCGGGCGTGGTCATGCCGTCGACCTGGGCCTGCATGCTGAAGCCGCGGCTGTAGAAGTTGCTGCCGATGCTGCCGCCGGCCAGCGCCGTCACGCCGCTCACGGCGCGCAGCGCATCGTCCACCGAGGTCACGCCGGCGTCGTCCATCTGCTCGCGCGTGATCACGGTGAGCGTCTGCGGCGTTTCGCGCGGCGACAGGTTGAGCTTGGTGCTGGCGCTGGAGCTGCGCGCCGCGTAGCTGCCGCTGCCCTCGGTGGTGCCGCCCGGCATGGCGGCGGCGCTGACGGTGACCGTGGCCAGCGTGGTGCCGGCGGCGCCGGGCACCGGCGCGGCGGCGGGGGACTTGCGCAGCACGTAGGTGGCCTGGCCTTGCTTGGCCACCTCGTAGCCGCTGCCGCGCAGCAGCTGCGCAAAGCCTTCGCTCTCGGTGTAGCGGCCCTGCAGCCCGGCACTGCGCATGCCGGCCAGCGTGGCCTGCTCATAGACCAGCTGCACGCCGCTGGCGGCGGCGTATTGTGCCAGCACGTCGGACAGCGGGCCGGCGGGAATCTGATGCGCCGTGGCGCCGGCGGCGGGTTCGGCAGCCATGGCCAGCGGCGTGGCCACCGCCATGCCGATGGCGGCACCGCCCAGGGCGGCGCGGATGGCGCCGGTCATGAGGGCCAGCGCAAAGTTTTCGTTGGGCCAGCGGCTGCGTTGTCGTTGTCGGGGTTGCATTGAATCTCGTCCTTGTGTTCCAGGTGCCGGCCTTTGCCTCTCAAAGTGCCATTGACCTGTACACCGGACGAAACCCGAAAAGTGATCACCTGCGCCGCAAAATATTTTCCGGATCCGTCGTTGCCAGCGCGGCCTCAAGCTAGCGCGGCCCCACCTAAGGCGGCCCCACCTAAGGCGGCCCCACGCTGATGGCGCCGCCGGCCTGCGGCGCGATGCGCACCGGCAGCGACTGGGCCAGCAGCTGCAGGCTGGCCTGCGTGTCCTTCAGCGACAGCGCACCCGAGACCCGCAGTTCGGCCACCGCGGGATCGCAGCGCAGCGCACCGCTGCGAAAGCGTGCCATCTCGGCCAGCACATCGGCCAGGCGCATGTCCCGGGCCAGCAGCATGCCGCGCTCCCACAGTGCGGCGCTGCGCTCCACGGCCGACGGCACGCCGATGGCCTGCGCGCTGAAATCGACGAAACCGCCTTGCTCGAGCCGCAGCATCGCGCCCTGGACGGTCTGCAGGCCGACCGCATGTTCGAACACCGCAACCCGCGTGGTGGCCGCGTCGACACGGCGCACACTGAAGCGCGTGCCCAGCGCCTGCGCCGTGCCCTCGCGGGTCTGCACCAGGAACGGCCGGTAGCGGGGCGACGGGTCGGCATGCGTCGTGACCAGGATCTCGCCCGCCAGCAGCCGCACGCGCCGCTCCTCGGCGGTGAAACGGATGGCCACCGCGCTGGCCGTGTTCAGCGTCAGCCGCGACCCGTCCGGCAGCGCGATGCTGCGCTGCTCGCCCAGGGCCGTGGCTTCGTCGGCCATCCATTCGCGCCACGACAGCTCGCGCCAGGCAAGCCAGCTGGTGGGTGCGGCCACCAGCAACGCGGCCAGGGCGCCCAGGCTGCGGCGCCGGTGCAGGCGCGGCGCCGCCGCCAGCGTCTGTTTGCAGATTTCAGGCGGCACCTGCGCAAACGTGCCCAGCATGGACTCGGCGCGGCCCCAGGCCGCGCAGTGTGCTGCGCTTTGCGCGCGCCAGCGGTCGAACGCGGCCCGGTCCTCGGCCGAAGGCTTGCGGTCGTCGTAGTGCAGGGTGATCAGCCAGTCCGCTGCCTCATCCAGCAGGATCTGGTCGGACGCAGCGCCGGCCTTCACAGCACGCCCATGCAGGCGACCAGCGCCTTGTGGATATGGCGGCGCACGGTGATCACCGGCATCGCCATCTGCGCGGAGATCTGTGCCAGCGTCAGCCCGTCGAGCTGCGCCAGCAGGAACACCTGGCGCGTGGCTGGCGCCAGGCCCGCGAGCAGGCGGTCGATCTGCAGCAGCGCCTCGATCACCTGCCATTGCGCTTCGGGCGAGGGCGCATGCGCTTCGGGCAGATGGGCCAGCGCCTCCAGATAGGCGCGCTCGAGATCGCGCCGGCGCCAGAGATCGATCACCAGGCCCTTGGCCACATGCGTCAGGAACGCGCGCGGTTCGTCGCCCACGGCGGCGCCGCGCGCAGACGCCATGAGGCGCACGAAGGTGTCATGCGCGAGATCGGCCGCATCGCCGGCATCGCCAAGGCGGCGCCGCAGCCAGGACAAGAGCCAGGGGTGGTGATCGGTGTACAGCGCTTCGATCGGGGAAGCGGCGCCGGGGAAGGCCATGCTGATGTCGCACCCTCATCCGGTGAAGGCTTAATAATTGAGAATCAGTCTCAATTATATTCAATTGTAAAGAAGCATGAAGCTGGAGTCCCGGCCGCGAATGGGGACAAGACCGGTGCGGCTAGGAACGCAGCCGCGCCAGATGGGCCTGGGCACAGGCGAGCAGCTTGCCATCGGCGCCGCGCAGGCTGGCATGGCTTGCGGCGGCGCTGCCGCCGCTGCGCACCAGATGGGCGTGCACGGCCAGCTGTTGTTCGCTTGCGGCTTCGAGATACTGCACGGCAATGTCGACCAGGGCGAACTGCGGCGCGGCGGCCTGCCGGCAGGCACTGGCCAGCAGGCCCAGCAGCACGCCGCCCTGCAGGTGGCCCACGCGATTGCTGTTGTGCCGGCCCAGCCCCACGCTCCACGCCACGCCGCCCTCGCTGCGGGGCGGCATCGGTGAATGCAAAGACCAGAACCGGTCGAGAAAGCTGGCCGCGCCATCGGCCTCGTTGGCCGCGGTGCGCGCCCATTCCCACACCGGCTGTTCATCGGGTGCCAGCGCCGCGGGCCGCAGGCCGCCGGTGAGCGTGCTCGCGGTGGGCAGCGGGTGGCTGGCGGTCTGCTGGCGGTTTTCCAAAGCCGCGAACGTGGCTTCGCCGCTGCAGACCATGGCGCCACCCGCGTCGCGGATTTCCACGCCGACAATGGCGCTGTTCATCGCCAGCTGCGCGGGCATCATCCGCACGTGCGCCGCGGCGCGCAGCCGTCCGGCTGCGGGCAGGGCGCCGAACGACAGCCGCAGCGTGAGGGTCGCGATGCGGACTTCGCGCCCCGCGTGCGCGCGCACCGCCGCCGCCATGCAGACGTCGGCCAGCACCGCCAGCGCGGCGTGGCTCACGCGGCCCGTGGCGTCGAGGCAATGGGGGCCCGCCTGCATCAGCGCGCACGCGCCGCGCTCGGCCCCGGCTGGCTCGAAGAAGATGTCCAGGAAATGCGCGGGAAACATCCATCCCGGGGTCCTCGCGGCGTGCAGGGCTTCCAGCACGCGGCGGGTGCAGGCGTCGATGGGGTCCTGCATGGTGTCAGAGCATGTCCACAGCGGCTTGCTGCTCCAGCGCCCACAGCACGCGCGCGATGTCCGCGGATTTCTGCGCGCCCAGCACCGGCACCACGAGTTCATCGTACTTGCCCTGCAGTTCGGCATCGGTCAGGGCCATGTCGGGGTCGCCCTTGCGCGTGGGCTGCAGGTACGCATGCGCCTGGCCGCCGCGCGTGTGCAGCGTGACCCGCGCGGCGCGCTGGCCGGGAAACTGCGCATCGAGTTCGGGATGCACCTTGAGTTCGACGCGGCCCATGAGCGCGCGCAGTTCGGCATCCTGCAGGCGCTCGGGCGCGAAGGCCGCGAGGCGCACGCTGCCGTGGCGCAGCGCGGTGGCCACGACGAAGGGAATGCTGAAGCGCGCCTGCGCCGCCGTGAGCGGCGCCGGGTTGCCGGCCACCGCCAGCGCCGGCGCATAGGTTTCGACGCAGACGCGTTCGATGTCCTGCCAGTCGATGCCATGGCGCTGCTGCAGCACCAGCGCGCCATCGATGGGGGCAAAGGTGTGGCCGCAGCAGGCGTGGTTCTTGAACGTCATCGCGCAGATGTTGAAGCGCTGGCCCAGATCATCCATCACCGCCTGCCACTCGGGCCCGTTGCTCATGGCCACGCCCAGGCCGCTGCCGCCTTCGAACACATCGAGCGATCCGGTCACGCCCTGGCGTGCCATTTCCGCGGCCGCCACGCCGGCCTCGGCGGCGCGCCCCGAATGCAGCGGCTTGGACATCGAATCCATCTTGAACGCCTGCTGCAGGCCCGCGGCAAAGGTGGCCACGGTGCACAGCGCATGCGTGAAGCGCAGCGCATCGAGTTGCAGCAGATAAGCCGCGGCGGCGGCCGCGCCAAACGCGCCCACGGTGCCGGTGTTGTGCCAGTACTGGTAGTGCGCGCGGCCCAGCACCTTGCCGATGCGGGTGCTGACCTCATAGCCGACGATGACCGCCTTGATCAACTCCAGGCCCGAGGCGCCTTGCTGCTGCGCGACGGCCAGCGCGGCGGAAATCGTCGGCGCGCCCGGGTGGTAGATCGCTTCCTTGAAGATGTCGTCGACTTCGGCCGTGTGCGCGGCCGTGCCGTTGATCAGCGCGGCGGTGCGCGTGGTCGCCATGCGGCCCAGCGCCAGCCGCGCCTTGCCGCGGCCCAGGTCGTCGGCATAGGCCTGCTCCAGCAGCGGCGTGGGCTCCATCACGGAGCCCGGCACCAGCGCCGCATACCAGTCGACGATGGCCCGCTTGGCGTGGTGAAGCACCTCGGGGGCTACCTCCGCGCGGTGGAATTGGGAGCCGAACTGGCCGAGTTGCTCGCTGATGTACATAGGTCGGAGAGGAGAAAAGGAGAAGGGAGGCGTCATGCCATGGCGGCAATGATGCCTGCGCGCGCGCCGCGTGGAAAAGAGCAAGAGTTCAAATTGCGGGATAAAAATTCATATCTGGACGCAAAACAGGAACATCTGTCGCGGGCTGGAAAACGCCATGATCTGGCCACTAGACGTTTTCTTGCACAGGACACCCATGGACTTCCAACTCTCCGAAGAACACCAGGCATTTGCCGACAGCGTGGCGCGCTTTGCCCAGGACAAGCTCGCGCCCGGAGCGCTCGAACGCGCCCACCAGCCGACCTGCCCCTGGGATGCGGCGCGCATGATTTCGGAGCAGGGCCTGATGGGCATCGCGTTTGCCGAAGAGGACGGCGGGCAGGGCGGCTCGCTGATGCACGCGGTGCTGGCCATCCAGCAGGTCGCGCTGGCCTGCCCGAAGAGCGCCGACCTGGTGCAGGCGGGCAACTTCGGCCCCATCCGAACGTTTGTGGAGTACGCCAGCGCCGAACAGAAGCAACGCTTCCTGCCCGATCTGCTGGCGGGAAAAAAACTCATTTCTTTGGGAATGAGCGAACCGGATGCGGGCTCGGCCGTGACCGAGCTCAAGACCAGCGCCGTGATCGAGGGCGACGAGATCGTCATCAACGGCAGCAAGGTGTTCTCGACGCACAGCCCTGAGGCCGAGCTGTTCCTGGTCTATGTGCGCTTCGGCCCGGGCGTGGGCGGCATCGGCTCGGTGCTGGTGGAGCGCGGCGCGCCGGGCTTCAGCGTGGGCCAGCCCTCGGCTTTCATGAACGGCGAGCAGTGGTCGCAGCTGTACTTCGAGAATTGCCGCATTCCCAAGGCCAATCTGCTGCTCGGCGAGGGCGGGTTCAAGAAGCAGATCTCGGGCTTCAACGTCGAGCGCCTGGGCAATGCCTCGCGTGCGCTGGCGCTGGGCCGCTACGCCTTCCAGCAGGCGCGCGAGCATGCGCTGGTGCGCAAGCAGTTCGGCCGCGAACTGTGCGAGTTCCAGGGCCTGCAGTGGAAGTTTGCCGACATGTGGATGAAACTCGAACAGGCCCAGCTGCTGCTCTACAAGGCGGCGCTCGAAGGCGAGCACGGCCTGCCCAGCGCGCAGAGCACGGCCATGGCCAAGCTGGCCTGCAATCTCGCGGGCTGGGAGGTTTCCAACGAGGCCATGCAGGTCATGGGCGGCATGGGCTTCAGCCAGGAGGCGCTGGTCGAATACTGCGTGCGCCGCACGCGCGGCTGGATGATCGCGGGCGGCTCGATAGAGATCCTCAAGAACCGCATTGCCGAAGGCGTGTTCGAGCGCAGCTTTTCGCAGCGCGCCGGCAAATAACAACGATACGGGCCCGAGAAGCCTTCCAAGGAGACAAGAATGCAACGACGTACCGGTTTGAACCTTTTGGCCGCCGCGGCCCTGGCCGCTGCCTGCACGGGCGCATGGGCGGAAACCTATCCCGGCAACAAGCCCGTGAAGATCATCGTCGGCTTCCAGGCCGGCGGCCCGACCGACGTGGTGGCGCGGCTGGTGGCCAAGGCGCTGCAAGATGAACTCAAGGGCGCGTTCATCGTCGAGAACCGCCCCGGCGCGACCAGCAACATCGCCTCGGAAATGGTCGCGGCGGCCAAGCCCGATGGCTACACGCTGCTGCTGGCGGCCGCGCCGCTGGCCATGAACAAGTTCGTGTTCCCCAAGCAGAAGTTCGATCCGCTCACCAGCTTCGAGCCGATCTCCAAGATATCCTCGGCGCCCGGCGTCTTCGCGGTAAGCCTCAAGGTGCCGGCCAAGAGCTTCAAGGAGTTCCAGGCCTATGCCAAGCAAAACCCGGGCAAGCTCACCTATGCGACCACGGGCGCGGGCGGCACCCAGCACATGGCGACGCTGCGCCTGGAGCAACTGGCCGACATCCAGATGCTGCACGTGCCCTATTCGGGCGGCTCGGGCGCGTTGAACGACCTGATCGCGGGCGTGACCGACTCGGCCTTCATGACCTCGACCGGCGCGATGCCCAATCTCGAGGCCGGCAAGGTGCGTCCGCTGGCCGTGGCCGGCCCGCAGCGCCTGCCGGGCCTGCCCAATGTGCCGACATTCGCCGAACTGGGCCTGCCGGGCATGGTGTCGGATTCGTGGAATGCGTTGCTCGCGCCGGCCGGCACGCCGCGCGATATCGTCGAGCGGCTGGCCGCGGCCGTGGCCAAGGCCGCGCGCAGCGAGGACTTCAAGAAGACGCTGATTCCGCAGGGCGCGGTGCTGATCGGCAACTCCCCGGTCGAGTTCAAGTCCGAACTGCATGCCGAAGTCGCGCACTGGACCGAACAATTCAAGAAATTCAACATCGAGAAGTAAGACATGCCGTTGACGAAGACATCCCTGCCCGAGGTGTGCCAGGCCCTGCTGTATCCGCGCAGCATCGCGCTGGTGGGCGCATCGGACGATGCGAAGAAGACCGGCGGCCGCCCGCAGCTGTTCCTGCGCCGCTCGGGCTACGCGGGCAAGGTCTATCCGATCAACCCGCGCCGCGCCGAAGTGCAGGGCGAGCCGGCCTGGCCCAGCCTGGCGGCGCTGCCCGAAGTGCCCGAGCATGTGTTCGTGCTGTCGCCCACCGACACCGTCGTCGACACCGTGCGCGAGTGCGCGCGGCTGGGCGTGAAGCTGGTCACCATCCTGGCCAGCGGCTTCTCCGAGTCGGGCGCCGAAGGCGTCGAACGCGAACGCCAACTGCAGGCCATTGCGCGCGACAGCGGTATCCGCATCCTGGGCCCCAGCAGCCTGGGCGTGGTCAATCCGCGCAACGGCCTGGTGCTGACCGCCAACGCGGCGTTTGCCGAGCCGGACATGCCCCAGGGCAAGGTGTTCGTGGCTTCGCACAGCGGCAGCATGATCGGCGCGCTGGTCTCGCGCGGCAAGGCGCGCGGCGTGGGCTTCGCAGGCCTGGTGTCCGTGGGCAGCGAGGTCGACCTGAGCGTGGGCGAGATCTGCGCCGCGACGCTCGACGACCCGGCGATCCAAGGCTACATCCTGTTCCTTGAAAGCCTGCGCCATGGCGACCAGCTGCAGGCTTTCGCGCGCGAGGCCGCGCGCCGCGGCAAGCCGGTCATCGCCTACAAGCTCGGCCGCTCCAGCGCGGCCGCGGAAATGGCCGCGACCCACACCGGCGCGCTGGCCGGCGAAGACGACATCGCCGATGCCTTCCTCAAGGACCTGGGCGTGGCCCGGGTCGAGATGCTGGAGACGCTGTTCGAGGTGTTTCCGCTGGCGCAGAAGATCCCCGCGCGGCAGTCGAAAGCCCGGCGCGTGGCCGTGGTCACGACCACGGGCGGCGGCGCGGCGATGGTGGTCGACCAGCTGGGCGTGCGCGGCATCACGGTGCAGGTGCCGTCCGAAGCCACCATCGCCAGGCTGCAGGCCGCGCAGATTCCCGGCAGCGCCGGCCGCGTGCTGGACCTGACGCTGGCGGGCACCAAATACGAAGTCATGATGAAGGCGCTGGAGATCCTGCTGGACGCGGCCGAGTTCGACATGGTGATTGCCGTCGTGGGCTCGTCCGCGCGCTTCAACCCGGACTTGGCCGTCAAGCCCATCCTCGACAGCGCCGGCCACGCCAAGCCGCTGGTCACGATGCTGGTGCCCGATGCGCCCCAGGCGCTGGCGCAGCTCACGCAAGCCGGCATTCCCTGCTTCCGCACGCCCGAAAGCTGCGCCGACGCGATTGCCGCGGTGTTTGCGCGGCGCGAGCCCGGTGTGCCGGCCACGGCCCACATGCCCGCCGCGGGTGCGACGCGTGCGTTGAGCGAAGCCCAGGCCTATGAACTGCTCGACGCCTTGCAGGTGCCGCATGCGCCCGCGGCGGTGTTCGAGCTGCAGACACAACAGCCCGGCGCCTTGCCGTTTGCTTTCCCGGTCGTGGCCAAGGTCTGTTCCGAGCACATCCCGCACAAGACCGAAGTCGGCGGCGTGGTGCTGGGAATCCAGAACGCGCAGGAACTGGCCACGGCGTTTTCAACGCTGCGCAGCAACCTCGCGCAGCGCGCGCCGGGCGTGCCCTGCAGCCAGGTGCTGGTGCAGCCGATGCGCAAGGGCCTGACCGAGGTGCTGGTGGGTTACCGCATCGACCCCGATGCCGGCCCGATCATCATGCTGGCCGCGGGCGGCATCTGGGCCGAGGTGCTGCGCGACCGCAGCATCCGCCTGGCGCCGGTGGGCCTCGAGACCGCGCGCGACATGGTGGCCGAGGTCAAGATGCTGCAGACCGTCGCCGGCCTGCGCGGCAAGGCCCGGGGCGATCTGGAGGCGCTGGCGCAGGCCATCGTCAACCTGTCGCAACTGGCGCTGCGCCCGGATCTGGGCGTGGCCGAGGCCGAGGTCAATCCGCTGATGGTGCTGCCCGAAGGCGAGGGCGTGCTGGCCGTCGATGCCCTGGTGCTCAAGCCCTTGTGACCACCGTTGTGCTGTCACCGGTGGACGCGGCCGCGCCCGCGGCAAGCCTGGCGCCGCCACTGGCCGGCCCGCGCGTGCTGCCGACGGGCAGCGGCATCGTCTGGCGCAGCTGGGGGCAGGGCGCGCCGGTCTTGCTGCTGCATGACCGGCACGGTTCGTGGAATGACTGGCGGGGCACTATCGCGCACCTGGCAGCGCGCTTCGAGGTGCATGTGGCGGACCTGCCGCTGTCCGCGCACGCGCTGGCGGCGCAGGCGCAACACTCCCAGGCCTGGGCCGACGCCCTGCGCCAGGACCTGCTGCTGCTGGGTCCCGGTCAACGCTGGCGCCTGGTGGGCCAGGGCTGGGGCAGCAGCGTGGCCGGCCTGCTGGCGCCGGCCATGCCGCAGCCGTGCGCACTGGTGCTGCTTTGGACCGCAGGCCCACGCGCCGCGGAATACGCCGATCCCGCCGCGCAATTGCTGCCGCACTGGCCGCAAGTGAACCTGCCGATGCTCATGGTCTGGAGCGAGACGGGCGACAAGCCGTTTCCCGTCCAGACCGCGCTGGCGCTGGCCGCGGCGCATGAAGAACGCGAATGGATGGTGCTGCCCGCGGCCGGCGATTGCCCGCAGCACGGCCACGAAGCAGCCCTCAACGCGGTGCTGGCCCACTGGCTGCTGTCCCATGGCTGACGCTGGCGTTGCGGCAACGCGCCGCGCGGCGCGCAAGCTCTCTAGAATTCGGGCATGAGCAAAAAGCTGCCGCCGCTGAATCCGCTGAAGGTCTTCGACGCCGTGGTGCGCACCCAGAACCTGACCAAGGCGGCGCAGGAGCTGCGCATCAGCCAGTCGGCGGTCAGCAAGCAGCTCAACGTCCTGCAGACCTATCTGGGCGTGGAGCTGTTTCGCCGCGAGCGCCACGGCATCAGCCTCACGCATGCGGGCCAGCGCTATGCCGAGGCGGTGACGCCGGCCTTCGAGCGGCTGTCGCAGGCCACCGAGGATTTGATGCGTGCGGGCTCCGACAACACGCTGCGCATCCAGACCTACACCACCTTTGCCGCCAAGTGGCTCATTCCGCGGCTGTCCGACTTCAACAGCCGGCACCCCGAGATCACCGTCAAGATCACCAATTCGGTCGCCAATGTCGACTTCGACCGCGATGACGTCGACCTGGCCATACAGATGGGCAATGGCGCCTGGGCGCGGCAAGACAGCGACTTTTTGTTCGAGGACATCATCGAGCCGGTCTGCGGCCCCGAATTCCTGCGCCAGCACGCGCCCGATGCGCGCTATCCGCAGGCCTTGCTGCGGGTGCGGCTGCTGGTGTCGCATTTCCGCCGCCATGACTGGAGCACCTGGGCGCGGCTGTGCCGCTACGGCGACGAGATCGCGCAGACCGAGCAGATGCGCTTCAGCAGTTCGATCCTCACCTGGCAGGCGGCCGCGGACAACCTGGGCATCGCCATCGGCCAGACCGCGCTGCTGGGCGATGACCTGAAAAAGCACAAGCTGGTCGCGCCCTTCAATCTGCCCGTCAAGACCGGCCTGTCGTACTACCTGGTGCGGCCCCAGCTGCAGCGGCATTCGCGCAAGGTGGAGATCTTCAGAAGCTGGATCGCGGGCCAGCTGGAACTGTTGCAGGAGCCGACGCCGTCCTGAGCCTCACGCGATGCGGTGGATGTGCGCGCCGGGAAGGTCCAGCGCCGCGAAGCGCGCACAGACCTCGGGGTCGTGCCCGGGAATGATGTGCTGCGCGCTGTCCGCGAGCGCGCGGATCAGCGCATAGCCGGCCAGCATCTCGGCCTTGTCGTGGATCGCCGGAAACGGATTTTCCTTCTCCAGGTTCTCGTAGTAATGCGCCGCGTCCGAGGCCAGCACCACCCAGCCGCGGGCCGTCATCACGCGCACCACCTGCAGGCCGGCGGTATGGCCGCCGACGCGGTGGAACTCGATGCCCGGCGCGAACGCCTGCATGCCATCGACCAGCCGGACCTGGCCCTGGTACAGGCGCCTGAGCACCACGCCGATGTCGTCGAGCGCAAAGAAATGGTTTTGCGCCGGATCGCACATGCAGCGTCCGGTGGCATAGGCCAGCTCGCGCTCCTGCAGCCAGATCCTGGCGCCCGGGAACTGGTGCACGTTGCCCGCATGGTCGTAGTGCAGGTGGGTGATGGCGACATCGCGCACGTCGTGCGCGCCAATGCCCAGCGCCGCGAGCGCGGCCAGCGGCTCCTGCAGGAACGCGCGCTGGCGCGCAATCGCCGAGACCTGGCTGAAGCCGGTGTCGACCAGCAGCAGCTGGCCGGCGCCGCGCACCAGCCAGACAAAGAAATCCAGCGGCATCACCGCCTGCGGGTCGCCATCGACCGGCTCCAGGAAGTTGCTCTGGCGCGCGCGCCCGACGCTCGCGTACTTGATGGCGTACACCTCGTGCGCGGGAACGTGGGTCTGGGGCGTGGCGATCATGCCGTGGCCTTATTTCTTCACCAGCGCGCACTTGCTTTGCGCCAGGCTTTCAAAGGCTTCGCTGCCCGGCACCGTCTCGACGATCTGGTAGTAGTCCCAGGGCTTCTTCGATTCGGCGGGCGTCTTCACCTTCACCAGGAACATGTCATGCACCATCTTGCCGTCGTCGCGCAGCTTGCCGTTCTTGGCGAATGCGTCGTTGATGGGCATGGCTTTCATGGCCTTGATGACCGCGCCGACCTCGTCGGTCTTGGCTTGCTCGACGGCTTTCAGATAGGTGCGGATGGCCGAGTACTGGCCGGCCTGCAGCGCGGTGGGCATGCGCTTCATCTTCTGCATGAACTTCTCGGCGAACTTGCGCGATTCGGCGTCGTGGTCCCAGTAGAACGACTCGGCGAACATCATGCCGCCGGCGGTCTTCAGGCCCAGGCCATGCACGTCCATCAGGCTCATGAGCATCGCCACGCTGGCTTGCCCGCCGCTGCCCAGGCCGAATTCGCGGCCCTGCTTGATCGCGTTCTGCAGGTCCAGGCCGGCCGTGGCAATGGCCACCGCGTTGGCCTTGCTGCCGTTGGCCTTGAGGATGTAGGAGGCGAAGTCGTTGCCCGGGAAGGGGTAGCGCGAGGTGCCCACGACCTTGCCGCCGGCCTCCTCGATGAATTTCCGGCCGTCGTTTTCCAGCGAATGGCCGAACGCGTAGTCGGCCGTGACGTAGTACCAGGTCTTGAAGCCGTTCTTCACCAGCGACTTCGTGCCCACGTTGGCCAGCGCGTACGAGTCATAGACCCAGTGCACGTTGTTGGGCGAGCAGTCCTCGTTGCTGATGCGCTGCGCGCCCGCGCCGGTGACGATGGACATGCGGCCCTTTTCCTGGGCGATGCGCATGGCGGCCAGTGCCACGGCGCTGTTGCCCAGCTCGGTCACCGCATCGACCTTGTCGCGGTCGAGCCATTCGCGCGTCTTGGTCGAGGCAATGTCGGCCTTGTTCTGGTGGTCGGCGGTGACGATCTCGATGGGCTTGCCCAGCACCTTGCCGCCGAATTCCTCCACGGCAATCTCGGTGGCGGCAATCGAGCCCTTGCCGACGTTGTCCATGAACGGCCCGGCAATGTCGGTGAGCACGCCGATCTTGACGATGCCGTCGGAAATCGCCGGCGCGGGCGTCTGCGCGTGGGCAGCGGCGGACAGGGCAATGGCGCAAAGCAAGGCCGCGGGGGAAAGGGCAAACTTCATGTCTGTCTCCTGGTTTTATCGGTCTAGGCCTGAATCTGTGCCAGCACCGGCAGCAGGTGGGCAATGAAATCGGCCGGTGCCTCGCTCATCGGGAAGTGGCCCAGGCCGGGCATGATGGCCAGTTGCGCGCCGGCGATGTCGCGCGCCAGCGCGCGCGAGTCGTCGGGCGTGCACGAGTAGTCGTATTCGCCGGTCAGCAGATGGAGCGGGCAGCGCGCGGTGTCGATGCGGCTGGCCAGTTCGCGCAGGTCGCCCTCGGCCTTGTAGAAATGCAGGTCGCCCTTGAACACGCCCGGGCCGCTCTGCATGTAATGCCACAGCGTTTCCCAGCGGTCCGCGTCCTTCGCGTGCGGGCCGATCAGGCCCGACACGATGCCGGCGCAGACTTCGCCGCCATGCACATCGGGCCGGTGCAGCCACTCGAGGTTGTAGTAGGGCGCGACATGCGCGCCGGACTGCAGCCCGATCAGCGCCTTGAAGCGCTCGGGCGCGCGCAGCGCCAGGTGCAGCACCACGCGCCCGCCGATCGAGCAGCCCATGGCCACGGGATTGCGGATCTCGAGCGCGTCCATGACGCCCAGGATCGAGTCCAGATACAGCTGCGAGCTCAGCTGGTATTCGTGCTTTTCCCAGCCTTCGGGCGGCGATGATTTGCCGTGGTAGGGCAGATCGAAGCAGATCACCTCGAAGCGCTCGGTGATCTGCGCGCAGTTCATGATGCCGCGGTACTGGCGCGAGTCGCTGCCCGCGGTGTGCAGGCACAGCAGCGGCTGGCCCTGGCCCGCGGTCTCGAAGTAGATGCGGTTGCGGCGGCCCTGGATGTCGACGTTGACATAGCCGCCGCGGATGGGTTCGATGCCTTGCCGGTTCATTGCACGACTCCTCCCAGCGACTTGACCAGGTCCTTGAAATACAGCAGGTTGGCCATGAAGGGATGCTGGTCGCCTTCGAGGCGCAGGTGCTTGAACTTGATCATGGCCATCAGATCGTGGAAGCCCGGCGTGGGCGTGCTGGCGTAGTAGCGGCTCCAGGCGTCGCTGCCTGCGGCCAGGCGGAAGGTCCAGCGCGGCATCACGAATGGGCCGGGCTGAATGCTTTCAATCGCGCCGTCATGGATGCGGATCAGCCATTCCTTGTCGCCGCTTTGCAGCAGGAAGCTGACATTGACGAAGCGGCCGCGGTGCACGAGCCAGTCGTCGAGGGGGACGCTGGCGCGGCTCATGCGGGTTCCTCGGCCTTGGCGATGACGCGGTACATCACCGGGTAGTAGCTGTCGGCAAATCCCGCGTCGATGGACTTCTGCAGCTGCTGCGCGGTGAGCGCGGTGATCGGGTTGTCGAGCCCCACGGCGCTGGACAGCGCCAGCGCCAGCTTCAGGTCCTTGAGCGCATAGGCGGCCGAGAACATCTTTTGCGGGAACACATCCTTGGCGAGGTAGTTGGCGCCGGTCAACTGGAGCGCGAACGAGGCCGCCGAGCCCAGGCCCAGCGCCTGCGCCAGCAGGTCCTTGGAGACGCCGGACTGCTCGGCCAGCGCGAACGCCTGCGCCAGCGTGTGCACGGTGTTGAGCAGCACCATGTTGTTCATGATCTTCACCACCTGGCCCGCGCCCGTGGGCCCGCAATGCAGCACGTCGCTGCCCATGCAGTCGAGATGGGGCTTGACGGCGGCGAACTGCTCGGCGTCCGCGCCCACGGTGATCAGCAGCGTGCCGTTGTGGGCGGCCTCGCGGCTGCGCGCCACGGGCGCGTCGATCAGCGCCAGGCCCTTTTCCTGCAGCGTGGCGGCAAGCTGGCGCGTGCGCTCCACATCGCTGGTGCTCATATCGACGATGGTCTCGAGCGCACTGGCATGGGCCAGCAGCCCGCCGGCGCCGGTGCAGACCGCCTCGACCTGCTGGATCGAGGGCAGCGACAGGAAGACGATGCTGGCGCGCTCGGCGATCTGCGCGATGCTCGCGGCCACCACGCCGTCCGGCGCCAGGCTGCGCACATGGTCCATGTCCAGATCGGCGGCCAGCACGGTGCAGCCCGATTTGCGCGCCAGGTTGCGGCACATGCCCGTGCCCATCACGCCGACGCCAATGAATCCCAGGATGGGTTTGCTCATGCCAGGCCTCCTTGCCGGACGCATTTCACCTTGAGGAACTCGCGCAGGCCCTCGATGCCGCCTTCCGATCCCAGGCCGCTGTCCTTGTAGCCGCCAAACGGCGTCTCGGGCAGCGAGGCCTGCAGTTCGTTGATGCAGACCACGCCGCTCTCGATCTCGTTGGCGAAGCGGTGCGCGAGCTGCATGTCGTTGGTGAAGGCATAGGCCGCCAGCCCGAAGGGCAGGCTGTTGGCTTCGCGCAGGGCCTCGTCGGCATCCTTGACGGCAAGCATCAGCGCCACCGGGCCGAACGGCTCGATCAGCGCCGCGTCGGCCGCCTTGTCGCGCAGCGCGATCACCGTGGGCTCGTAGAAATAGCCGGGCTGCCCGTCCATGGGATGGCCGCCGGTGAGCACTTCGGCGCCAGACTCGCGCGCGTTGCGCACCAGCTGGTCCACGGCCTGCAGCCGGCGCCGGTTCTTCAGCGGCCCCATCTGCGCCTGGGCGTCGAAGGGATCGCGCACGCGCAACTGGCGCGCGTGCTGCACGAACTTCTCGCAGAACGCGGCGTAGATGCTTTCATGGATCAGAAAGCGCGTGGGCGAGGTGCAGACCTGGCCCGCATTGCGGTATTTGGTGGCCACGGTCGCGGCCGCCACCTTGTCGATGTCGACATCGCGCCAGACGATCACCGGCGCGTGGCCGCCCAGCTCCAGCGTGGCCTTCTTCATGTGGGCCGCGGCCTTGGCGCCGAGCTGCCGGCCGACTTCGGTGCCGCCGGTGAAGGTGATCATCGCCACTTCCGGCGCGGTGCACAGCTGGTCGGCAATCGCGGCCGGGTCGCCGAACACCATGTTGACCAGGCCCGCGGGTGTGCCCGCGCGCTCGCAGGCCTGGGCGATCAGCAGCGCGACGCCCGCGGCCTCCTCGGACGGCTTGATGACGATGGCGCAGCCCGCGGCCAATGCCGCGCTGATCTTGCGCGACGGCGTGATCGCGGGCGCATTCCAGCCCGAGAACGCGGCCACCACGCCCACCGGCTCGAACTGGGCGATCTGCCGGATGCCGGGCGCGCGCGCGGGAATCACGCGGCCGTAGAGGCGGCGCGCCTCTTCCGCCGACCATTCGAACATCTCGGCCGCGACATCGACTTCCTTTTGCGCCTCGCCAAAGGGCTTGCCGAGTTCGCTGGCAATCTGCGCGGCAAGGCGCTCGCGCTCGCCGCGCATCTCGCCCGCGATGCGGCGCAGCAGTTCGCTGCGCTCGGTGGCGCCGCTGTGCTTCCAGCGCGCCTGCGCGTTCTTCGCGCTGTCGATCGCGCGCGCCACGTCGGCCGGCGCGGCCATGGCGTAGCTGCCCAGCGCCTGGGCCGTCGAGGGCGAGATCACCTCGAAGCGCTCCTGCGACGAACCGGCGCAGAACTCGCCGCCAATGAATTGGGAATATTGCATCTGGTCTCCGCGGCGCATCAATCGAGCACGATGTTGGACTTCTTGATCACGCCGGCCCAGTGCGTCGACTGCTTCTGGATGTAGTTCTTGAACTGGGCGGGCGAGCTGGTGAACGGATACTGGTCGAGCGCCAGCAGCCTGGCCTTCACTTCGGGCGTGGACATGATCTCGTTGACCGCGGCATTGAGCCTGACCACCACCTCCGCGGGCAGCCCGGCCGGGCCCATCAGGCCGTTCCAGGGCTCGGCGGCAAAGCCCGGCAGCTTCTGCTGGCCGATCACCAGCGTGTCCTTGAGCCCCTTGTCCGGCGCGGAACTGGCCGAGGCCAGGATGCGCAGCTTGCCGGCCTGGGCCTGCGGGATCGCCACCACGCCCGCGAGAAAGGCGAAGTCGACGCGGCCCGCGGACAGGTCGATCACGGCCGCCGAGTCGCCCTTGTAGGGCACGTGCAGCGCGTTGATGCCGGCGTCGCTCTTGAACCATTCGCCCGCGAGGTGGTTGATCGCGCCATTGCCGGCCGACGCATAGCTCAACTGGTTGCCCTTTTGTCTGGCGAAGTTCACCAGCTCGTCATAGCTCTTGAAGCGCGAGTCGGGCGGCACCGTGAGGTAGTAGGGATAGCTCGCCACCAGCGCAATCGGGGTGAAGTCCTTGATCGGGTCGAACTGCACGCCTTTTTGCACATAGGGAATGATCGACAGCGTGCTGCTGCTGCCGATCATCAGCGTGTAGCCGTCGGGCGCGGCTTTCTTCACCAGATTCGCCGCCACCGCGCCGCTCGCGCCGGCTTTGTTTTCGATGATGAAGCTCTGCCCGAACTTCTGCGTGAGCCTCTCGGCGAGCAGCCGGGCCACGATGTCGGTAGGTCCGCCCGCGGAGAAGCCGACGGTGATGTTCACCGGCTTTTCGGGATAGCCCGCAGCCGAGGCCAGTGTGGAGCAGGCCAGCCCGGCGGCCAGCAGCGTGCGTCGCGTGATATGCATTTTTGTCTCCTTGCGTGTTGTCATCGCCGGGTCCGGTTCAGAGCCGGATCTTCTCGACGCCGTTGGCCTCGGCCCAGTAGTCGGTGAGGCACGAGGTGTCCTGGCCGGCCTTGCCCGCGGCCAGCGCCAGGCGGAACACGTTCTTCGCCGTGTCGCAGACCGGCAGCGCGACCTGCGTCGCGGCGCCGGCGCTCGCGGCCAGCGAGATGTCCTTGTAGCCCAGTACGATGTCGAAGCCCGGCGTCAGGTCGCCAGCCAGCACCTTCTTCGGCCACTTCTCCTTGAGCTGGCCGTTGCTGGCGGTGGTGTTGACCAGCACGTCGAAGGTCTTGGCCACGTCCAGGCCCAGGGACTTGGCCAGCACCAGCGCCTCGGAGTTGATCTGGCAGTAGCACAGCACCATCATGTTGTTGATGATCTTGGTGCGCGTGCCGCTGCCGGCATTGCCGCAGTGGTGGATGGTGGTGCCCATGCGGTAGAGCACGGGTTCGACGACCGGCAGATGCGCGGCGTCGATGCCCAGCATGAACAGCGACTCGCCGCGGTCGGCGTGCATGGCGAGCCGGCCGACGGGCGCGTCGCCGAATGCAAAGCCGGCCTTGGAGAACTCTGCGTTGAGCCGGTCGACGGTCTCGACGTCGACCGTGCTCATGTCGATGTAGATGGCGCCGGGCTTGAGGCTGCGCAGCACGCCGCCATCGCCCAGCGCCACCTGCGCGACCTGCCGCGGGCCGGGCAGCATGGTGAAGACCAGATCCGCATCGCGGCAGGCGCCGGCCACGTCCTCGGCCGCGGTCGCGCCCTCGGCGGCCAGCTTGCGCATGGCCTCGCCATCGAGGTCGAAGACCGTCACGCGCTGCTGATGCTTGAGAAGCGAACGCACGAGCGAGAAGCCCATGCGGCCCAGGCCGATAAACCCAATATTCATACACCCCCCTATGGATGGAATGAATTTATCTGCCGCGCATGGCGGGCAGCGGGATATTTGGTCCGCCAGTCATGAGCTTTTGTATTTCCAGATGCGCCGGTCAGGCGCATCGCAGTGCCGCCATTTGCCGGGCTACGGGAAAACACCGAAGAGTGTGGAGGCGTGGGCCCGGGGCGGGTGGTCGGGCCTGTTTCCGCGGCCCGACACGCGCTCAATAGACCGGTCGGCCGCCCGTGGGTGTGCCGGGTTGCGCGGCCTCGCGCAGAGCGCGCGTGATGACGCTCGACGCCACCGTGGCGAAAAAGCGTGCGCCATGCGCGCCGTAGCGCGCCTCGTCTTCTGCCGTCAGGCCGACGATGCCGGCGCAAGTGCCCGCCGCAGCGATGTCGCGCAGGGCCCGGGCGATCACGCGGTCGACCTCGGGGGCTTTCCAGTCGCTGCCGAAGCCCATCGAATGCGAGAGATCGTTGGGACCGATGAACACCGCATCCACCCCCTCGACAGAGGCGATTTCGGCGGCCTGGGCCGCGGCCTCCTCGGTCTCGATCATGACGATCAGCGCAATGCCTTCGTTGCTGCGCCGCGTATGCTCGGCGCCGGGAAACGCGCCGTAGCCGGCCGCGCGCGGGCTGAAGGCGCTGCCCCTGCGGCCGATGCCCGGATAGCGCACCTGCTGCACCAGATCCCGTGCTTCTTCGGCGTTTTGCACCATGGGAATCTGCACGCCGCTGGCGCCCATGTCCAGCACGCGCGCGATGTCGGGCCGCAGGCAACGGACCACGGGCGGGATGCCGCTGGCGCGCGCGGCGCGCAGCATGTGTTCCGTGGTGTCGAGGCCTGCGCTGCCGTGTTCGTTGTCGATCAGGATGAAGTCGAAACCGGCATAGGCGCACATCTCCACGATGGCCGGACTGGGCAGCGAATTGAAGATGGCGCGCAGGGTGCGCCCGCTGCGCAGCATGGCGGGAAGGCGGTCGTCCAGGGGGTGGCGGATATCCATGGAATGACTTTCAGTCGATGCTGATGTTGTTGGACTTGATCAGCTCGGCGAACTTGCCGGTCTCGTCCTGGATGAACTTGCGGAAGGCATGCGGCGCCATTGGCCGGGGCGTGAAGCCCTGGGCCGCGAGCCGGGAAGTGACCGACGGCGTGCCCAGTACCGCCACCACCTCGGTGTTGAGCCAGGAAATCACGGCGGCGGGCGTGCCGGCCGGCGCCAGCAGGCCCAGCCAGGTGACGGCTTCGAAGCCCGGCACGCCGGATTCCGCCAGTGTCGGCAAGTCGGGCTGCAGCGGCGTGCGGCTCTGGCTGGTGACGGCGAGGGCATGGGCCTGGCCGTTCTTGGCAAAGGCCAGCGCGGTGGTCATATTGTCGAACTGCAGGTCGATCTGGTTGCCGGCGAGGTCGACCAGCGACTGGCTGCTGCCCTTGTAGGGCACATGCACCGCACGCGCGCCGATGCGGTTGAGCAGCATCAGCGTGGTGAGGTGCTGGGAGGTGCCGTTGCCGCTGGTGCCGTAGCTCAGCGCGTCGGGCTTGGCCTTGAGTGCGGCGATCAGCTCCGGCACCGATTTCGCGCCGGACTTGTTGCTGGCCAGCAGCACCAGCGGCGTGTCGGCGAGTTCGGTGATGGGCGCGAAGTCCTTGTCGACGTTGTAGCCGATCTTTTTCAGCAGCGTGGGATTGACCGCGAGCGCCGTTTGCGTGCCCAGCAGCAGCGTCGTGCCATCCGGCTTGGCGCGCGCCACGTATTCGGTGCCGATGCCGCCGCCCGCACCCGCACGGTTCTCGACGATGACCGGCGTGCCCCAGCGCTTGCCGAGTTCATCGGCCACCATGCGCGCCACGATGTCGGTGGCGCCGCCGGGCGCGAAGGGCACGACGATGGTCACCCGGCCGCCGGCCGGATAGCCTGCCGGCGCCTTGGCCTGTGCGAAAGAGAGCGCGGGCGCGCTGACGGCCACGGCACAGGCCAGGGCCGTGAAACCGCGACGGGAAAGGAATGGGTTCTGCATGGCGATGTCTCCTCTGTGGTGTGTTGTCTTCTTCAAGGCGCTTCAGGCGCTGCGCACGGTGGCCCGCTCGACGATGCGGCAGGGAATCACCACGTTGCGCGGCTGGCTGCCGTCGCGCATCTGCTCGTGCAGCACGTCGACGGTGGCATCCACCATCTGCTCGACGCTCTGCACGACGGTGGTCAGCTGGTACGCGCCCCAGGCGGCCTGCGGCACGTCGTCGAAGCCGACCACGCCCACGTCCTGCGGCACGCGCAGCTGGAGTTCCTGGCGCAGCACATCCATGGCGGCAATGGCCATGTGGTCGTTGGCAACGAACAACGCGTCGGGCTTGTCCGCGCCGGAGAACAGCTCGCGCGTGGCTTCGCGCGCGCGCTCGAAGTCGTAGTGGCCCAGCGCGCGGCCCACCGCGGCCGTGCCGGCTTCGGCCAGCGCCTCGTTGAAGCCGCGCTCACGCTCGCGGTGCGTCGAGGAGTTCTCCAGCCCGCCCAGAAAGGCAATGCGCCGATAGCCACGCGCCAGCAGCAGCTCGGCCACCATGCGCCCGCCGCGGCGGTTGTCCGAGGTCACCGAACTGGTGCTGCTGCCGGCAAACGACGACATCTGCGGCACGCGGTTGAACATCACCACCGGCACGCCGGTGTCGGCGCACTGGCGCGCGAGGCCTGGCGACAGCATGGCCGACGCCATTACCACCGCATCGACCTGGTACTGCAGGATCTCGGCCAGCACGCCGTCGGTCGGCTCGCCGGCCTCGGTGATGAACATCAGCACGTGGTAGCCCTGGCGCTGCAGCTTCTGCGACAGCTCCTGGATCACCAGCGGATAGAACTGGTTCTCCAGATAGCCCATCACCAGCGCAATGATGTGGCTGCGCCGCGTGATCAGGCTGCGTGCCAGCGCGTTGGGGCGGTAGCCCAGCGCCTTGGCCGCGCTCAGCACCCGCGCGCGCGTGTCCTCCGACACGCTGGCGCCGGGCGTGAAGCTGCGGCTCACGGCCGACTGCGATACCTTGGCCAGTTCGGCGACGGCCTGCGCCGTGGCATTGGACTTCATGCGGCGCTCCATCCGCCGTCTAGCATCAGCGCGCTGCCGGTCATCAGGCTGGAGGCATCGCTGGCCAGGAACACGACTGCGCCCATGATCTCCTCCAACTGGCCCAGCCGGCCCAGCGCGATGCGCTCGGTGACCCACGCGCGAAACGCCGGGTCGGCAAACATGCCCGCGGTCATGGAGGTCTCGACGAACGTGGGGCAGATCGTGTTGACGCGGATGCCCGCGCCGCCCAGCTCCCAGGCCAGCGCCTTGGTCATGCCTTCGACCGCATGCTTGCTGGCGCAGTACAGGGTGCGGCGCGGGCTGCCCACCACGCCCATCTGCGAGGAGATTGTCACGATGGAGCCGGGCAGGCCCGCATCCAGCAGGCCGCGGCTGACGGTGCGTGTCACATAGAGCGTGGCCTTGACATTGAGATCGAACACCGCGTCGATGTCCTCGTCCTGCACCTCGACCAGCGGCCGCGGCCGGTTGAGCCCGGCGTTGTTGACCAGGATCTGGAACGGGCCGGCCGCCGTCAGCTGCCCGGTCACGGCCTGCGAGTCCGTGACATCGAGCACCAGATAGTCGGCTTGGCCGCCTTCGGCGCGTATGCGCTCGCAGGCCTGCTGCAGTTCGCCTTCCGAGCGCGCAGTGAGCGTCACCGAGGCCCCTGCCTGGGCCAGCGCGCAGGCCGCGGCCAGGCCGATGCCGCGGCCCGCGCCCGTCACCAGGGCCCGGCGGCCGTCGACACGGAAGCTGGGAGTGGAAGGCAGCACGTTCACCGCTCCAGCACCGTTTTGGCCGCCGGCACCGGCGCGTACCACGGCACCTCGGCGCGATCGCCATAGCGGCGCACGCGCAGGTTGGCCTGCTCGCCATGGCCGGCGAAATTCTCCATGTGGCACAGGCGCGAGCAGTACTCGCCCATGAGGGCGCTGGCCTCGTCGGTCAGCACGCGCTGGTAGGTGCAGGTCTTGAGGAACTTGCCGACCCACAGGCCGCCGGTGTAGCGCGCCGCGCGGTTGGTCGGCAGGGTGTGGTTGGTGCCGATCACCTTGTCGCCAAAGGCCACGTTGGTGCGCGCGCCCAGGAACAGGCCGCCGTAGTTGCTCAGGTGCTCGAGGAACCAGTCCGGGTCGCGGGTCAGCACCTGCACGTGCTCGAAGGCCAGCTCGTCGGCTTTGCGCAGCATCTCCTCGCGCGTATCGCAGACGATCACCTCGCCATATTCGGCCCAGCTCACCGACGCGATGGCCGCCGTGGGAAGGATGGTCAGCTGGCGCTGGATCTCGGCCAGCGTGTCGTGCGCCAGCTGCTCGCTGGTGGTGAGCAGGATGGCGGGCGAGGTGGGGCCGTGCTCGGCCTGGCCCAGCAGGTCGACCGCGCACATCTCGGCATCGGCGCTGTCGTCGGCAATCACCAGGGTCTCGGTCGGACCCGCGAACAGGTCGATGCCCACGCGGCCGAACAGCTGGCGCTTGGCTTCGGCGACATACATGTTGCCCGGGCCCACCAGCATGTCGACCGGCGCGATGCTGGGCGTGCCCACCGCCATCGCCACCACGGCCTGCACGCCGCCGAGCACCAGGATCTCGTCGGCGCCGGCCATGGCCATCGCCGTCACGATGGCCGGGTGCGGCGCGCCCTGGTAGGGCGGGGCGGTGGCAACGATGCGCTTCACGCCCGCCACCTTGGCCGTCAGCACGCTCATGTGGGCCGAAGCCAGCAGCGGGTACTTGCCGCCGGGGATGTAGCAGCCCACGGCATTGACCGGGATGTGCCTGTGGCCCAGCACCACGCCGGGATAGGTTTCCACTTCCACATCGCGCATCGAGTCGCGCTGGATCTGCGCGAAGTTGCGCACCTGGGTCTGCGCAAACGCAATGTCTTCGATCTCGCGCGCCGACAGGCTCTTGCGCGCCTTCTCGATCTCGGCTGCCGAGAGGCGGAAGTCGGCCGGATCCCATTGGTCGAACTGGCGGCTGTACTCGCGCACCGCGGCATCGCCCCGGCTTTCCACGGCCTGGATGATGCCTTCGACGGTGCTGCGCACCTTGCTGTCGTCCTCGGCCCGGACCTCGATGTCCTTGCCGCGCTTGAGATATTTGATCATGGTGGGTGCCGTTCAAGAAAAATGGATTTGCCTATTTGCATAGGTATGCAAGACCACTTTTGATGAATTGCATACGTATGCAAACAGGGTTATCCCTAGTGAGGAGAGTTTTTTGCTCCTGCCTTGCCTTGATACGAGAAAAACTCCCAGGATGATGAGGCTTGTAAGTTTTTGTTGCATGTATGCTCGGAGCATGGCAATCCCAGACTATCAAACCTGCATGCTTCCGTTCCTGTCGCATTTGACGGACGGAAACGAACACTCGTTGCGAGAAACAGAAGAGGCGCTTGCTGAGAAATTTGGCCTCACACCGGCTGAAAGGGCAGAGCTACTGCCAAGTGGACAGCAAGGTATATTCAAAAATCGGATTGGCTGGGCCAGAACATACCTGAAGAAGGCTGGGCTGATTGAAGCTCCGAAGCGAGCTATTTTCAAAATTACAGCTCGTGGCCAGGATGTGCTGTCTTCCAAGCCCACGCGTATCGATTCGAAGTATTTGGAGCAGTGGCCCGAATTCATAGAGTTTCGTGACTTCTCAAAAGATGGTGCGGCGTCATCAAAGTTGCCACAGCCAGCGCAAACTTTCAGCACGCCTGAGGAAGCAATTGAGCAGGCATACCAAGGCTTGAGAGAGCAGCTTGCTCAGGAGCTGCTGGCCAAGATCCTGTCGTGTTCGCCGATTTTTTTTGAGCAGCTCGTTGTGGAGTTGCTGGTCAAGATGGGGTACGGCGGCTCACGCAAAGATGCTGGAGAGCGAATCGGTCAGACGGGCGATGGCGGTATCGATGGAATCATCAAAGAAGATCGCCTTGGACTGGATGCGATTTTCATTCAGGCCAAGCGTTGGCAGGGTTCGGTAGGTAGGCCTGAAATCCAGAAGTTTGTCGGAGCGCTTCAAGGCCAGAGAGCCAGGAAAGGCGTCTTCATCACCACCTCTTTTTACACGGTGGATGCGACTGACTATGCGTCGCGGATCGACACCAAAGTGGTACTCATTGATGGCAAGCAGTTGGCCGCCTTGATGATGGACTTTGATGTCGGTGTTGCGGCATCGGCAGCCTATGTGGTCAAGAGAATTGACTCGGATTATTTCGAAGATATGTGATCTGGCAGTGGTGCACTGAATTCAACTAAATATGAAAAAAGAGTGGAGTCCTTCGTGGTGGGGGCGAAGGCTGACGAAATCGTCTAATTGGTGCCTGCGGATGGATGGTTTGAAGCTCGCGATGACGTTGGCAGGCAGTGCACATCATGTCAACGTGGAAGAGGAAAACAGTTACTGGATAAACGCTGGCACGTTCTGGACAGACATCACGTTCCACCCAGGACAAGAGAATGAGGTGAAAGCTGATGGGCTCCCTAATGATCAAGGTGCCACTCTCATCCAAGCATTGAACGCGGGCTTGAAAGAGAAGCGTCTGCGTGATGAGGCGAAATTTCTTCAGCGGGAACATCAGAAAATTCAGCATTGGTTGGATCACAAGGCTGGTCAGGAGCGTAAATGTGCAAAAGACCGACGGTGGTTCACTCATGAACAACAGCAAGAGGTGTTGGCTGCACGGCCCAATGTGAACGTTGCCGATCTTCGAAAACGACTCAGCAACTCTGATGTCGCGGCCCATCTGGGGACTATCACGAATTTGGTGAAGGCGTCACTCGATGCTTTTCAGTTGGACCATGGCGCTGCCTGGACTTTGCTTAACGCAGTCCATATGAAGCGCGAGCTGATTGTCTGCAAAGAGTTGCTTGATCGGGTGGAAAGCAAGCCTTTGACCGAAGAACAGGCAAGGTCGGTGGTATGTTTTGACAATCGTGTGCAGGTCATCGCATCTGCCGGTTCAGGAAAGACATCCACGATGGTGGCCAAAGCCGCCTATGCGATCCACCGGGGGTTTGTGAAGCCCGAGCGCATTGTGATGCTGGCGTTCAACAGGCAAGCAGCCGAGGAACTCAAAGAACGTGCTGACAGAGCATTTGAACGTTTGGGTATGGCGAATGTAGCTGTCGAGGCTTCAACTTTTCATGCGCTGGGCCTGCGCATCATCGGCAAGGCAACCAAAGAAAAGCCCGATATTCCGAATTGGGCTACCGACGCAGCCGGCGGAGTTAGAAAGCTTGCCGAAATCGTCGATCAGTTGAAGGATAGCTCCCCAGCGTTTCGCCGGCAGTGGGATTTGTTTCGCTTTGTCTTTGGAAGAGATCTGCCGTCCTTTGGCGGCGCTGAACCAGCAGATGTCTGGGATTCCCGAGGTAAAGGCGCGCTGATTACGAGCCGTGGGGAGAAAGTTAAGAGCCTGGAAGAAGTGATGGTTGCGAATTATCTCTTCTTGAATGGGATAGATTACAAATACGAGACTCCCTATGCACATCGGACAGCTGACGAGGACCATCGTCAGTACCGGCCAGATTTCTATTATCCTGATCTCGACCTCTACCATGAGCACTTCGCTCTTGATGCTGAAGGTGTTCCTCCAACGCACTTCAAGGATTATTTGCAGGGAGTGCACTGGAAGCGGAAGTTGCATGCGGAGAAAGGTACTGAACTGTTTGAGACCACCTCCTACGGCCTGCGAAGCGGCAAAGACTTCACCCGTTTAGAGAACGAGCTGATTGGTCGTGGTCTGGTGCCTGATCTCAATCCCGATCGCGAAATACCCAAGAACGGACAAAAGCCCATGGAGTCGATCGAGCTCATTGGGTTAGTGCGCACCTTCATGAGCCACGCGAAGAGCAATAGTTTGAGGATTGATGCCTTGCGGAGTCGATTGGACGCAATGCCAAGGGATAGCTTCAAGCATCGGCATCAAATGTTCCTGGATATTGCTGCGCCCATCATGGCTGCCTGGGACTCGGCGCTGGCTGCTGAGAACGGGATTGACTTCGAGGACATGCTCAACCAGGCTGCGGAGTACTTGGAGAGCGGCCGTGTTGAGTCCACCTACGATTTGGTGATGGCCGACGAATTCCAAGACGCATCGCGCGCCCGTGCCCGCTTGTGTCGTGCTCTGGTTGATCGGCCGGGCCGTTTCTTGTTTGCCGTGGGTGACGACTGGCAATCGATCAACCGTTTTGCTGGGGCAGACGTGTCAGTTATGACGGGCTTTCGGGAGTGGTTTGGTCATGGCCAAGTATTCAAGCTAGAACAGACCTTCCGCTGCCCACAAGCCTTGTGTGATGTTTCCAGCGCCTTCGTTTCCCAAAATCCGGGCCAGATTCCCAAGAACGTACGTTCAATGACGCCAGCGCAAGGCCCTGTACTCCAAGCATTCCAGGTAGACCACAAGGAAAAGCTGGCTGACGCGATCGATCAATTCGTGCTGGGGCTCGCTGAGGGCATGCGCGAAGGCTCGATTTCGCCGGGCAGGGACGGCAAAGTGTCTGTCTATATCCTTGGGCGCTACAACGCCGATAAGCAATACGTTCCATCAAACCCGCGCCGTTTTAACCAATGGATCGAAGTGTCGTTTCTCACCATCCATCGGTCGAAAGGCAGCGAGGCTGACTACGTCATCTTGCCGGAAATGCTCAGCGTCCTGAAGGGACGCAGCTTCCCCAACACCCGTGCCGACGATCCCGTTCTCGCCTTGGCAATGCCGGATGGCGACAGCTTTCCATTGTGTCAGCGCCGATGTAAAACTAACCCACTGCGCCGAGGTAAATCTGACCCACCTGGGTGATCATGGCAGCCTTTGTGAGGCTGCTGATGTTGACTCAGGAGCAAGCAGTGGAGATAAGAGTAATGGCCCGAAGGGGCGACAGCGTCAGGGAGATTGCCAGGCAACTGGATTGTTCTCGTAATACGGTTCGCAGGTACTTGCGCGACCAGACCGCGCAGCGGTATGGTCCGCGCGAGCCGCGCACGAGCAAGCTCGACAACTACAAGCAGTATCTACAAGAGCGCGTCGATCAGGCCCGGCCGCGCTGGATCCCGGCGACGGTGCTGCTGCGCGAGATCCGGGAGCGCGGCTACATGGGTGGTATTAGCCAGCTCAAGGCGTGGCTGGTGCCCCTAAAGAAGCATGAGCCGGAGCCGCTGGTGCGGTTCGAGACGCCGCCAGGCAAGCAGATGCAAGCCGACTTCACCTATGTTCGTAGAGGACGTGACCCGTTGATCGCACTGGTGGCGACGATGGGCTACAGCCGCGCCACTTACGTGAAGTTCGTTGCTTGCTCGGGTGAGGATGTGGCCACCCTGTGCGCCGGTCTGCGCGAAGCGTTCGACTACTTCGGCGGCGTACCAGAACATGTTCTGTTCGATAACACCAAGGCGGTCGTCATCGAGCGCGATGCCTACGGCGAAGGGCTGCATCGCTGGAATAGCGAACTGCGTGAGTGCGCACAAAGCTGCGGCTTCACGCCCAGGCTTTGCCGGCCCTATCGCGCTAAGACCAAGGGCAAGGTCGAACGCTTCAATGGCTATCTGAAAGGCAGCTTCCTGGTGCCACTGGCCGCAACCCTCGGGGCCAACGGCTTGCGATTGGATGCTCATCTGGCCAACCTGTACGTGCGCCGTTGGCTCGATGAGGTGGCGAACGTGCGCATTCATGCCACGACCAAGGCAGTTCCAGCGGTACGGCTGGCCGAGGAGCGCGCCGTCATGCTGGCGGCGCCGGCCCTGAAGGCACCGGTGCCTGTGCATCAACGCGTGGTCTTGCCACTGCAGAGCCTGCAGCATCCGCTGGCCGTCTATGACGCGCTTCTGGAGGTCGTGTGATGAGCTTGCAGCATGACCGTATTGCCGAGCTGTGCGAACAGCTGAAGTTCGTGCGACTGGGCAGTGACTGGCCTGCTCTGGCACAGGATGCGGCGCGCGATGGCGCCAGCTTCGCCGACTTCCTGGAGAAGGTACTTGCCAGCGAGCAGCAGTGGCGCGAGGAACGCAAGCGCACGGTGCTGATGCGGTTGGCCACAATGCCGGCCATCAAGACGCTGGAGGGATTCGACTGGAGCCAGGCGGGCGGCACACCCAAAGCGCAGATCGTCGAACTCGGGCATCTCGCCTTCGTCGAGCGCGCGGAGAACGTGGTCATGCTGGGCCCTTCCGGCGTGGGCAAGACCCACATTGCCTTGGCGCTATGCCAGCGCGCCGTGATGGCGGGCCACAAGGCGAGGTTCATTACGGCGGCCGACCTGATGATGCAATTGGCAGCGGCCAAGGCGCAGAACCGTTTAAAGGAGTACTTCAACCGCGCGGTGCTGGGGCCCAAGCTATTGGTGGTCGACGAGATCGGCTACCTACCCTTCGGGCGAGATGAGGCCAATCTGTTCTTCAATGTTGTGGCCAAGCGTTATGAACGCGGCTCGATGGTGTTAACGAGCAATCTGCCGTTCACGCAGTGGGCAGGAGCGTTCGCCGACGACCAAACGCTGACGGCAGCGATGCTGGACCGGTTGCTGCACCACGCACACATCGTGCAGATCACCGGAGAAAGCTTCCGGCTGAAGGAAAAACGCAAGGCCGGCCAGGCAGTGAGGAGGGCAACGTCGGGGGCATAACCGGCGCAGGGCTGTTCGATCACCAGGCTAAGAAAACGCCGGCGAACAACCCAAAACGAAGGACCCAGGTGGGTCAGATTTACTTCGGCGATTTAGTGAAAAGTGGGTCAGATTTACATCGGCGTTGACACCATTGGGAGAGGAGCGTCGCCTGTTCTATGTAGCTTTGACCAGGGCGCGCCGCATGGTGGCGATGTTCACTGTTCGTGGTCGATGTTCTACCTTCCTTCGGGAACTCACAGACGGCGGCGGGGTGGCAATCACCGATACTGACGGTAAGTCAATACAAGAGCAGACCTGCCCCGGCTGCAAGCAAGGAGTACTGTTGCTGCGAACGGGCCCTTATGGTGAGTTTCGCTCATGCTCCAATTACCCTCTGTGCAGCTATAAGCCACCGAAACAAGGCGAAGTTCAACGACGGAGATGATAGTTTTACGTGGTTTCGACTGGTGGGCGTGTCGCTGTGCAAGGCCACTGTCGACGACCTGAAAGTGGCGCTCCTCGAGCAAGTGATTGAAGGCCTCGATCAGAACGATCAGACCCAGGCCGAGGCAGGCGCGATGCTGCAGGCCGTCATTGATGCCTTCCCCAATGGGGGATGGCGGAGGCTGTGTCCGCTGAGCCTTAGTTCGAAGCAGTAAGAGGCGATAAGAAAATATAAGTAAAAACAATACTTTAGCCTGCTAAGTTGTCCGAAATGGTTCAATTCACTCCTGACTGTTTCAATCTCTTATGGTAGAAAGGATGGTAGATACTTAAAATTTGAAGATACGTTGAATGCCTAAGATTGCTAAAGAACTTTCTGCTTTACAAGTTAGTAGACTCCTCGATGAGGGACATCATGCCGTAGGTGGCGTCACGGGGCTTTACCTTTATGTCACTTCAACTGGTGCTCGTTCATGGGTCTTAAGAATCGGGGTAGGGAAAAAGAGAAGGCACATGGGACTGGGGGGATTCCCATCAGTCACTTTAGCAATGGCTCGTGAGCAAGCTCGTACGGCAAGAAGCGAATTTAGAGCCGGGTTGGATCCTATCGCTGCCCGTCATAAGGCCGTGAGCAAGCTCTTGGCAGAACAACTCAACGCTGTCACGTTTGAGAGTGCGGCGAAGGCTTACATCGATGCCCATGGTGACACCTGGAAGAATCCTAAACATAGAGCACAGTGGTCAGCAACCCTTGCTACGTATGCATTTCCAGTAATTGGAAACTTGCAAACTGCGCATGTAACCCAGGCGCATGTTCTTGCTGTTCTGGAACCTATCTGGAAGACTAAAAACGAAACGGCCGCACGCCTGCGCGGACGGATTGAAGCAGTACTAGATTGGGCTACCGTTCGAGGGTATCGTGAGGGTGAAAATCCAGCCAGATGGAAAGGGCGCTTAGATAAGTTGCTGCCAGCTCCCGCAAAAATTCAAAAAACGGTACATCGGAAGGCTTTGCCCATTGATGCTGTCCCACAGTTCATGCGTGATCTGCGGGATAAAGAGGGCGTTACAGCTAGAGCCTTGGAGTTCGTTGTTCTTACTGCCGCACGCAGTGGGGAGGTCCGAGGGGCAACGTGGGGTGAAATCGATTTGGACGCAGCGGTGTGGGTGGTTCCTGGTGACCGGATGAAAGCAGGGCGTGAACATCGTGTGCCGCTATGTACACAAGCAGTTGAACTGCTTAAAAAAATGCCACGATTTGTTGGTAATGAGCATGTTTTTCCATCGCCACGTGGCAAGGCATTGTCTGATATGGCGCTCTTGACTGTTATGCGGCGTATGGAGGTGGATGCGGTCCCACATGGTTTTCGCTCAACTTTTAGAGACTGGGTTGGAGAGCGTACAGACTATCCAAGAGAGCTTGCTGAACAAGCTCTTGCACACACGCTAGAGAACAAAGTTGAAGCAGCTTATCGGCGCGGGGATGCGTTGGAGAAGCGTAGAACAATGATGCAGGAGTGGAGCGATTTCTTGTATGACACAAAGTAACCCGACGCTGTCAGGGCGAACACGCGCTACTGCTGACTCGGATAAAAAGAAAATTACTTATCCAGCGAAGTATCAATTTTTTGACGATGCTTACGCTAAGCAGCATGGATATTGGATAAATAATGCAAGCGCTAGGAAAAGATTGAATTTTGAAGCGCGTATAGCAAAAATAATATTTGAATACAAAAAACACTATAACAGCATTCTCTTGCTAGAAGATGATTTTCTAGATCTTGGTGCTGATTATTGTGAGTTTTATGATCTTTTTGCGCAGGTTAATGTTGCATCTACTGCTGCTAAAATATTGATTAGATTAAAAAATCAAGGAAAAACAACAAATTATTTCAATGATATTAATTTATTGGGCAAATATCTAAGAGATTCTAATCTTATCATTAGAAATGGTTTTGAAAAATATATAAATCAAAAAATATTTGAAAATTGCTTTCACCCATACATCAATCTAGTTTTGAATATTAATGATGAATATTTGCTTCAAGCAATAGCTTCCGAAGAATATAAGCAATCGGAAGCTTATTTTATTCGCTCTGCAAATAGTGAGAGAAAGCGAGTTAATGATTTTTTGAGTGAAAAGTTCATCGGCAAGAAAAATATATTTGTTTGTAGATTGGATATTCTTCTGCGAGGAGACGGGAGCTTTAGAGTCTCAGAGAGAATTTCGCTGGAGACTTATAGAAGAAATGTTGGGCAATTCTTTGAAAGTCTAGGATTGTTCGACTGTGCTTTAGAAGTGCTTTTCCCATCGGCAGTGCTTGAAGGGAAGCTAAAGCCATCAAGTTCACCTGTGGGGCAAATTTTACTAGTTTCCACTGAAAAAGTAACTGCCAACTTAAAACAACTCAAAGAGTTTGCGGGGCAAACCAAGTGTCGTGGTCTGTTGGACTTTGTTCCAACGCAGCCCCTTGCGAAGGGCTTGGTGCCAACTGTTGATGGGCTGTGCCAGTTCACGCCAGCGACAGCTGAAGGAATCGGCTGGCTGGCAGAGTTCTTAACCCTGGAGAGGCGCTTTGTTGCTCCAGGAAAGACTGATGATGCTAACGCTGGATCAATTCACTGCATGAGAGATGTGAAGCTCAAGCGGTAATTTTAAGCTCTTCTTTTTTGAGATTAAAAAATTCTTTTTTTAGTGAAAATTCTTCTTTTTTTCTGAAAAGTTAAGTATCTTTTTTAGGAAATTCGTGTGCTTTACTGAGACTTTTATCGAATCCTCCGGCTAAGGAGTTGAGTCATGGGTAGACGTTAAAGAAGTGGTCTGACGGTGAGAGGGGCTTTCATAGCGGGGGCGCTATAGACCCACAGGCCGCACAGGTGGATAGGTGTTTTTTTACCCGCTGACAGATGTTTTGAGCCGAACCGCTTCGGACGCTTCGAAACGGTTTCGTTGGCTCATTTCACAGCATTGCTCCCAGCTTGCACTGGGGCATACATACAGCGAGTCCTACGATGTCTACTGCAGCCACTACCCCTCTGAAGCTCTTGCGTGCAACCCAAGTTTGCAATAAGCTAAATATTTCGAAAACTACCTTGTACGCCAAACTAGATAAAAGCTCTAAATACTACGATCCACATTTTCCACGGCAAATAATTATCGGGGCCAACTCGGTGGCTTGGATAGAGCACCAGGTTGATAGCTGGATATCAAGTAAACTATCTGCTGTATGAATAGGATATAACTTTTATAGTCCTAGATAAAACTGGGACTATATTTTCATTGTTTGCTCAAGGTTTTTTGTTTGTTTTTACTTGTTTTTGATTTTGCAGTATTGGGAGTGTAGGTTATTAATAGTAAAAATATTATTTATTAATAGTTTAAGTAGTAATTGCTACTAATGCCAAATAACCATTCGAAGGTTGGTTTTTTATATTTTAAATGATAGTCTATGATTTCTAGCATCTGTTCTAGCAGATGCATAGACAGGGTAGATGTAAAAATAATAAGATCTTAGATAGCTTGACGGTGTCAGCCATTCACATGGCAGTCAGCCAGATTTTTCTTTGCCTAATGATGAAATGATAGTTTTTAACCCTAGCTACCTACTTGGTGTAGCTAGGTTACTAGGCATATTTTTACTCAAGATAAGTATCTGATGCAGAGCTCAAACTCTTAGGAGGTTTGAGCGTTTAACTTCATTCACTTACCGGGTAAATTAATGCGCTTTAACAAGGACTTCTCTCAGCAGTATATCGAATCTGATGTAGACCATGCAGTGCTGGCTGCATGGGTTTGCCAGCTCAACAAAAAGATGAAGGATATCCGGAAAGATTTGGAAGAGTACCTAGATGAAGAAAACTTCGATAGGGATTCATTTGACCAAGGTCTTGAGCAAGATCTCAATGCCTTGGTTCAGAACTGTCCCGTAGATGACCCCTTCAGCTTAGGCCAAGGTCCTAACTCTAACCCATATCTAAAGTGTTTCATTGCCAGCCTTGAGCAAGAGGTCGTGTACCAGAATGTTGATCACTTCCAGCAGGTGCAAGCAAGTCTGTTACTCCAACGTGTTCGGGATGGTCTAGAGAGTAAGGACTTCGGTGATGAGCTGGACAACCTTAAGCGCAATGAGCGTGCAACCAGCAAGTCACTGCTTCAGTACATCCTAGACCTGAAGGCGGCCTATTCCAAGCTGATGATCATTCGCTTAGACCTCTACACAGAGGATAGCGAAGGAGCTCCACGAAGCTGGGAGCGTTTGAAGAAGTATGTGGAAGACCGCTATATGAGCTCTTACGTGGGCTATGCGGTGAAGTTTGAATACGGGGAGAAAAGAGGGGTGCACATGCACACCCTGCTGTTTTTTAACGGCTCTGTCGTACGCAAGGACGTAACGATGGCCAAGGCCATAGGAGAGTACTGGAATGCTTCTGTGACCAATGGCAAGGGCGCCTATAGCAACTGCAACACTCCAGAGCACCTAAGGAACATGAGCTATCCAGCAGTAGGTACCTTTCACCAGTTTGATGAACGTACTCGCAAAGGGCTAGAGTGCATCGCTAAGTACCTCACCGAACAAGATCTCGCGGTGCGATTTGCCGTGCCAGGGCTGTCACGTACCCTGCGCAAAGGCACTATCAGGCAAGAGCAGCGCTCTCGTATTGAAAAGAGGAGGCGTATGAGTGAAAAGGCCTAGGTAGGTGTCGGTGACTGAGTGGTGAGCCGGTTTGAAGGGCAGGTATAGGCTGGTTGCAGCCAGTCCTGTGCAGCTGCTCAATAGCCGTTGTCGGCCGTACAGCGGTTATTCACTAAGACGGCCATCATGTCCCTGCCTCATTTCTGTGTACAGCAAGATGTGACAAAATACGAACATTTGAACAAGCTATATAAAATCTCGCTCGATCCGGCGGGGAAAGACGAGACCGAAGTGATTGGAACTAGTAGCGAGGCCTTCCGTTTCGTCGATCTCTTTGCTGGGCTGGGAGGCTTCCACGTCGCTCTCGATGAGTTGGGTGGACGTGGCGTGTTCGCTGCTGAGTGGGAGCCCAAGCTGAACGCCCTCTATAAGGTCAACTTCGGTATCGACGCTTGGGGTGACCTTAACGCCCTCAGCAACGACGAGATCATTGCCCGAAGTGTGCCCGATCACCACGTCCTTACCGCTGGTTTTCCGTGCCAACCGTTCTCCAAAGCAGGAGATCAACTGGGCTTCAAGGACTCCAATCAAGGGAATCTCTTCTTCAAGGTTCACGAGATCTTAAGCGTCAAGCGGCCACAATACTTCATTCTGGAGAATGTGCCCAATATCCTCAAGCACGACGGCGGCCGCACCAAGGCCACGATCATCCGCATGCTGGAAGAGCTTGGCTACTCCGTCGACGTCGAGCACTTCTCGCCCCACGAGTTCGGGATTCCCCAAGTGCGGGACCGCGCCTACTTCGTAGGTTCGCTCGAGGGGCTCGATCACTTCGAGTGGCCGACGAAGCACAAGGGTCAAACCGAAATTCGTAGTGTGTTGCGTCACGACGTACCTTCCACTCGCGCTATACCGGAACAGACGCTCCGAGCCATCGACATGTGGGGAGACTTCCTACGCCACTCTCCGGCCGAGTTGAAGCTGCCCTCCTTCCCGATCTGGGCGATGGAATTCGGGGCAACCTATCCCTACGAGGAAGAAACTCCTTCAGGGGTTTGGGCTCGCAGGCCGTTGTTGGGTATGCGAGAGATGGGCTTTAAGGGCAACTTTGGACAATCTCTCGAATGCTCTGTTGACGAACAAATCAAGAGAATACCTAGCCATGCCAACCGTGCTGGCGATTTCGATTTCCCACAGTGGAAGCGGACTTTCATCAGGCAGAACCGTGAGTTCTACCAAGCCAACCGTTCCTGGATTGATCCCTGGCTTGCAAAGTGGCGCCCTCAAGACTTTTCCTCTAGCTTCCAGAAGATGGAGTGGAACGCGCAGGGTGAAGGGCGCGACATCGACAACTTCGTGCTGCAAGTTCGTGCATCTGGACTGCGGGTCAAGCGCCCCACGACCTCCCCAAGTCTCATAGCCTTCACGCAGACCCAAGTTCCCATTCTCGGTGCTAACTTGACAGGCAAACGTCGCTACATGACCCCAGCCGAGTGTGCCGAGCTGCAGTGTCTCGGCGGCATCCAGTTGCCCGCGTCCGACCTCGACGCGTATAAGGCCCTGGGCAACGCAGTCAACGCCCGCGTCGTCAAAGCGATCGCCGAACGATTGTTGTACGGGCTCATCCGGCCCACATCAAGCATCACCCCTGACCTTGAACCATTGGGAGCTACCGCGTGACTAACCATAACGAACACGAAGACGACTTCGACGAAGAGGATCCGCGGTTCCAATTGTTGGAGAGCCTTGCCGACGGGTTGGCGACCCTCTCGGAGGCCTCAGACACGCCCAACGGCGTTTCCCCAGTGTCTTCGATGTTCAGCAGCGTCGACGTCGACTTCGCCTCCGGCGCATGGACGAACCAACTGGCTGAGATTCAAGGCTGGCTAAACCTCAGCGATGACCTCCCGCTAACGGGCGGCGAACCCTTCCTTCAGGCGCTCATCGCTGAACTCGAACTCGATCCCACCGACCTCCTCCCCCTCGGGGCTGCCTCCCCGCCGCTCTCCATCCGCGCGCTGGAGCGTCTGAGAGAGCGCGTGGACATCGCCTGCCGGCTGCAGGCCGACTTCCTCGAAGAGCTTGAGACCAAGGGCACTAGCCGTGCGACGGCCACTCAATCCTGGGCTGACGCGTGGGCCGAGTTCGACGCGCGTGAAGATGCGGTGAGCCCGGAACCGGTCACGGCAAAGGCCGCAGTCTGGCCGATCTTCCAACTCACCAAGAAGCCGCCGAACCTAACGCCGTCCTACCAGCGGGGCGACGTCTGGCGCAGCGGTGACCGGCAGTCCCTGATGGAGTCCATCCTCCGGGGCGTCCCGTTGCCCTCCATCATCCTACTGCGCACCGGATCGTCCACCCCGCACGAAGTCGTTGATGGCAAGCAGCGGCTCACGGCCATCCTCCGGTTTGTAGGAAAGCATCCTGTCGCCAAACAGAAAGTTACTGAGGTCGCCGCCCGGCACAGGGGGAAGATGTTCAACGAACAAGGACGTCTCGACGAGAAAGGCGACAGGAATCTGGCGGATCTGTTCAACGACGACTATCCAGCCTTCCGTCGTGCGTGGAAAGCGCTTGAGGGTTACGCACTCAAGGCCACGGATGAGGACGACTATTACTTCCCGTTTAAGCTTCGCACGACTGGAGATGGCGGGCTGGTCGGTCCCTACCTTGAGCCTCTCCGCGGTAAGTACTACACGCAGATTAAGGGCCGTGAGATTAACGTCGCTGGCCAACAAACCACCATCGAAGGTCTGTTCGATGACGTTGGGGATTACGGCATTCCCGTCATCGAGTACACCCAGGCCACCCAGGCTCAGATTCATGAGGTCTTTCGCCTTTACAACAAGCAGGGTGTGCACCTGAACGCTGAAGAGATCCGCAACGCGGTCTACCACGAGGTCGAACTCACCCGTGCGACTCTCGCTGCCGCCGGCGACGCCGACCCGAACAACGATGTCGCCAAAATTGCCAAGTCGTTAGCAGGGGTCCCGAATCTTGCCCGCATCGGCGAGGCGCTGACGAGCTACCAGTTCGGCGACACGCGCTACAAGCGCACGAAGGTTCTGTTATGGGTTATCTCGGTCTTGGTGTATGACACCGCTGGAAAGGATCTGGGTTCGACCAGCCGTAACATCGACCAATTACTGATCGAGATTCAAAAGTACCCGTCCCACCCGCTTGCCCAGTCCTCAACTTTGACCAAACTGTTCGAGTTGCTGTCGGACGCCGTCGAACTCCACTCATCGCACAATGAGTTGTGGTCCGAGAAATTCATGGACGGTGGCAAAGGTGCAAAGTGGCAGGAACTCCAGCTTGTGGGTTCTCTCGTAGGCATCTCCATGGCCTTGGCGGCCTCGCCGCAAGACATCGTGGACCGCATCGAGGCGAAGGGTGATGCTATCCGCGTGGCCAGCGAAGAGTCCGCGGACTGGGAACGCCCCAGTAAGACGCAGACCAAGACCCAGTGGGACTACATCGCCAGAATCAGCAAAAGTCTCCTCGAACTATTGGACATCGACCCTGATCAAGCAGCTGAGGCAGTACGTCTGAAGTTCGGGTCCTCTGGGTACGCGTCGTTGCAGCGGATGCTCATCAAACCGAAGAGTTGAGAGCGGTGCCAGGAAGTTCCCCACTCGTCGAGCACGTCTACTTCAATCCGCCAGCGCCCCAGGAGGCGGACTCGTGGTGGGCCCGCTACAAGGCTCAACTCACCGGCTTGACCGATACAGCGCGTGCCTCAGTT
The DNA here is from genome assembly GCF_013363755.1 of Comamonas antarctica. NCBI lineage: Bacteria > Pseudomonadati > Pseudomonadota > Betaproteobacteria > Burkholderiales > Comamonadaceae > Comamonas > Comamonas antarctica. The sequence continues at coordinate 995,767 of NZ_CP054840.1, forward strand.
GAGGCAGACTCCCGCTACATTCTCCAGCGCGGAATCATGTCAGCCGACACCGCGAAACCCGAAGATTGGTCATCCCGCCGCTCGCGTACGGGACTTGTAATGGGTTCGGTCCAGTCAGGCAAGACCGCTTCTATGCTGGGTGTCTCAGCCCTGGCCATCGACAACGGCATAGACATCATCGTCGTACTCGCCGGGACCCGTCTCTCCTTGTGGCGCCAGACCTATGAGAGGCTGGTGCAGCAGTTGGACTCGGGAGAGGAGAGCGCACAGAAGATTAAACGCCGCCTACTGTGCCCACCACCGGGCATTGCACTTTCAGAGCAGGCGCATCCACTGCAAGCCACCTACCGGCTGCCGCCGGCTCAGGTTAGACAACGGTTGAGTCAGGGCAGGCCACTGATCATTGTGGCGATGAAGCAGACTGACCATCTGCATGCCTTGGCAGCAAGCCTCCGCGCCAACGTCTTTAGCGCGGTCAAGGAGCTTGATCGCTCCGTCCAAATGCTCGTGCTTGACGACGAGGCCGACGATGGATCTATTCTCGATGCCATAGTTGAGTCTTCGCAGGACCCCATTTACGGCAGATTGAAGCAGATCCCGCGTGCGATCGCTAACCTCTGGGATCCGCCTCAGGGGGCGCCTGAAAATCTTTTCTCGACTTACATCGCCTACACGGCGACACCCCAGGCCAACCTCCTTCAGGAGGACCACAACCCCCTAGCGCCGCGAGACTTCCTGATCTCTCTTCGCACGCCGCTCGATGTCGGCCATCCAGTAGACACAAGCGATCCTGGCAACCTCAACGCCCCCCGCTCATCGACCTACCCAGAGGCTGTGGGGATCCGTTCCTACTACACCGGCGGTGAGGTCTTCTACCGCCGCGCAGAGGCAGCCAAACTGTGCGTGCCCACCACCAACTCTGTGCAGCAAGATCTTGCCGACGCCGTCCGAGCTTTCTTGGTGGCGGGCGCCATCCGCCTGCACCGTTCTGGCAGGCTTGGCCCGGTATCCGCAATCACTGCCCAGTTCGACGCCGAGCACGAAGCCCTTGTCTGCGTGGTTCCTCCTCACTCGATGCTCTACCACCCCTCAGCCGCGATCACGGATCACTTCAGGGGCGCTGAGGACATCTTGCTCTGGGCAGGGATCCAGGACCGGGCGACGGCGCGAAATTTGCTCGACGCAGGTGACGCCAGGCTCCCAAACACCTTGGCGGATGACCTGCAGGCGGATCCTGCCCCATGGGCGCAATGGCTCGACAAGTACCGTGCCTCCGCCAGAGCAATCGAGGACGAGTTCGATGTCCTGCCACCGACGGTTTTCCCGGACTGGCAGACCATCGAAACCCTGCTCATCGACGAGGTGATCCCGGGGACAAGGGTCGCCGTGGTCAATAGCGACCCCAACGCTGATGACCGTCCTGCCTACGCGCCGAGCCAGGACCCGAAAACCTGTAAGTGGAGCGCCGCCCGCGACATCAGCACGATCTTCGTCTCAGGTAACGTAATGGCCCGTGGACTGACGCTGGAAGGGATGACCACGGCGTTGTTCCAGCGTTCATCTGCCAACCCCCTGGCCGACACCCAGATGCAGATGCAGCGCTGGTTCGGCTACCGCGGGTCATATATTGAGTTGTGCCGCGTCTTCGCTTCCAGCGACCAACTCTCCCTCTTCCGTGCTTATCACGATGTTGACGAAGCGGTTCGCACAGCCATCACCGAGCGCATGATGAGCGGCGCTCCTGAACCTACCGTCCTGCAAGGACTCAATTTCGAGGCCACAGGCAAGATCGCGGGCGTGGGAAACCTTCCCCTATCACCAGGGGCTCGTCCCTTCGTTACAGTCATCAATGGCAGTTGGCAGGCGGATCCCAATGCAGACATAGTGGCTGGACTCTTCGCCCGCCCCTCCAGCGACCTCGCTGTCGCTGATGTGCTGCGGGGCCGGATCCTAGACGATCCACTCGAACTTACCGAGGCCGCCGAACTCTTGGATCGCCTCACTTTCGCCGACTACCAGCCGGGAAGCAAGGGGTTCCACGCGGACTTCTGGAGCGGTATCGAAGCCCGAGCAAACGCAGTTGCCCCGCTGCGGGATTCACCTTTCTATCGCCCGCCGGGGAAGCTTGATAAGGGAGACCAGCCACGGCGTGCCTGCCCCTATTCCATCGCCGCCTACCTTCGACTATGGTCGGCCTGCCTCACTCGGCCGATCACGGGCCTTTTTGTCACCGGCCACCCCGGCGCTCTATGGTCCTATGCCGACCTCAAGCGCAAGAATGCTGAGCGACCTCGGTTCTGGATCGGCATTCGTTACGGAGATGGTGCCACCGTGTCCAATGGTCCACTGGCACTGCTCCCATTTAACATACGCGCCACCACCAAGATGGTGATCGGAGGCGAACTCAAGACGACTTGGGGAGCGAGCGACCCTAACGCCGGCCCGGACCAGTATCGCGGTGACGTCTACTTCGATTACTACCATCACCGCGCTGCCGTGCCATCGAACAGCAGCATGGCGTGGCGACCCAGCGGCTCCGACGGTCAAATCCTCTTCTACGTCAATCAACATCCGGGCGACAAGCACCCCACGATCGCAGTCGGAGTCTGCCTCCCTGCAGGAGGTCCGGAGCAGTTCTCAGCCACCCGTGCTGGGGCAACCATCGTTACGAAGGGACTCCCATGATCAGCTACGAAGCAGTTCTAAACCAGATCAACGTCGTTCCGGCAGGCACCACTGGAGATAACCGAGCCATTACCTGGTTGACCGATGCAAAGGTGGTTGGGATCGCTCGGAATAGTCGCGGTCACTTGGAGCTGTTCCTTTCAGGCGACGAGTTGAGGCCTCGGACCGGCGTAGTGAAGTCTGCAATGCACTACCACTCCTGGCACCGTGACAGCCTGCCTCCGCTGAACGCAAACCGCATTTGCTTGCCCGCGCTGGGGCATTTCGACCAGGTCGGTGCATTCATTGCCGCTGAACTGCTGCGGGAAAAAGCTGACGCAAATTTGGAGCGCGCCTTTGCCGTCACCGAGCCGCTGATTGAACTCGCCATTAAGCGCCTGGAGATCTCTGAGAACGCCATCCTCGGACTCGTCGGGGAACTGCTCCTTCTCGACGCTCTCTGCCGCCGCGCGGCCGATCCCCAGGTCGGATCAGTCGTCCTGGCTTGGGATGGCTGGCGCCGCTCTGCAAGGGACTTCAGATGGGAGGGCACGGGTGTAGAGATAAAGACCACTACTCGCGCAACCTCAAGTCACGCCATTCATGGCGTCCACCAAATCGAGCCTATCCCTGCCAGTGATGATGCCCCCGGGGAGTCGCGCCTGCTCCTCGTAAGCGTCGGCCTGCAACAGACAGATCCCAACGTGCCTGCCTTGTCGATCCCATCCCTGGTGGAGAGCATCGTCGCGCGACTCACCTCGAGCGGAGCTAGCGGTTTAGTCGACGAGCTTCTTAAACGCGTAGCCATGTACGGCTCGGAGTCGGGTATCGGATACGAGCATGCCACGATGGCCAACGAGGCGCCGTTCACAACCCCGTTTAGCGTGACTTTCGTCCGGAGCTACGATATGGCAGACCCTGCAATCGAGGTGCTGCGGCGCGATGACGTGGTCGCCCACCAGCATGTGGATGCCCAGTCGCTTACCTTCCGCGTCGAACTTCCCGCGACGATCAGCTTGAACAACCCCATCGCAGGTGCCCGACGCGTCGCTGAGGCAATCCTGGGCCTGCACAGTTAAGAAGGCTCTGCACAACGCGTTGAGAGGTATTCCAGTGCCCGGGCATGTACCTCTCCTATGCAGAGCTCAATGCTTCTCGGTCGCTGGTCGTGGAGCCGTTGAGCGGCTCCAGAGAGTCCTATCAGAGCGCTGTGCTTGATCGAAAGGACTCGGCAGGCTCTTCGCGACGAGCCGCTTTGCCCTCCAAACCCGTCGCCCGTAATTTGGTTACGATCGACTGCTCACTCTGCAAAGCAGACTTCAGTGCCTTTAGCTCTGATCCTTCTAAATGAATCCTAGACAGCGTAAGCGGGACATGCAGCGCTAGGTGGTATCTTTGATGCATCAAGGCTGCATGCGACTAAACCGTGGATAAGAAGAGAAGTTTGATAGAGAGGGAAGAGAGTAAGGTCGGATTAAAAGTTCAGCTTTTCAAGCCTGAGCAGAGCACAAACGCAGCGGTGATTGCTCCCTTGATGTCTAAGGTGCAGTCTGGAAGTATTTCCTTGGAGGTTACTCGTCACCTTGACGATGGCCAGCTCAGGCTGTGCATTGCCATGCACACGTACATGGGGCTCCTTTTAAAGGTCGCGGGACCGCATTTCGAGTGGGATGCTGCTAGGCAGTGTGCGCAGAGTTCGGCGCTTGGCGCTAGATTGTTACTGTGCGCAGACCTCTTGGATGAGTACCTAGGGTCTCGAATTCCTCTGGGTTGGAATGATGGTGATGTTCACCTTCATAGTGCTTATGTCACATTGTTTCGTGCAACAGTCGCTGTTGCTGCTGACCAGGTTCGCGGCAAGCAAGGGCTGAACTATGTGGACTGTCGCAGGTTAAAGCAAGAAGACATCGATTTGCTCAATAGGGGTGTGAGTGTTGCGTTGCGTTGGATGGCGAAGTCGCAGTCATGTGGCCTGAACAGACGCTTGTCCGTCGAGAAGACGAAGACCGAGCGCTCCATCGAGAAGTACGTCCAAACGCTGGAATCCAAACTGCCCAATGCAGTGACAGTCTTGGTGAAGATGAAGGTGCACGAAGGAGGTGGGTCCACAGAACTTAAAGCTTCATCACTGGATCAGTGCAGTGCGCTTTCGTACGTGGATTTTTTCAAAAATGCGTCTTCATACATTACGCAGTTCCAGAAGGTGTGGCCTGAAGCGTTGCTAGGAAAACTAGCAAGGGTTACGCAATCGGAGGAAGCTCGCCCGCAGTGCGTGATGCTATTTTTCCTTCCACAGGCATCGGGGCCAGCTAGTTGGAAAACACTACTGCAAGCATTTAATGTTGATTTCAACAATAAGCGTATGAGCAAAGGCGTTGCGCCAGTGCGGCTTGATGTGGCTGATTTGACCGAAGCGCTGAGGAAACAGCCAGGCTCTCCCACACAAGCTATTTATAAGCTGGTAGACGACTTGTTTGTCAAAGAGCTACGTTATAGGCGTCTCAATTTGCCCAAGGGGCGTCGCTCCTGGTCCTAGGTGGATCGGGCTGATGTAGGTATGCCACATGTCATGCTGGCATACTCCAGAATCATTAGCCTTCCCCTTTTACCGAATACTTTGCCAAGCTGTTCATGCCTGCCTCACGTCCCATTGATTTTTCCGCTGTAGTCACTGCACTGAAGGACATGGTCCCAAGTCTTACTGCTGTCTATGCTTTCGGTAGTCAGGTGTGAATCACACCGGGTTTGGTGGAGGCTAGTTTGTTGAAGTGCAGGCGTCAGCCTGCACGGTCTTGGCAACTTGCCGCCAGTAGTTTGCCTCAGCCTCCGCTGGCGGTATATGTCCTATGGATTCCAGCAATCTGCCGTGGTTGAACCAGTGCACCCATTGCAGTGTTGCCAGCTCCAGTGATTCCCGTGTTTTCCACGGCCCTCGCTTGTAGATGACCTCCGTTTTGTAAAGCCCGTTGATGGTTTCGGCCAGAGCGTTGTCGTAGGAATCTCCAGTGCTACCCACCGAAGGCATCAGGCCAGCTTCCTCCAAACGTTCTGTGTAGCGAATGGAAACGTACTGACTGCCCCTGTCGGAGTGATGAATGAGCTCCGTGTCACTTGAAGGCCGCCTTGCATACAGCGCCTGCTCCAAAGCATCCACCACAAAGTCCGTGCGCATGTGGCTACTAACCCGCCAGCCCACTATGCGGCGGGCATACACATCAATCACAAAGGCCACAAACATCTGCCCTTGCCACGTTGATACATAGGTGAAGTCTGCGACCCAAAGTTGGTCAGGGCGCTGAGCTGTGAACTGGCGGTTGACGAGGTCTAGCGGGCATGGCCTTGCTGCATCTGGACGTGTTGTGCGCACCTTCTTGCCACGCCTTGCGCCTTTCAGGCCCAGCTTGCGCATCAGTCGTTGTACGGTGCAGCGGGCAATGGGTAAGCCCTCTCGGTGCATCTGCTTCCAGACTTTGACCGTCCCATAAACCTGCCAGTTGGCATGCCACACACGTTGAATATGGGTGCAGCGTTCTTCGTCCGATTGACTGCGCTTACAGCGCAGCCACGGGCAGTTTCTTTGCTGAACCCTGCGCCTGTAGCCCGATGGGGCAATTTGCAGCAGCCTACAAATTGGCTCGACCCCATAGGCATCGCGATACTGGTCTACAAAGTCAATTAGCTCTTGATGCGACGGTCCAGCTCCGCCTGCGCAAAAAAAGCGCTCGCAGCCTTGAGGATGTCATTGGCTCGGCGCAGCTCCTTGTTCTCTCGCTCAAGTTGCTTGAGTCGCTCACGTTCATCCGTGGTCAACCCTGGCCGTTGGCCTGCATCTATTTCTTTGCGCTGCACCCATCCATGCAGGGTGCTAACAGAGCAGCCAATCTTGGGGGCTATCGACTCACATGCACCCCACAGTGATGCGTAATCCGCTTGGCATTCCTGCACCAAACGTACGGCACGTTCACGTACCTCGGGGCTAAAACGAGCAGCTTTAGTGTTCATGACTCAATCCTCTCAGGAGTTGAGCCTCCACGGAAGCCGGTGCGATTCATACTGCTGATACCAACCTTTTAATGCGTTCTTCGTTGGGTATCCCAACTGGCGGATCGTGGCCCTGACACGCAATCCAAGTCTGATGTAAAGCTCAACCGCTCGCATCCTGTCTGCGTATGTGTACATGAACTATCTCCTCTGATAGTCCAAGTTTTTGTCCGCATGCCCGGCGGGTCAGTTCTGCGTGGAAATCAACACTATTCATCTATGTGTAGGGTTTTTCGGCCGACAATGCTCCTATGGAGAGACGCTTCATGTTCAAGGCTGAACGACAACAGAAAATTCTGGCGCGCATGCAAGAGACCACCTCGGTCACCGTCAAGGACCTAGCCAAGGTCTTTTCCACTTCCCCCATAACCATCCGGCGCGACCTCATTGAACTGGGCGAGCTCGGCCTATTGGAACGTACCCACGGTGGTGCCATAGCCGCTCAGGAGGTCTTTGCCGAAGGCTCTGCGCGTTACGAGATGTACAACTATGGCGAGCGCAACGATCAGCAGGCACAGGAGAAAGCGGCGATTGCGGAATGCGCAGCCCAGTTCATTAGCGATGGCGACAATATTCTGATCAACGGAGGCACTACGGCCCACGCGCTGGCTCAAGCTTTGCGAGGTCATCAGAATCTGTACGTGATCACAAATGGCCTTTCCGTGGCCAACGTGCTCGGGCAAGGGCTGCACGCTAATGTCTACGTGCTGGCCGGCCGCCTAGATGCCCGCAAACAAGCCACTGTCAGCCGCCCCAGCGACGAAGGCCTGCCTCATCTGCAAGTGCGTGAGGCCTTCTTGGGCGTGCATGCATTGTCTGCCCAAGGAATTTACATGCGTGACCCGGAAGACGCCGACATGAACAAGGCCTTCATGGGCGCTGCCAGCCGCGTAACGGTGCTGGCTGATTACACCAAGCTACACGCCTTTGCCAGCTTCCGCATTAACGACTGGTCTTCGGTACAACGGCTAGTCACCGATGCGAAGGCCGACCCCGACATCCTCAATCTCCTTCGCCAGCAAGGAGTGGAGGTGGTAGTCGCTGCCTGAGCGGCTAGTTGCGCTACCAAGCATAGCCTATCACCCTGTGATGCGATACATCAAGCACGTGCGCGCCACTCAGCAAGTGGTTGATCCACGATGTCGATTGGGCTTGCACATGACATTCGTCCACCTAGCGCTTACTGGTTGTTACGAGGCAGCGGTGTGCAACATTAGCCACCAAGCAGGTAAGTGGGCTCTTGGTCCAAAAAGTCTTCCAGGTGGATCAGTACTTGCTCGGGCGAAAGCATCAGCACGCCGTATTGGGGACCTTCGTTTTTGCCCACGATGCGCAGCGAGGGGTCTTGTAACACCAATGCCACTTGGTGATTGGTGCCCCGCAAGGTGGAGTAGGGGATACCTTTGAAGGATCCCAAAATCGGGCGATGGATGTGTCCAAAGAAGAAGTGTGCGATCTTGTGCTGAAGTCCTTCGATGGCAGTTTCAAAGGGTTTGGTGTTCAGCAAGGAGATTTTGTCCATGCTGGTTATGCCAATAGGGAAGAAGGGGTGGTGCATGAACAGCAACACGGGCTTGTTAGCTTGCTCAAGCTGAGCTCGCAGCCAAAGAGCACGTTTCTCGCAAAACACGCCCCAGTGCACGCCAGGCTCGTTGGTATCGAGAAAAATGGCGGTTTGATGTTCGAGTTCAAGCACATATTGCACAAAGCCGTGCTCGTCTCGTGCAATGTGGGCAAAGTGCTGCTGGAAGTTGTTGCGGCTGTCGTGGTTGCCCAAGATGGGGTAGACGGGCATGGACAAGCCACTTAGGCACTCGCGTAAATGCACATAGGCTTGCTCGTGGCCGTAGTGGGTCAAGTCGCCTGTGATGAACACCGCACGTGCATCGGCATGGTGTTGCTGAATGTGGGCCACGGCTTGCTGCAGGCGTTGCTTAGGGTTCAGTCCGTATAACAGGCCGTTGCCGTCTTGCACGAGGTGGGTGTCTGTCAGGTGGATGTATTTGTCGAAATGAGGCATGGGCAGTGATGTGGCTGTTAGCGTGCTGGGGGCTAGGCTGCGTGAGGTCGGGGCATGTGCTCACACAAGGCGTGCAAGCGCATGCTCCAAAGCGTGCAGTTCTGATGTTTAGTCGAGAAGTTTTTGCACGTCGGCAGACATGGCCTTGAGTGCATCGGCGGGTTGCTTCGAGCGGTCGAACACAGTTTGCACGTGGTCATCAATTACGTCAGTGATTTTTAAGCCGTTCTGGCCAGGGAAGGCATACCAGCCAGTCAACCAAGGAATCTGCTTCACCGCGGTGTACTGGTTGGGGTTGCTTTCGTAGTAGCCTTTGAGTGCCTTGGGGTCGTCAATTGGCAAGGTGTTGGCTGGGAAGTAGCCGGTGTTTTTGGTCATAACCGTGGCTCCTTCGGGGCCGGTGGCGAACTTGATGAACTCCCACGCGGCCTTTTGGCGCTCGGGGTCCTTGGCAAACATCATGGCTACGTTGCCTCCTGCAGGTACTTTGCCGCCTTTAGTGGTTACGGGGAACATCCCGGTCACCAGTTTGAAACGGTCGCCAATTTGCTTTTCCATCACGCCCAAGCGTGAGGTGGACGACGACAGCACGGCCAGCTTGCCAGCCGCAAACATTTGCGCTGCTTCTTTGTAGCTGATGTTGGCCATGGTGCCGTTTTGCACCATGGAGCTCATGGTGTTCATGGCTTTGAGGCCCTTGGCATCGTCAAATGCCACCTTCTTTTCGGTGCTGTCGAGAATCTTGCCGCCATCGGCAAACAGCAGCGCCTGCCACAACCAGTTCCCGGTGATGCCCCAGTCGAAGTAAATGCCGCCCGTTTGTGGGCTGGCTTTACGTGAAGCTTCGCCGAGCTTGATGATATCGTCCCAGGTCTTGGGCAGTTGATCGACGGTGGTACCTGCCTTGTTCACCAAGTCCATGTTGTAGTAGACGATGGGGGTGGACAGAGCAAAGCCAATGCCGACCTGTTTGCCTTGAATTTGCCCCAGCTCCATCAGCGATGCGCTGTAGCCGCTCTTGTCCCAGTTCTTTTCGGCTTGGATGAAGGGCTTCAGATCCACAGCAATGCCGCGGTCCACAAAGATGCGCTGGCGGTTCAGACCTTGAAAAGACACATCGGCCAGTTGCTTGGTCACTGCATGGCGTAGTGCTTGCTGGGCGGCCACTTCGTAGTCAGGCGTGGGTGCACGGAACTTGACCGAGTAATCAGGGAACTTCTCGTTGAACTTTTTGGCGATGACTTCTTGAGTCTCGTTGAACATCTCAGGGTAGACGTAGTCCACCACGAGCTCGATTTTGGCGGCATGGGCAGCACCCATGGTGCAGAGCACGGTTGTAACAGCTGCAATGAATTTCAGTTTCATCATGACTTCCTTCAAGCTTTGACACCTGAAAAGGTGACACCTTCGATAAAGCGCTTTTGCGCGAACAAGAAAAAAACAACCAGGGGAATGGTGATCAGTACCGTGCCGGCCATCAGCGGGCCGTAATCGTTGCCGGCTTCTTCGTTGGCAAAGAACATGGTTCCCAGCGGGGGTGTAGCGAGGTCTTGGGTATTGATGACGAGCAGGGGCCAGAAGTAGTCGTTCCAGTGCCAGACCACCGAGAAGATCGAAAAAGCGATCACGGTAGGCATGCAGGCCGGCAGCAGCACGCGCCACACCAACTCGAACTCACCCATGCCATCTAGCCTTGCGGCGTGGATGAGGTCATCGGGAATGCTTTTGATGGACTGCCGGAACATGAACATGCCAAAGGCAGACGCGATGAAGGGCAGGATCAAGGCCGAGTAGCTGTCGAGCAAACCTAAGTGATACAAAAAGATGTACAGCGGAATGGCAGTGGCCTGAAATGGCACCATCAGTGACAGCATGGTTAAGCCCCATGCGAGGTCATGGCCGCGAAACTTGATCTTGGCGAAGCAGTAGGCGGCCGGAAATGCCAGCGCAATTTGTACGACCAAAATGCCAGCGCACACCACCACACCGTTGAGCAAATATCGCAGCAGCGGTACGCGTGTGAGCGCTGCGCTGTAGTTTTCCCAGGCAGCCCATTCGCGGGGGATGAGGTTAAAACCTGCATCGAAAATCTCACTCGCGGGCTTGAGTGAGATCGATAGCATCCACACAAAAGGCAGCAGATAAATGAGGGCTAGACTCATCAACACGACATGGCGCGCAAAGCGGCTGGCCAAGGAGGGGGATAAGGGATCGGCCATCATCAGTAGTGCGTCCTTTTTTCCATGCCCTTGTGCTGAATAAGCGTGAGCACAAAGATGCCGGTCACAAACACGACCGTCATAGCCGAGGCATAGCCCATCTTGAAAAATCCAAATCCTTCGGCGTAAATGCTGTGCAGCAGCACATCGGTGGCCTTGTTGGGACCACCCTGTGTCATCACATGCACGGTGTCGAATACCTGTAGGGCGCGAATGGCACAGATCGTCACCACGAACAACATGGTGGGGCCGAGCAAAGGTAAGGTCAGGCGAAACATGCGATCCAGCGGATGTGACATACCATCAAGCCAAGCAGCTTGGCGCAGCTCATCTGGAATACCTTTGAGACCCGCCAAAAACATCACCATGGCTAAGCCTGACATTTGCCAGATGCCAATGGCAGCCAACGTTGGTAACGCCAGTTCGTAATCTTTGAGCCAGTTGAAGGGCCCGACCCCAATCAATGCGAGCAACTGATTGAGCAATCCCATCGTGGGGTGCAATATGAACTGCCACACCACCGCCATGCCAATGAGGGTAGAGGCCACGGGCAAAAATAGTGCCGTGCGGTAGAAGCCGCGCCAACTTGTATGGCTTTCAACCAGCAAGGCGCTGACCAAACCCACGGTGATGCTGCCCAGTGACACCCACAGCAGATAGTGCACCGTGTTGGTAAAGGACTTGCGAAATCCTGCGTCGTCCCACAGTTCGCGGTAGTTGTCCAGGCCGACCCATGCAAACTGGTCGGATCCAAACTGCCAGTCGGTCAGCGACATCACTGCCACCAGGCACATGGGCACCAGCAGCAGCAAAACCGTCAAGATCAAACTGGGTAGCAGCATGAGCGAGGTTTGCAGACGTGAGATGTGCATGCTTATGCCTCCAGACGGCGACCATGCGCATCAAAAAATATCAGCTCTGAAGGCTGTATGTATAGGGTGACGGTTTGTGTCTCATGTACTGGCTGGGTGGCCTCGGTTTGTATGGTCATGGCTTCGTGATGCTCGCCTTGTGCCACCACTACTTTTTCGCTGCCCGCGTACTCTACCGACTGCACCTGTGCCAAAACGCTCCAGCAACCTGTTTGTGTTGTCCACATGAATTGGTGCGGGCGAATGCCTACGACAACGGCCGAAGTTGGCGGCAACACACCATCATTCAGCTTCACCGCAGAAAGCGGCAACAGATTGATGCGAGGTGAGCCCACGAAGCTCGCCACTTCTTGGCTGGCAGGGCGCTTGAACAAAGCCTCAGGGGTGTCGAGCTGTAAGATCTTTCCGTTCTTCATCACAGCCACACGGTCAGACATGGACATGGCTTCGTGTTGGTCGTGCGTCACGTACACAAAGGTTACGCCGAGTTTGCGGTGCAACGCGCGAATCTCGGCGCGCAAGGCCTGACGCAAGTTGGCGTCGAGGTTGGACAAAGGCTCGTCGAATAAAAACAGCGAAGGCTTGCGTACCATGGCGCGAGCGAGTGCTACGCGTTGTCGCTGTCCGCCCGACAACTGCGAAGGCTTGCGTTGCCACAGGTGCTCAATGCCCAAGACCTGCGCCACCTGTTTACCCTCTTGCTCAATCTCGTTGCGAAGAGCACGTACCGAAGGGTTGAGGTACTTTATGCCCGGCAGGCGCTGCCAAAACGAGAGCTTGCGCATCAGCAAAGGCGTACTAATGTTCTCGCCTGCAGTCATGTGTGGATACAGCGCGTAGGTTTGAAACACCATGGCGCAATCGCGCTGTGCAGGTTTTTGGCTCAGCATGCTTTGGCCTTGGCTTTGAATGTCACCGCTGTCTGGTGCTTCGAGGCCAGCGAGCAAGCGGAGCAAGGTTGATTTACCGCAGCCAGACGCACCCAGCAAGGTCAAAAATTCTCCGTCGTGAATCTGTAAGTCCAACTGATCGAGGATGGTCGTGTCGCCATAGCGTTTAGAAATGCTACGAAGGTGGATGTCAGCCATGGCTTCAAGCCTCCAACATGTCGTTCAACTGCTCATAAGCATCAAACCTCAGTACGCTGGGCTCAAGCTCATGCATATTGCGGTGATAGCCGCGTACATGGGCTGCAAAAGCAACTTTCGCGGCGTGTGCGCAGCTGGCGTCGATTCCCGAGTCACCTACGAACAAGGTCTCGGATGGTGTGGCACCCAGCAGTTGCAGACAGGTATGCAAAGGCTCGGGGCTGGGCTTGGGAAAAGGTGTGTCATCGATGCAGACCACGGCTTCAAAAAAATCGCTAAGTTGGTGGTGGCGCAGCAGTTGCAGGCTACTTGCACGGTCGCGGTTGGTGCAGATGCCCAGCTTCAGGCCTTGAGCTTGCAGTCGGGCCAGCAATTCGGGTACGCCCAGGTACACGGTGGCGTTCAGCACAAAGCGGCTCAGGTAGCTGCGCATGAGTTGGGTTTGCGCTGCTTCTTGTTCGGAGCCTCGAAGATCCGCTTGTTGAGCAGCCAGTGCCAACATGGGAGCGATGCCTGCGCTCAACTCGAGCTTGAGAGAGGGCATATCCAGCGTGCGGCTGTTTAAGCCCTCGTGCAGCGTGGCCTGCAAGCTGGGCCAACTGTCGAGCAAGGTGCCATCCAGATCAAAGATGACAGTTTTGAATGGTTTTGCAAATTTCATGATCGAAATTTATCAATGGATCATGAAATATTCATGACATCGATCATTTTCGATCTCAATAGATCAATTTTTTACCGATGAAATGCGATGCGATTTTTTTCGTGGGCGGCGTTGTTGCATTACAGAGACTTCCCATAAAAGCAAGCGCTGATGGTTTTCTTTTTTGATAGACCTGACTGCCGTGTGATCACGATGCGTAAAACGAGGAACAGACTGCACATCTACAGACGGGGTTTTGCACTTTGGTGTGCGCCCCAAGAAACAAACCGCGCAGCAGGGCTCCATTCAAATCTCGTGATGTCCTTGGACTCACAATGCAACAAGCGAGCTTGTCTGCTGCTGGTCTGACCTGTCTATTGCATCTTTGATTTCACGTCTGGCAAGTTAAGGATTGGGGCTTAAGCGATGAGCTCGCTTGGCCTGGTACTGATATGGTTGGTTTCGTAGCTGCGCTGACGTGTCATCAACGCCCAGAGGATGCGAGCATTTTTATTGGCAAGAGCCACGACAGCTTTTTGCCATCCACTGCGCTGCCTCAATGCTATGGCCCATTGTGAGATGGGATCAAGGTTGTATTTACCTGTGAGAACGACGGCTTTAGCACCCTGTATCAACAGAGAGCGCAAGTAGCTGTCACCACGCTTGGTGATAGAGCCAAGACTGGATTTACCCCCGCTGGAGTTTTGTCTGGGCGTTAATCCCAGCCAAGCGGCGAACTGGGATCCATTCTTAAATTGTTTGAAGTCGCCAACGGTGGCCACAACAGCCGATGCACTTAGCGGCCCAAGCCCTTTGATGCCAGCAGCACGCTGAACTTGCTCATCATCTTTGTAATGAGCATTGATGCGCTGCTCACACCAATGAATATGGCTATCGAGTTCCTGCCAGTGCATCAATGCTTGGTGGAGCACAAGGCGAGCTGTGCCAGCAATCTCGTTGCTGGCATCCTCCAAGATGTCATGTAAATGCGCACGCAACACTCTGGGGCTTTGCGGCAAGACAATCCCGAACTCAGCGAGCAGGCCACGGATACGATTGATACATGCTGTGCGCTCTTCTTTGAAGCCTTCACGCAGCCGGTGCACACACAGCATGCCCTGTTGGTCGATGGATTTAACGGATACAAAGCGCATCTGCGGGCGGCTAGCGGCTTCACAGATGGCCGCAGCATCATTGGCGTCGTTTTTACCGCCTTTGCCTTGCATGCGATATGGAGTTACCAAGGCGGCAGCGATCATTCGTGCGTCTAGACCCATGCCTTGCAATTGTCTGCACCAGTGGTGAGCTCCACCGCAAGCCTCCATGGCAACCAAGCACCCAGCGGGCAATTGAGCGCACCATGCCAAGAACTTGCTGCGTTGAATTGGGCGGTTGGTCACGACGCTGCCTCGAGCATCTACCGCATGCACTTGCAGCACATTCTTGGCGATATCCACACCGACACGGACGATGGTTTGCATGGCACAGCTCCTAGTGAATGACGAATGAACTTCACTTACTTTGTACCTGACACTGCCCTGCAAACAGAGTCAAGAAAGTGGGAAGTCTTTCGTATTCAAATCCAGTTTGAGGCGAGTTACCCCCAACCCCGGCCGTGGCTATGCCACGGCTGCCGTATGAGGACGAATCCAAGCCGCAGTAATGCGCAAAACCCTCTTGAGAAAATCCCTGTGCTTTGCGATACACGCGTACGGCATTCCCGAAAGCCTTGAGCAAGGGGGAGCGGTCTGCATCGGTCATTGGTTTGCTTGCCATGGGGCGCAATGGTTACGATTCGTAGCAGTCTTGACCACAGTGCATCTGCACACGTGACAAAGCATCACGGTGTGCAAATACACGGTGTTAAACACTACGGTCTATGCGATCACGGTCTTTAAGATGACGGACTATGCGTACCATGGCGCAGCCGGTTTAGGGTGCCATCATCGGCGGCCTCAATGCCAGAGCCAGTGAGCGTTGGAGTGCCATCGGGATAAAACTCCTCCACAATCTCAGCGACTTCATCCGGCGCGTCTTCGAAGCAGCCATTGGCAAAGCCGTGGCGTGCAGCACTGTCCAAAGCCATCTGGTCAAAGCCTGCAGCCAAGCGCTCTGCAGCCAAGTCCTTGGCTTGCCCAATGGCAGCATTGAGCGATAGCCCTGAGCGCACGACCAAGTCTG
Organism: Comamonas antarctica; assembly: GCF_013363755.1. NCBI lineage: Bacteria > Pseudomonadati > Pseudomonadota > Betaproteobacteria > Burkholderiales > Comamonadaceae > Comamonas > Comamonas antarctica. The sequence goes on from NZ_CP054840.1 coordinate 1,011,492, forward strand.
CGTAATAAATGGCTGCGCGGTGTGACTGCGTAGTCGATTTGCCCCGCAGCTTGAGCTCCAGCGGCATACAGGCCAGGTGCCCACCAGAGACAGCAGCGAAGTACTGCAGTCGTGCAGCCAAGGTACGAATGCTGTTAAAGCCCGTGGTGCGAAACACAAAGCTGCCCAATTCATCGCTGTCACCGATGCTGACGTTCAGCCGCCCATAAGGCTTGCAGTTACCCAGCCCAAAACGACAGCTATCAGGACCGGGACATTCCATCGTCTCCAGCCCTTGATCCGTGACGCGCTTGCAGCTCTCCCCGTCACCCACGCAGACAGGACGCGCTGTGCTGCGGTCAAACATGCAGTAGTTGGCCCGCAGGTTCAGATCTGGGTCATTGAACAGAACGCGTACAGGAATGCTGCGCAGCTTGCGCCGTGGCGTACTGGCATCTGAAGACGCTTCACCTGGAACTCCCATCTTGTCTTTGAGCGTGCGCTTGGCACTGCGTGCGGGAATACTTTCACTTTGACTGTCGGAAGGCTCAGCGCCTTCCTTTATGCCGCCAACGGTGAAGGCATCTGGTTGGCTTTGGCGCAAAGCCTCATCCAACGGGTGTAGCACCCATTGTCCGCGCTGCTGGACTTGGGTGGTGATGGTGAATTCATCGTCTTTCTCTGGCAGGCGCTTGCCATTCTTTTCCACGACTTTGCCAATAGAAATTCGGCCAATGACGGGCGGGGTAATCATCAAACCTTTGATCATGTTTTGCTCCAAAAAAAGAAAGCTCCCGGTGGCATGGGCCACAGGGAGCGAGAGGGGGATGGATGTGGGAAGGATGGTCAGCTCAAGCTGGATACACGCAAAACCGCCGAGATCCAGGCCGTGTGGTGAGGTAGGCTTTGGACAGCTCGGGATGGTCTTTGACGAACTGCGCTGTGTCGAAGGCTTGCCCGTCTTTGCTGCGCCTCCAGGTCACGCTACCACCACAGGCAAACGTGGCTTTGTCTGCTTCGCCCATGTGGATCTGAATGGCCTGGCGCAGGCGTGCTTCCTGCTTTTGAGCGGCATCAAGCTGCTCCCGTGCAATCAGCAAGGCGTCGAACGTGGCATTGAGCTCTGGGTTGTCACTCATGTCCACTTCTTCACCGCCACTGTTGGGATAGAGGCAGCGCAGCGCTTTCTCAGCACTGTCAGAGCCATCTCCGGGAGGCGGCGTATTGCTTTCTACCAGTTGCCAGAATGCGCGCTCCATCTCGATCAAACGGGCAATCAATGCCTCATCCCGCTCAATGCGGAAGATGCGCAGCTCTTGTCCCCCAATGAGCACGGCCACATCTGCAGCCTTGTAGCCCGTGACAGCCAACTGGTGCATGACCTGCAATTGCACATACTCAGGCACGCCATCCTTCCAAAGGCGTGCACCGTGAATGCCTGCAGTCTTGCATTCCAGAATTTGCACCTCGGATGAACCCACCACCTCACGGTCCACATTGGCCAGCATCCAGGGATGCTTGGGATGCTGCAGCACGGCATTCACACGGCGTACCTTGTTGCCTGTGCGCTTGGTGTAGTGCGCAGCCACTATGGGTTCTAACAGCGTGCCCCAGAACATGGGGCTGGTGTCATCGTTGGGGTCTACCGCTGGCAGCAAGTCAGCCTTGCCCGTCTTTTGCATCCACAGCTCCAGTTGGGACTGATAAGGGTTAAGGCCCACTGCTGTAGCGGCATCGGAGCTACCAATGCCTGTACGACGAACCTCCAGCCAATCGTCTCTGGCTAGATCCTTGGTCGAGACCAGGCGCAACGCAGCCCCTTTGCGGGTGGCAGGTGCACGTACGGTAGACAGGCTCTGCAGATCCAGATTGGCATTGCTGAGCAAGTGAACAGACATACAAATCTCCTTGGCCCGCAGAAATTGCGGGCATAAAAAACCGCCTTAGAAGGCGGTTCGTGGTGGTGGAAAGTAGATGGGAAAGCCCAGAGGAGAAGGCCAGTAGGGCCATGTAAGCCAGCGTCTGAGCATGATCAAGACACCAGCTGCAAAGCGTGGTCCAAAGCACGCTGCTTGATCACAGCACCTTGGCCAAACCAAGCGCTGTCGAGACGGTTGTCTTGGCTGCGGGCTTGTTTTTCATGGTCAATGAACTCGGTCACAGAGCACAGCAAGCCCCAGGCAGTGTCTTTAGCGGCATGCATTTCAGCTCCCCGCCCATGGCCTTCGTAGAGCATCTGCACTTTCTTGAGTGCCCGCTCATTGGTCAGACCCACAGACAAGTCAGAGTTGGCATCTGTGTTGCAGATCACCTTGAGGAAGTAGTTCATCGCCTCGTGGGTTTTGACCTTGCGTTCAGCCAGTGTCTTCATGCGGTACATAAAGCTGTCCCACTGGCCAACTGCAACCCCCAACTGGCGTTTAACGGCCTGGGGATCAAACGAGGTGCTATGTGGCACCTTGACTGCACCCACGCCATCACGCAGGGCAATTGTCAATGTGTTGTTGCACACCACGCGCACTGTGGTTGGCATGGCCACCGTAGCCAGAGAACCATCACACGACGTAGCCAGCAACAAATAGCCGTTGACCACATCATTGCCTTTCAACGCAACAGATTTACCAGTGCGCGCCAATGCCCAGAACTTGCGGCCAGCTTTGAGCACGCCTGCAGTTTCCAACTCATAACCAGCTACTTCAGTCAGGTCGCGGTAGAACTCCAGTACCTCGCGGGGCTGAACCACGTTGTAGCGACTGCCCACTACGGACAGGGGTGCCTGCGTGTCGCTGCGGTAGAGCACCTTTTGTTCTGGAAACTCTTTGGGCTCGGCATATAGACCAGATAGGCCTGTATTTCCATCGGAGGCGAGATAACGCACCGGCGTTTCCTGAATGCGCCAGTCCATACCCGCAGCTTGTGCCCAGACATCAATGCTTTGTTTGGCTGGAAGGGAGTTGCCCAGTTCATGCCAAGGGGTTTGGCCAGCGTAGGCCATGGTTTCAATGAGGTGTGCCATCAGATTTCTCCTTAATTAATAAATGAGACGTATTCAAAAAAAGAATGTGAAGCGTCGCGCTAATAAACGACTCAGACCTTAAAAGTCTTTCCGCATGCGCAGCAGCGATAGTTATCAAACAGCACGAGGTCAATCTTGGCGCCAGCTTTAGCGCCAAGTTCACACCCAATGGCTGCAGCCGTCATGGCAGCAACCACGGCGCCGGCAACGCCATTGAAAGCGAATCCTGCTGAAGCAAGAGATGTGCTGGGGGGACTCGCAATTGCTAGTCCTCTGTTCGAGGCGAGAAAGCCTCCTGCAGCACCGACAGCACACCCAAGTACGGCACAGGCATATGTGACAGGTGTTCGATGGGTGACTTCCGCGTGCTCACAGAAGGGGCAAGACAGAAGCGAGGGTATGGATATTTCCAAAGTGGTCTCCTATACACAGCGACAAAAAAGCCCCTGCGCAGATACACAGGGGCTTGAGACGTTGGGTTGGTGAGGATCTGTAGATGACCTCAGCTTCGTGATATGTGGTTCAAAAAAATTAGAAATGAAAAAACAAGATTGCTAGTTGCAGTCCGATGCAGCCCGAACAGGACCGGATCAATCAGAAATCTAATGGTAGATGGTATGGTAGAAAGACTAGGGTGATAAATAAAAAAGCCCCTGAAAACAGGGGCTTAGAAGTATTCTTGGCGGAGGCTGTGAGATTCGAACTCACGGACGGTTGCCCGTCGGCAGTTTTCAAGACTGCTGGTTTAAACCGCTCACCCAAACCTCCTGAAGGACGCAATTTTACACATAGTTCGGAGGCCGGCGGCCCACGGCTTCAGTTTGCGCCGCCAAACACGATACGGTTGCGTCCGGCCGCCTTGGCGGCGTAGAGATGCTGGTCCGCACGCGTCACCGCGGCGTCGATGCTTTCGCCGTCTGCCAGCACCACGACGCCTGCGCTCAAGGTGATGCCCGAGCCGTCGGTCGGGATACGGGCCTGCTGCGCGATCTGGCGCATGCGTTCCGCGACGACGGAAGCGTTTTCCGGGACGTCCAGCACCATGAGCAGCACGAATTCCTCGCCGCCCCAGCGGCAGAACAGGTCGCTCTTGCGCAGGCCGGCCTGCAGGTTCTTCCCGAGTTGCTTGAGCACTTCATCGCCAATGGGATGGCCGTAGCTATCGTTGATCTTCTTGAAATGATCGATGTCATAGATCGCCAATGCCACCGCGAGGCGCTTGCGCCGGGCCAGGGCCAGAAGGGCCCGTGACTGTTGCTGCAAGCCGCGCCGGTTCAAGACCTGCGTCAGCGGATCGATCTGGGTCAGCCACTGGACTTCCGACACCGCGCGCCTGAGCCGCAGCGCCAGCACGAACAGGCCGCCCGACAGCAGCACGATGATCCAGGTATCGACGCTGCGCGCCGCGGCGGCCGCATAAAGGGTGTTGCGCGGGAGACGGTGCACCAGCGACAGATCGTCCTTGGCGACCTGGCTGTGCAGCCAGCGCGTGCCGTCGCTGTCTTTTTGCCACCGCAGCGTCCCGTCGGGCAGCGGCGCGCGCACCGGTTGGCCCGGGGTCATATCCGCCGCGCTGATGACCAGGCCCTCGCTGGCGTCGATCAGCAGGCTGCTGCCCGCGCTGCGGCCTACCGTGGTGAGACGCTGGAGCTTGTCCACGCCCAGGTCCAGCGCAACGATGCCCAGGAAGCGGTCGCCGTCATGGACCGGCTGGGCAAAAGTGACGACCATGCCCAGGCCGCCGGCATCGGGATACGGCCCGTGCAGCACGGTGCGCCGCGCGGGATTGTTGGCCGGGCCCGCGACGCTCCAATAGCGGCGCTGGTAGAGCGCCTCGGAAAAATGCACATGCTCGTCGCCGGACCGGGAGGCGAGGTAGAGAAATTTCTGTGCCGAGAGGTAGTACAGGCGAAAGACGTCGGGGTCGTACTTGAACGCCGAGCGTATCTGCGGCGCCATGGCCGCGGCGGCCAGGATTTCGCGCTGCTGCTGCGGCGATGGCTGCTGCGGCATGGGGCCGGTCACCACGGCCGTGCGCTGCGCATCGCCTTCGTCGGTACCAGGCAGCACCAACGGCAGCTGGATCTCCCATAACGCGCCATGCGGCTGCGTGGCGGGCAGCGCTGTGGCGCCGGGTGCTGGCGGCGCATGGTAATGCTGGCGCAGCAGCAAGGACATGACCTCGAGCTTGTCGAGGTTCAGCGTCACGAACTTCTGCACCAGCGCGGTCCGGCTGCTGAAGTTGTGCTCCGCCTGGAGCTGCACTTCGCGCAGCTGATGCACGAAGGAAACCGCCGCGGCCAGAAGCATCACCACGCCGCCCGTGGCAATCCAGAAGAACGCAGGTCGTCGCAGCAGGTTGGGAGGCATCGGGCAGCAAGGGGAAAGGAGGCAGCGGATGCGCCCGCCCGAAAGCAAGTGCAGCAGAGGGTCGCGGCAGGCGACCGCCACCGATTCTGCTTGCCACGGCGAACCACGGTCAAGCGGCCCGCGCCGCGCCGTGGCATAGGGGCGTCAGGCCTTGAGCAGCCCCTGGGTCTCGATGAAGGCGATCACCTGGGCCAGGCCTTCCTGGGTCTTGAGATTGGTCATGGCAAAGGGCTTGAGGCCCTTGGGCGTGGTGCGCATGCGCACGGTGTCGGCATGCATCACTTCCAGGTTGGCGCCCACATGCGGCGCCAGGTCGGTCTTGTTGATGATGAACAGGTCGCTCTTGGTGATGCCCGGGCCGCCCTTGCGCGGGATCTTCTCGCCCGCGGCGACGTCGATCACGTAGATCGTCAGGTCGGAGAGTTCCGGGCTGAAGGTGGCGGCCAGGTTGTCGCCGCCCGACTCGATGAAGACGATGTCGGCATCGGGAAACTGGCCCAGCATGCGGTCGATGGCTTCGAGATTGATCGACGCGTCTTCGCGGATCGCGGTATGCGGGCAGCCGCCGGTCTCGACGCCCATGATGCGTTCGGCGGGCAGCGCGCCGCTGATCGTCAGCAGGCGCTGGTCTTCCTTGGTGTAGATGTCGTTGGTGATGGCTACGAGGTCGTATTGCTCTCGCATGGCCTTGCAGAGCATTTCCAGCAGGGTGGTCTTGCCCGAGCCCACGGGGCCGCCGATGCCGACGCGCAGCGGGGGCAGCTTCTTGCTGCGGCGGGGGATGTGGTGTAGTGGCGAGTTCATGATCGGAACAGTCGTGAGTACTGGTTTTCATGCTGGGCCGAAAGAATCGCCAGCATGGGAGAAAAGGCCTGGCGCTGCGCATCGGGCAGGGCCAGGGCGTGGTCGACGGCCGCAGGGATGGCGGCGCTGAGCTGCGACAGGATGCGCTGGCCCGCGCTCTGGCCCAGCGGCACGGCCTTGATCGCGGCCTGCACCATGTTCTCGGCCCAGCCGAAGCTATAGGCCAGCAGCGCCGGGCGCGCGCTGGCGCCGCTGAAATGCGCGGCCAGCGAGAAGGCCAGCGGGTAGCTCGCGTCCTGCGCCGCCAGCCATTCGATGGCATCGAGCCGCGCCGCGTCTTCGCTGTACTGGTTGCGCAGCCAGGCGATCAGCGAGCGGCCCATCTGCTCGGTCTGCAGGCGCAGCTCGCTGCTTTCGCGCGTCTCGCGCACCCAGGCATTGAGCGCGGCCAGGCGGCTGCGGTCGTTGGCGTGCCACGCGGGCAGGGCCTGGGCCATCGCTGCCATGTCGCCGCGCGCCTGGGTCAGCTGCAACTGCTGCACCAGCCAGTGGGCGGCATCGGCTTCGCTCTGGACCCAGCCGCTGCTGATGGCCGCTTCCAGGCCCTCCGAGTACGAGAAGCCGCCGATCGGCAGCGCGGGCGAGGCCAGCCACATCAGCTGCAGCAGGCTTTGCGGCGCGACGGCGGGCGCGGCCCGCGCGGCAGCGGCCGCGGCTTGGCGCCGGCGCCAGGGCAGGGGAGCGCGTGTCGCGGTGGGGCTCGAGGTACGCAGGGCCATGGTTTTGGATTAGTGCGCGTGATTGCAGCCCGGGCCATGCACGTGGCTGTGCCCATGGTCATGGTCATGGCCGTGCGCGTGGCCATGTCCGTGGTGGCTGTGGCCATCATTGGTCACATGGCCGCCATAGGCGCCGCCCTCGGGCTCGAACGGCAGTTCGCTTGCAACGACCGTGAGATGCATGCTGCGCAGCATGTCTGCGAGCACATGGTCGGGTTCGATCTTCAGATGGTCGGGCTGCAGTTCGATCGGCACATGGCGGTTGCCCAGATGGTAGGCGGCGCGCATCAGGTCGAAGGGCGTGCCATGCGTGGCGCAGGCGGTGATGTGCAGCACCTTCTGCGGCGCGGCAATGACGCGCACCATCGAGCCATCTTCGGCAATGAGCACATCGCCGCCGCGAACGGCCTGGCCGCGCGGCAGGAACACGGCCAGCGAGCGGCCTTGCGAATCGGTGGCGGCAAAGCGGCTTTTCTGGCGCACGTCCCAGTCGAGTTCGATGGTGGCGGCGCGCTGCAGCAGAACGCGCGCCAGGCCTTTGCCTTGGGGGATGAGTTTCTGGAGGGAGAGCATGGGTACTTGTGGAGTGAGGTGGCGTCAGTGGGGCACTTGAGCGGGGACGTTCATCCTTCGACGGAGCTCAGGACGAACGGAAATAACCGCCGTTCGTCCTGAGCCTGTCGAAGGACGCTTTAGGGCGTAACGGCAAATCGTTTTAGCATGTCCCCCATGACCACCCCGACCGAACTTCCTCCCCATATCCCCTGCGGCTGCCCGCTGGTGGCCGTGTATGGCACGCTGCGCCGCGGCGGCAGCAACGATATCCGGCGCTGGCAGTCCGATGTGCGCTGGCTCGGGCATTGCCGGCTGCCGGGGCAGCTCTATGACCTGGGGCACTACCCTGGACTGATACTCGATGGCAGCTGCAAGGTGCTGGCCGAGGTCTATGAACTCACGCCCCGGCTCGAGCGCGAACTGGACCGCGTCGAGGAAGTCTGGCCCGTGGACATCGGCGAATACGCCAAGCGCATCATCGATGTGGAGCTGCTGCCGCTCGATGGCGGCGACCCGCGGCCCGTGCAGGTGCTGGTCTACGAGGCGCAGCCCGCGGGGGTGCACGAGCGCGCGCTGATCGATGACGACGACTGGCTGGGCTGGTGGACACGCCAGGAGCGCTGAAGCCGTCACCGCGCCACCTTCAGAACAGGAAATAGCGCTGCGCCATGGGCAGCGACACCGCTGGCTCGCAGGTCAGCAGCTGGCCGTCGGCGCGCACGCTGTAGGTCTGCGGATCGACTTCCATCGCCGGCACGTAGTCGTTGTGCAGCATGTGGCGCTTGCCTATGCCGCGGATGTGCTTCACGGCCGACAGTGGCTTGGCCAGCCCGAAGCGCTCGCCAATGCCGTTCGCCAGGCCGGCCTGCGAGACAAAGGTCAGCGACGACCGGGCCAGCGCGCCGCCATACGACGCGAACATCGGCCGGTAATGCACCGGCTGGGGCGTGGGGATCGAGGCGTTCGGGTCGCCCATCGCCGCCATCGCAATGCTGCCGCCCTTGAGGATCAGCGCCGGCTTGACGCCGAAGAACGCGGGTTTCCAGATCACGATGTCGGCCCACTTGCCGATCTCCAGGCTGCCGACTTCATGGCTGATGCCATGCGCGATGGCCGGGTTGATGGTGTATTTGGCGATGTAGCGCTTGATGCGGAAATTGTCGTGGCGCGCCGTGTCGCCGGGCAGCGCGCCGCGCTGCAGCTTCATCTTGTGCGCGGTCTGCCAGGTGCGCAGTATCACTTCGCCGACGCGGCCCATGGCCTGGCTGTCGGAGCTGAACATGCTGATCGCGCCCAGGTCATGCAGGATGTCCTCGGCGGCAATCGTCTCCTTGCGGATGCGGCTTTCGGCAAACGCCAGGTCCTCGGCGATCGACGGGTCGAGGTGGTGGCACACCATCAGCATGTCGACATGCTCGTCGAGCGTGTTGATGGTGTAGGGCCGGGTCGGATTGGTCGAGCTGGGCAACACGTTTTCCAGTCCCACCACTTTCAGGATGTCGGGCGCATGGCCGCCGCCCGCGCCTTCGGTGTGAAAGGTGTGGATGGTGCGGCCCTTGAACGCGGCCACGGTGTCTTCGACAAAGCCGCTTTCATTGAGCGTGTCGGTGTGGATGGCGACCTGGGTGTCGGTGGCCTCGGCCACGCTCAAGCAGTTGTCGATGGCCGCGGGCGTGCTGCCCCAGTCCTCGTGCAGCTTCAGGCCGATGGCGCCGGCATCGATCTGCTCGTGCAGGCCCGCGGGCAGGCTGGTGTTGCCCTTGCCCAGGAAGCCCAGGTTCATCGGAAACGCATCGGCGGCCTGCAGCATGCGTTCCATGTGCCAGGGGCCGGGCGTGCAGGTGGTGGCAAAGGTGCCCGTGGCCGGGCCCGTGCCGCCGCCGATCATGGTGGTGATGCCGCTGGTCAGCGCTTCCTCGATCTGCTGCGGCGCGATGAAGTGGATGTGCGTGTCGACGCCGCCCGCCGTGACGATCATGCCTTCGCAGCTGATGATTTCCGTGCCCGGGCCGATGACGATGTCGACGCCGGGCTGGGTGTCGGGGTTGCCGGCCTTGCCGATGGCGACGATGCGGCCGCCCTTGAGGCCGATGTCGGCCTTGACGATGCCCCAGTGGTCGACGATCAGCGCATTGGTCAGCACCGTGTCCATGGCGCCCTCGGCGCGGCTTTTCTGGCTTTGCGCCATGCCGTCGCGGATGGTCTTGCCGCCGCCGAATTTGACTTCCTCGCCGTAGCTGCCCGCGGCCAGCGTGTAGTCGCGCTCGACTTCGAGCAGCAGGTCGGTGTCGGCCAGGCGCACGCGGTCGCCCGTCGTGGGGCCGAAGGTTTCCGCGTAGGCGCGGCGTTCCATGGTGGCCATCTCAGCGTTCTCCAGTCTGTGGATCCAGCGCGCCCTGGACCAGGCCGCGAAAGCCGTAGACCAGGCGCGCGCCTGCGAAGTCGACCAGTTCGACGGTGCGCTGCTGGCCGGGCTCGAAGCGCACGGCCATGCCGCTGGCGATGTTCAGCCGCATGCCATGCGCCGCGCCGCGGTCGAAGTCCAGGCCGGCATTGGTTTCGGCAAAGTGGTAATGCGAGCCGACCTGGATGGGCCGGTCGCTGGCGTTGCGCACCAGCAGCGTGGTGCAGCGGCGGCCCGTGTTGAGGGCGTGTTCGCCCGTGTCGAGAAGCAGTTCACCCGGCACCATGGCGCGCTCCTTCAGGCCAGCCGGGCCAGCATGAACACGCCCAGCGCGGCCGTGGCCGCACCGCCGAGCGCCGTGAGCAGGCGGTGGCGTTGCAATACGACGCGGCCCAGCGCCATGCCGGCCAGGTGCAGCACGGCCGAGCCCAGCGCCATGCCGGCCAGCGCGCCAAACGCCGCGAGGCCGGTGTCGCCCGCGAGTTCATAGCCATGCGCCGCGCCATGGAAGAAGGCAAACACGCCGGCCAGCGCCGCGGCCGCGCCCCAGGGCATCTTTTTCTGCAGTGCCAGCAGCAGGCCCAGCACCAGCACCGAGGCGGCAATCATGGGCTCGACGCCGGGCAGCGCCAGGCCCGCGAACCCCGCGAGCGCGCCGGCCACGAGCAGCGCGACAAACGCCGCGGGCGCGCGCCAGGCCGGGCGCACCGTGAGTGCGCTCCATGCGCCCACGGCGACCATGGCCGCGAGGTGGTCGGCGCCGGTGAACGGGTGGGCAAAGGCATGCAGCGCGGTGTCGAGCAGGCCGTGCGAATGCGCGCCGCCCGCGGCCGGGTGGGCCAGGGCGGCGAGGGGCAGCGCGGCAAGGGCCGCGGCGGCGGTGGCAATGAGGGGTTTGGCTTGCATGGCGATGGCGGATGGGAAGTTTTAGACGATGGGGTCGTGCACGGTCACGAGCTTAGTGCCGTCGGGAAAGGTGGCTTCGACCTGGATGTCGGGAATCATTTCGGCAATGCCGTCCATGACATCGGCGCGCGTGAGCACCGTGCGGCCCTCGCTCATCAGCTGGGCCACGGTCTTGCCGTCGCGCGCGCCTTCCATCACGGCCGCGCTGATCAGCGCCATGGCCTCGGGGTAGTTGAGCTTGAGCCCACGCGCCTTGCGGCGCTCGGCCAGCAGGGCGGCGGTGAACAAAAGCAGCTTGTCTTTTTCGCGCGGAGTCAGTTCCATGGCGTAGATGCGAAGGCGGTGCAGATGCCGGGTTTGCAGCAAGGTACGTGCCATGCTGCGACATGGCATGGAAGCTGCACGCGGTCCGAATGCCATGATTGAAGCCACTCCCGCTCCCCATTGCCCGCCGGCTGAACCCCTGGGCGCGCCCGCGCAGCAGCGCGTGGTGAAGGTGCGGCGCGACTACAACCGCTGGGTGGCCACCGAGACGCTCGAGGACTACGCGCTGCGCTACACGCCGCAGCGCGCGCGCCGCTGGTCGGAGTGGGGCGTGGCGCATACCGCGTTTGGCGCGGCGTCGTTCCTGATCCTCGAGGCCGTGGGCGCGACGCTGCTGGTGCAGTACGGCTTCGTCAACGCCTTCTGGGCGATCGTCTGCACCGGACTGATCATCTTTGCCGCGGGCCTGCCGATCAGCGTCTATGCGGCGCGCCACGGTGTGGACATGGACCTGCTCACGCGCGGCGCGGGCTTCGGCTACATCGGCTCGAGCATCACCTCGCTGATCTACGCCAGCTTCACCTTCATCTTCTTTGCGCTCGAGGCCGCGGTGATGGCCTATGCGCTCGAACTCGCACTCGACATTCCACCGCGCTGGGGCTATCTGATCTGCGCGCTGGTGGTGATTCCGCTGGTCACGCATGGCGTCTCGGCCATCAGCCGGCTGCAGGTCTGGACCCAGCCGCTGTGGCTGTTGATGCTGATCGTGCCCTTCGCGTTCGTGCTGATGCACCAGCCTGGGGTGTTTTCCGAGGTGCTGCACTATCCGGGTGCAGCCGCGCAGCGCGAAGGCCAGACGGCGGCCTTCAGCCTGCCTCTGTTTGGTGCAGGCCTCACGGTGGGCATCGCGCTGATCACGCAGATGGGCGAGCAGGCCGACTATCTGCGCTTCATGCCGGTGCGCACGCCCGCCAACCGCTGGCGCTGGTGGGGCGCGGTGATGCTGGGCGGGCCCGGCTGGGTGCTGCTGGGCGTGGCGAAGATGCTGGGCGGCGCGCTGCTGGCGTATCTCGCGATCTCGCAGGCCGTGCCGCCCGACCACGCCGTGGACCCGAACCAGATGTACCTCGCGGCGTACAACTACGTGTTCCCCGACTACGGCTGGGCCGTCGCGGCGACGGCGCTGTTCGTGGTGCTGTCGCAGCTCAAGATCAATGTCACCAATGCGTATGCGGGCTCGCTCGCCTGGAGCAACTTCTTCTCGCGCATCACGCACAGCCACCCGGGGCGCGTGGTGTGGGTGGTGTTCAACACGCTGATCGCCTTCATGCTGATGGAGATGAACGTGTTCCGCGCGCTGGGCGAGGTGCTGGGGCTGTACTCGAACCTGGCGATCGCCTGGATCATGGCGGTGGTGGCCGATCTGGTGATCAACAAGCCGCTGGGCTGGTCGCCGCGCGGCATCGAGTTCAAGCGCGCGCGGCTCTACGACATCAACCCCGTGGGCGTGGGCGCGATGGCTTTGTCGTCGCTGCTGTCGGTGGCCGCGCACCTGGGCGCGTTCGGACCGCTGGCGCAGGCGTTCTCGGCGCTGATTGCCATGGGCGTGGCGCTGGTCACCTCGCCGCTGCTGGCGTGGTGGACGCGCGGGCGCTACTACCTCGTGCCCACGGCCAGGAACACGGCGTGCGCCGCCATGCCCTCCACGGGGCCGCTGCGCCTGCAGCGCTGCGTGGTCTGCGAGCGCGAATACGAAGCGCCCGACATGGTGCACTGCCCGGCCTACCAGGGCGGCATCTGCTCGCTGTGCTGCACGCTCGATGCGCGCTGCGGCGACCTGTGCCGGCCGCAGGCGCATCTCGCGGTGCAATGGCGCACGGTGCTGCGCCGGCTGCTGCCGGTGAAGATGTGGCGGCTGCTGGACAAGGGGCTGATGCACTTCCTGCTGCTGATGCTGCTGATCGTGCCGACGCTGGCGGCGGTGGTCGGGCTGCTGTATCTGCTGGAACTGCAGACGCTGGGGCGCAGCCTGCCGGCCAGTGCTTTGACCGGCGCCGAGGCGGTGCTGCAGGCAGCACTGCTCAAAGTCGGCGTGGGCCTGGTGCTGGTCTCGGGCGTCGTGGCGTGGTGGCTGGTGCTGGCCCAGCACAGCCGCAAGGTCGCGCAGCAGGAGTCGAACCGACAGACCGGCCTGCTGGTGCGCGAGATCGCGCTGCACCGCGCCACCGACGGCCAGCTGCAGCAGGCAAGGCGCGCCGCCGAGGACGCGCGCACCGTGGCCGAGGATGCGCACCGCGCGGCCGATCTCGCCAACCAGGCCAAGAGCCGCTACATCAGCGCCATCAGCCACGAGCTGCGCACGCCGCTCAATAGCATCCTGGGCTATGCCCAGCTGATGGGCGAGGACCCGGACGTGCCGCCGCACCGGCGCCAGGCGGTGGCCGTGATCCGGCGCGGCGGCGAGCATCTGCTGTCGCTGATCGAGGGCACGCTGGACATCGCGCGCATCGAGTCGGGCAAGCTCGCGCTGCAGGTGCAGCCGATGCGGTTTGCCGCGGGCCTGCAGGAGATGGCCGGCATGTTCGAGCTGCAGGCCGCGGCCAAGGGCCTGGCCTTTCACTACGCGCCCGAGGGCCAGTTGCCCGAATGGGTGCGCTGCGATGAAAAGCGCTTGCGCCAGATCCTGTTCAATCTGCTGGGCAATGCGATCAAGTTCACCGCGCGCGGCTCGGTGACGCTGCGCGTGCGCTACAGCCGGCAGATGGCCCATGTGTCGGTGATCGACACCGGCCCGGGCCTGGGCGAGGACGAGCAGGCGCAGATCTTCGAGCCTTTCGCGCGCGGCTCGGGCGCGCAGTCGAGCGCGGGCGCGGGCCTGGGGCTGACCATGGCCAAGATGCTGACCGAGCTGATGGGCGGCGCGCTCACCGTGAGCAGCCAGCCGGGGCAGGGCGCGTCGTTCCATATCCGCCTGTTCCTGCCCTCGCTCGAGCGCGGGCCCACGCTGCAGCCCGTCATGCCGCGGCCCGTGGGCTATCTGGGCGCGGCGCGCCGGCTGCTGGTCGTCGACAACGAGGAGGCCGACCGCGAACTGCTGGCGCAACTGCTGGTGCCGCTGGGATTTGCCGTGCAGCACGCGGCCAACGGCGCCGAGGCGCTGGCGCTGCTGGGCGCGGGCTACCGGCCGCAGGCGATCTTCATGGATTTGGCGATGCCGGGCATGGACGGCTGGGAATGCCTGCGCCGGATACGCGAGATGTCGCTGGGCGAAGTCGCCTGCGCGATTGTTTCCGCCAACGCGTTCGACCGCGAGATGCCCAACGACGTGGGCATCACGCCGCAGGATTTCCTGGTGAAGCCGGTGCGCCACAGCGAGCTGCTGCAGTGGCTCGAAGACCGGCTGGAACTGGTGTGGCGCAGCGCGCCGGTGGCGCTGGCGCCCGCCGCGCAGCAATCGCCCACTCCGGCCGCAGCGGCGCCGGCCGCCGCCGCACTGGCCGGCGTGCCCGATGCCGCGCTGGCCGCGCTGCGCCAGGCGCTGGACTGGGGCTATATGCGCGGCGTCGAGCAGGCGCTGGCCCAGCTCGCGCTGGAGCATCCGCAGGCCGCTGCGCTGTGGCAGCGGCTGCAAGCGCAGGCGCAGCAGTTCCAGTTCGAGGCCATGGCGGCGCAATTGAATGACAAGGCTTGATGATGGATTCCTTCCCTGCGACCGCGCGTGATGCCAGCCTGGTGCTGATCGTCGACGACGTGCCCGACAACCTGGCCATGCTGCATGACGCGCTCGATGCCGCCGGCTACATGGTGCTGGTGGCCACCAACGGCGAGGCGGCTCTTGCGCGTGCCGCGCAGGCCCGGCCCGACATCGTGCTGCTCGATGCGCTGATGCCCGGCATGGACGGCTTCGAGGTCGCGCGCCGGCTCAAGGCCGATGCCGGCACGGCCCAGATTCCCATCGTGTTCATGACCGGACTGACCGAAACCGAGCACCTGATCGCCGCGCTCGCGGCCGGCGGCGTCGACTATGTGACCAAGCCCATCAAGCCCGCCGAGGTGCTGGCGCGCATGGGCGTGCACCTGGGCACGGCGCGGCGCGCGCGCGCCCAGCAGCAGCAGGCGCTGCAGGCGCGCAGCGCGCTCGATGCCTTCGGCCACGCCAGCCTCACGGTGCGCATCGCCGACGGCCGCGTGCTGTGGCAGACGCCGCTGGCGCGCGAGCTGCTGCGCCGCCACCTGGGCATCGACGGCCCGCGCCCGGCGCTGCCCGCCGAGATCACCGCCTGGATGCAGCGCCAGCAGCCGACGCTGGCGCAGCAGCCCGAGCCGCCGCGCTGGACGCTGGACCCGGGCGACCCGCCGGGCCTGGGCACGCTGGTGCTGCGCCTGCACCCGCCGTCACCCGAAGCCGAGGAGTCCGGCCCGGGCGAGCTGCTGCTGGTGATGCGCGAGGAGTCCGACCTTGCGGCGCGCGAGACGCTGCGCCAGGGCTTCGGCATCACCGGCAAGGAAGCCGAGGTGCTCTACTGGCTGGCCCAGGGCAAGATCAACCGCGACATCGCCGAGATCGTCGGCAGCAGCCCGGCGACGGTGAAGAAGCATCTGGAGCGCATCTACGCCAAGCTGGGCGTCGAGACGCGCACCGCGGCCGCGGCGATGGCGATGGCGCGGCTGCCGGGGTGATCGAAATCGGCAATCTCCGCCATCCAGATTTCCAAACCCGCAACTGCGCCGGCTTGCCTAAACTCGGGCGCATGACCTCAAGCTCCTCCGCCCACGACACTGCTGCTGCCAATCTTGATGACGCCACCCTGGCCTTTGCCGACAAGGTGTTCGATGCCGCGCGCAATGGCGACGCCGACAGCCTCGCCCAATGGCTGGCCGCGGGCCTGCCGCCCGATCTGCGCAACGCCAAGGGCGACAGCCTGCTGATGCTCGCCAGCTACCACGGCCATGCGGATGCGGCGCGGGTCCTGCTGCAGCACGGCGCCGATGCCGCGCTGGCCAATCTGCGCGGCCAGACGCCGCTGGCCGGCGTGGCCTTCAAGGGCGATCTGGCGATGGCCGAATTGCTGCTCGACCATGGCGCCGGCGTCGACAGTCCCTCGCCCGATGGCCGCACGCCGCTGATGTTCGCGGCTATGTTCAACCGCCTCGACATCATGCAATTGCTGATCGCGCGCGGTGCGCGCATCGACGCCACCGATGCCCAGGGCACGACGCCGCTGGGCTGCGCGCTGGCAATGGGTGCACAGGAGGCGGCGGCCGTGTTGCGCGCGCAGGCGGCTTAGGGCACCCCTCGACGATCGTTCCTGCTGAGCCCGCCTGCGCGGCCCGGTCGAAGGATGGACGTTGTGCTCGAATGCTCCTCGGGCCGCAGATGCCTCACCTCGATCACGACCATTTTCCGCGAAGCTTCGTCCAGCAACTGATCGATCTTCCGGCAATTGTCTCCATCCAGATTTGCATCCCATTCATCGAGCATGAGCAAGGTCGGCGCCATTGAAAGCGCATTCTCGATCTCCTTGACGCGTCTCTGGCCCGTTGACAGGCTGCTGTCGGCCTCAAGGAAACTGGTCTCCGGGTTGAGCAACAGCGCGTCCGCGGCCACCTCCTTGATGGCCTTGAGGAAGCTGGATTTTCCCGCGCCATTGGCTCCCGTCACGGTGAAGCGCCCGCGTGTCAGGCCTTTTCGACCCAATGCCTCCAGCAGCTCCGCGGGCGCCCACGTCCTTTCTACGCCCTCCACGGAAATGGCCTGCAGCGGCAGCTCATGCATGCGGAATCGGTCCAGCCCGGCGCAGAACCCGGCGAGATTGCGCAGCCTGGCACGCACCAGCAACAGCTGGCTCAGGGAGGCGCTGAGCGAATGGACATTGCCAAATACTTGCAGGCTGCGCGGCAGCAGGGCTACCAGCGCGCCCGCAATCGAGGCGGTGAACAGATCGGTGAACTGCAGGAGCGCAATCAAGGCCAGGGTGGAAATGATGATGGGGCTGCAGGCAACCACCTGCTCCAGCAGCACATACCGGTTGAGCGCGCCGAAGTAGCGCTGCATCTTCGCTTCCAGCGTGCAAAAGCCCGACGCACGCATCGCCGGGGTTCCAAACATGGCGCGGTCCCATGCAGGTTCGATGCCCACCAGCATGCGCTGCCGCCGTTGCTGCATTTCTCCCGCGGTGGATTCAATGCGGCGCCGCAGCACCATGACCAGCGCAAAGGAAAGCACCAGCGCAGCCGCCATGGCTGAAGCGATTTGCCAGCCGACGGCAAACAGGAACACCGCGAGCGTGAACACGATGTTGAGGCTCGCCGACAGCAGTTCGACCGACAAATTGCAGGCATGCCCGATGGTCGGCAAGGCTTCGCCGCCCAGCCATGGGGCCATGGATCTGCGGTTGCTCTGCGAAGCGTATTGCAGGCTGGCGGTGGCGCTGGAAAGCGTGGCGTTCGCGTATTCCTTCCAGATATGGTCGGCAGCACGGGTGGCGGCAAAAGCTGCCATTGAACTTGTGACGTATGCCGCCAGTGCCAAGCTGAAAAACAGCGATATGTCGCGCAGCACGCGGCCGATGTGTCCTTGCGCCAACGCGGTACCTGCCTTGGCGATGCAATAGGTGGAAAACGCGAGCAGCAGTTGTTGGGCCAGCGTCAGCCCCAGTGCGCAAAGAAGGTGCTTGTCGCGAAACAGCATGGTGCGGGTAGCCTGCGGAAGCCGGTGCAGATTTTGATAGTGAACCGGGATCGCGGGTGCGGCATGCCGGAAGAGGGCGCATTCTTCAAGACAGGCAAAAGGAATCGCCGCCCCATACGCCATCCGGCGTATATCCCGAAAGCGGCTCGCTCCCTAGCATTGGTTCCAAGGTGCTGAACCAAGCCGAGGGCTTTTGCGGCACCTGTCCAACCCCTTCAGGAGCCGCTGACCATGCAACGTCGTTTCACCCTTCAATCCCTGGCTGCCGCGGCAGCCGTCGCTGGTCTCGGCTTTGGCGCGCTGCCGGCTTGGGCCGCCGACACCATCAAGATCGGTGTGCTGCACAGCCTGTCGGGCACGATGGCGATCTCGGAAACCGTGCTCAAGGACACAGTGCTGATGGCCGTCGAGGAGATCAATGCCGCGGGCGGCGTGCTGGGCAAGAAGCTCGAGCCGGTGGTCGTTGATCCGGCATCGAACTGGCCGCTGTTTGCCGAGAAGGCCAAGCAGTTGCTGGGCCAGGACAAGGTCGCGGTGATCTTTGGCGGCTGGACCAGCGTGAGCCGCAAGTCGGTGCTGCCCGTGGTCGAGGAAATGAACGGCCTGCTGTTCTACCCCGTGCAGTACGAAGGCGAGGAGCTGTCGAAGAACGTGTTCTACACCGGCGCCGCGCCGAACCAGCAGGCGATTCCCGCGGTCGACTACCTGATGGGCAAGGACGGCGGCAGCGCCAAGCGCTGGGTGCTGCTGGGCACCGACTACGTCTACCCGCGCACCACCAACAAGATCCTGCGCGCCTACCTCAAGTCCAAGGGCGTGAAGGACAGCGACATCGACGAGAAGTACACGCCCTTCGGCCACAGCGACTACCAGACCATCGTCGCCGACATCAAGAAGTTCAGCCAGGGCGGCAAGACTGCCGTGGTCTCGACCATCAATGGCGACTCCAACGTGCCGTTCTACAAGGAATTGGGCAACGCCGGCCTCAAGGCCACCGATGTGCCCGTCGTGGCCTTCTCGGTGGGTGAGGAGGAGCTGCGTGGCGTCGACACCAAGCCGCTGGTCGGCCACCTCGCGGCCTGGAACTACTTCATGTCGCTCAAGAACCCCGAGAACACCGCGTTCATCAAGAAGTGGAGCGACTACGCCAAGGCCAAGAACATTGCGGGCCACAAGGACCGTCCGCTGACCAACGACCCGATGGAAGCCACCTACATCGGCATCCACATGTGGAAGCAGGCCGTGGAGAAGGCCAAGTCCACGGACGTGGACAAGGTGATTGCCGCCATGGCCGGCCAGACCTTCAAGGCGCCCAGCGGCATCGTCAGCAAGATGGACGAGAAGAACCACCATCTGCACAAGAACGTGTTCATCGGCGAGATCAAGGCCGACGGCCAGTTCAACGTGGTCTGGAAGACGCCCGCGCCGATCAAGGCCAAGCCCTGGAGCCCTTACATCCCCGGCAACGACAAGAAAAAAGACGAACCAGAAAAGAAGTGATCTGACCGCGGCAGCAGCGCATCCCGCTGCTGCGCCTCACTTGGCGCGGTCTGCAGTGCAGGCCGCGCGTCTTTATTGGAATCGGCACCACCATGCTTGGATACTTTCTGACCACCGGCCTGCGCCCGGCCGCTGCAGCGCTGCTGCGCCGCGCGGCGCTGGCCTGTGCGCTGCTGGGCGCGACGGCGGCCCATGCGCTCACGCCCGCGCAGGCGCTGGCCATGGCCCAGGGCGACTCGGATGCGCGCATTGCCGCCATCGAAGCTGCGCTGGCCTCACCCACTGCGCCGTTGGGCCCTTATCTGCGCGCCATGGCCGATGATGCCGTGGTGGTCGCCGACGGCCGCGCGCTCGTCGTGCAGGGCGGCCAGGCCAGCGACCCCGTGAGCGGCGCCGCCGTGGCGCTGCCCGAAGGCGCCGAAGACGTCATGAACAACAACCGGCTGCGCGGCGAGATCTCCGCCGCGCTGGCCGCGCTCGATCTGTTTGCGCCCGACACCGTGCGCCGGCGCGAGGCCGCGCAGGCCATGCTCAAGCAGCCCTCGCCCGAGCGCCTGCCGCTGCTGGACCGCGCGCTGGCCCAGGAAAAGGATGCCCAGGCGCGCCAGTCGCTGGAACTCGCGCGCTCCGCCGCGCAGCTGGGTAGCAGCGATGTGCTGCAGCGCCGCGACGCGGCCGCCGCGCTCGGCGACAGCGGCTCGCCGCAGGCACGGCTGCTGCTTCAGACGCGCCTCGCCGAGGAAAGCGACGAGCGCGTGCAGGCGCAGCTGCGGCGCTCGCTGGCGCAGGTCGATGACCGCCTGGCCTGGGGCGAACGCCTGGGCGTGGTGTTCACCGGCATCAGCCTGGGCTCCATCCTGCTGCTGGTGGCGCTGGGCCTGGCCATCACCTACGGCCTGATGGGCGTGATCAACATGGCGCATGGCGAACTGATGATGATCGGCGCCTATGCCACCTATATGGTGCAGAACCTGTTCCAGGCCTATCTGCCCAATGCTTTCGACGCGTATCTGCTGGCCGCCGTGCCGCTGTCCTTCCTGGCCGCGGCCGCGGTCGGCGCGCTGATGGAACGCACGGTGCTGCGCTTCCTCTACGGCCGCCCGCTCGAGACGCTGCTGGCCACCTGGGGCATCAGCCTGGTGCTGATGCAGCTGGTGCGCAGCCTGTTCGGCGCGCAGAACGTCGGCGTCGAGAACCCGTCCTGGATGAGCGGCGGCTGGCAGCTGCTGCCCAATCTGACACTGCCGCTGAACCGGCTGGTGATCATCGTCTTCGCGGCCGCGGTGCTGCTGGCCATGGCCTGGACCATCGGCCGCACGCGCCTGGGCTTGTTCGTGCGCGGCGTGACGCAGAACCGCGCCATGGCGGCCTGCGTGGGCGTGAACACGGCGCGCGTCGACACCATGGCATTTGCGCTGGGGTCGGGCGTGGCCGGCCTGGCGGGCTGCGCGCTGAGCCAGGTCGGCAATGTCGGCCCCGACCTGGGCCAGAGCTACATCGTCGATGCGTTCATGGTCGTGGTGCTGGGCGGCGTGGGCCAGTTGCTGGGCGCGGTCTATGCGGCGCTGGGCCTGGGCATCCTGGGCAAATTCCTCGAAGGCTGGACCGGAGCGGTGCTGGCCAAGATCGCGGTGCTGGTGTTCATCATCGTCTTCATTCAGAAGCGCCCGCAAGGCATTTTTGCAATGAAGGGCCGCAGCGCGGAGGCTTGAAATGCTGGCAAATAATTCCACTCCTTCTCTGGTGCTGCCCGGCCCCAAGCCGCTGCTGTCGCGCCGCGGCTGGGCGCTGTTCCTGGTGGCGCTGGTCACCATCTGCGCCGTCGCGCCGCTGCTCAATCTGTGGGTGCCGGCCGGCAGTGCGTTCCATCTGTCCGACTACGCGGTCTCGCTGCTCGGCAAGATCATGTGCTACGCGATCTGCGCGCTGGCCATGGACCTGATCTGGGGCTACGCCGGCATTCTGAGCCTGGGCCACGGGCTGTTCTTCGCGCTCGGCGGCTATGTGATGGGCATGTACCTGATGCGCCAGATCGGCGCCGACGGCAATTCGGGCAGCACGCTGCCCGACTTCATGGTGTTCCTCGACTGGAAGGAACTGCCCTGGCACTGGCAACTCAGCGGCAGCTTCATTGCGACGCTGTTGCTGGTGGTCGCGGTGCCGGGCCTGGTGGCCTTCGTGTTCGGCTACTTTGCGTTCCGTTCGCGCATCAAGGGCGTGTATTTCTCCATCATCACGCAGGCGCTGACCTATGCCGCGATGCTGCTGTTCTTTCGCAACGAGACGGGTCTTGGCGGCAACAACGGTTTCACCGACTTCAAGCGCATCCTGGGCGTGGCGATCGCGACGCCGCAGATGCGCATGTTCCTGTTCGTGCTCACCGGCTGCATGCTGCTGGCCTGCTACCTGTTTGCGCGCTGGCTGGTGCAGAGCAAGTTCGGCCGCGTGCTGCAGGCGATCCGCGACGCCGAGACGCGCGTGATGTTCTCGGGCTACTCGCCGCTGCCCTACAAGCTCACGATCTGGTGCATCAGCGCCATGATGTGCGGCATCGCGGGCGCGCTCTATGTGCCGCAGGTGGGCATCATCAACCCGGGCGAGATGAGCACCGCCAACTCCATCGAGATGGCGGTCTGGGCCGCGGTGGGTGGGCGCGCGAGCCTGATCGGGCCGATCGTCGGCGCGTTCATCGTCAACGGCGCCAAGAGCTGGCTCACCGTGAGCGCGCCCGAGATCTGGCTGTATTTCCTCGGCGCGCTGTTCATCGGTGTGACGCTGTTCCTGCCGCAGGGCGTCGTCGGCCTGGTGCGCCAGCTGCGCGGCCTGCGCCGCTCCAAACCCGAGGCAGGAGAATTGCCATGACCCCCGATCAGATGGATGCTGGCGCCGAGCGCCTCGAAGCGCTCGCGGCGCGGCGCGCGGCCCAGGTGCCGGGCGACTCGGGCGGGCGCAGCGCGAGCTACGCGCGCATGGCCGTGCCGGGCGAAGTCGATGTGACCCACGGACGCATCCTGTACCTCGAAGACGTGCACGTGAGCTTCGACGGCTTCAAGGCCATCAACGGCCTGAACCTCGATATCGCACCCGGCGAGCTGCGCTGCATCATCGGCCCGAATGGCGCGGGCAAGACCACGATGATGGACATCATCACCGGCAAGACCCGGCCCGACCGCGGCACGGTGTTCTTCGGCTCGACCATCGACCTGCTGCGCCACAACGAGCCCGAGATCGCGCAGCTGGGCATAGGCCGCAAGTTCCAGAAGCCCACGGTGTTCGAGAACCTCACGGTGTACGAGAACCTGGAACTCGCGCTGAAGACCCACAAGGGCGTGCGCCACTCGATGTTCTTTCGCCCCGACAGCGCGCAAAAGGACCGTTTGGCCGAGGTGTTGCACACCATCCATCTCGCGGCTGCCGTGGGGCGCCTGGCCGGCGTGCTGAGCCATGGCCAGAAGCAGTGGCTGGAGATCGGCATGCTGCTGATGCAGGAGCCCAGGCTGCTGCTGCTCGACGAACCCGTGGCCGGCATGACCGACGAGGAAACGGTGCGCACGGCCGAGCTGTTCCTGCGCCTCAAGGGCCAGCATTCGCTGATGGTGGTCGAGCACGACATGTCGTTCATCGCCGCGATTTCGGAGAAGGTCACGGTGCTGTGCGACGGCGCGGTGCTGGCCGAGGGCCCGCTGGCCCAGGTGCAGGCCGACGAGCGCGTGGTCGAGGTCTATCTGGGGCGCTGAAATCATGCTGAAAGTCAAGAATCTCCACCAGTACTACGGCGGCTCGCACATCCTGCGCGACGTGAGCCTGCAGGCCGAGCCGGGCCAGGTCACCGTGCTGCTCGGGCGCAACGGCGTGGGCAAGACCACGCTGCTCAAGAGCCTGATGGGCCGCGTGCCGATCCGCAGCGGCAGCATTGAATGGCAGGGCCGCGAGATATCGCGCCTCACGCCCTATGAACGCGCGCGCGCCGGCATCGGCTTCGTGCCGCAGGGGCGCGAGATCTTCCCGCGCCTCAGCGTCGAGGAAAACCTGCGCATGGGGCTGGCGTATCGCAGCGCCAGGACGGCGATTCCCCCCGATCTGTTCGAACTGTTTCCGGTGCTCGAGCAGATGCTGCAGCGCCGCGGCGGCGATCTCTCGGGCGGCCAGCAGCAGCAGCTGGCGATTGCGCGCGCCCTCGCGCCCGGGCCGCAGCTGCTGATCCTCGATGAACCCACCGAGGGCATCCAGCCCAGCATCATCAAGGACATCGGCCGCGTGATCCGCATGCTGGCGCGCGAGCGCGGCATGGCGGTGCTGCTGTGCGAGCAGTACTACGACTTCGCCGAGGAACTGGCCGACCAGTACCTGGTGATGCAGCGCGGCGCCGTGATCGCGCAGGGGCCGGGCAGCGAGATGCAGGAGAAGGGGATACGGCAGCTGGTGGCGATTTGAACGGTTGCCATGCTGCGCGATGCGTGAAACTGGCGCAGCCCCGCAAGGGGGCAGCGAAGAAGAGCCGCCCCTAGGCGGGCCACCCGCACCGAGGCTGCCGTCCCTGAGCGGGCCTCCCCCTTCACCGAAGGATGAGAGGGGGAAGCGGGGGCCCGCCAAGGACGTAAGCCGCTCAGGGGGTGTGCATTTCCCCCAGCGAAATCCCGATATCCCGCGCCATCACCAGCAGCCCGTCATCGAGCGCGATCGTGCGCTGCACATTCGCCACGCGCGCGATGTCGACGCTGCCGATCTGGCCACCCTGCAGCGTCACCATGCGGCCGAATTCGCCGCGGATCACCAGCTGCGCCGCGTGGTGGCCGAAGCGCGTGGCCAGCACGCGGTCGAAGGGCGTGGGGTCGCCGCCGCGCTGCACATGGCCCAGCACCGTGGTGCGGACTTCGCTTCTGAGGTGCGGCTGCAGCCGCGCGCGCAGCACATGGCCCACGCCGCCCAGGCGCACCGGGTCCGGGCTGCCGGCCACCTGCTCGCGCACGGTCTGGCTCGCGCCGCTTTCCTTCGCGCCTTCGCCGATGCAGATGATGGTGTAGCGCTGGCGCGCCTCGCGCGCGCGGCAGACGTGGATCACCGCCTGCAGGTCGTAGTCGATCTCGGGCAGCAGGATGATGTCGGCCGCGCCGGCAATGCCCGCCTCGAGCGCGAGCCAGCCCGCATGCCGGCCCATGGTCTCGACGATCATCACGCGGTGGTGGCTCATGGCCGTGCTCTCGATGCGGCGCAGGCTTTCGGTGACCGTGGCCACGGCGGTGTCGAAGCCGAAGCTGCGCTCGCAGTTGGCAATGTCGTTGTCGATGGTCTTGGGCACGCCCACGCAGCGCAGGCCGACCTGCTCCAGGCCATGCGCCAGGCTCATCGTGCCGTCGCCGCCAATGGCCACCACCACGTCCAGGCCCAGCTGGCGGATGTTCTCGCCGGTCTGCGCCAGCGTGGCCGCGTCGCGCAGCGGGTTGGCGCTGTTGCTGGTGCCGAGAATCGTGCCGCCCTGGTGCAGGATGCCCGAGACCTCGTCCCAGGCCAGCGGCTTGACGCGCGGATTCTCGCCCATCAGGCCTTCGAAGCCGTCGGCGATGCCCAGCACCTCGGCGTTGCCATGGTGGATGAGCGATTTGGTCACCGCGCGGATGACGGCATTGAGGCCGGGGCAGTCGCCGCCGCCGGTGAGTAGGGCTACGCGCATGGCAGTGGTTTTCTCCTGGAACGTTGGGGGAAAGTGCTGCATTCTCACCCAACGCGGCGCGGCAAAGCGGCTGCGGCGCGCCCTACATCGACCAGATGCGCGGCGCGACGGCGGGCAGATCCCAGAAATGCGCGCGCCACAGCCGCCAGACCTGCTGCCACAGCTGCATCGCGGGCTCGACCACGGGCGCGAGCGCACGCAGCACGATCACCTGATCGTGCGGGCTGGTGACGCCGCAGCGCGCCGCCAGCGGATGGGCTTCGATGAGTTCGCGCGTCCGCTCCAGCGCGGTTTCGCGGCGCTCGCGTGCGATCGGGCTGCCGGCGACGAAAAACAGCGATGCGAAGCAGCGCTGGCCGGCCAGGCCCAGAGCGCCATCCATCAGCAGCGTGTCGTCGGCGGCCAGCGTGCCGTGCTCGAGCCAGATGCCCGGGATCTCCAGATGCTGGGTATAGCGTCCCGCGAGAAAGGGCAGGCCGGCATTCGGCAGTCCCAGCGCGGTGAGATCCCAGCCGATCATCTCGGCGCCCGGTGCCAGCTCGAGCCGCAGCCGGTTGTGCGCCTCGCAGCCACTGTAGGCAATGGTTTCCAGCGGCAGCCATTCCATGCGCGCTCCTGCGTCCAGCGCCAGCCGCGTCTGCTGCACGGCGGCAGCGCCCTCGGCGCGGTAGAAACGCGTGGCGCCCGGTGTGGTCACCAGCGCATGCGCGCCGGCCTGCACATGGGCGCGGATATCCAGCGTGTCGCCGCCCACCAGCCCGCCGGGCGGGTGCACCAGCACGTTGTGGCATACCGCAGCGCCTTCGGGATACAGGCTGCGCAGCACGCGCAGCGGGCCGTCGTGGCGGTGGTGCACGACGCTTTTGCCGTGCGAGACGGCGTAATCGATTTCCAGTGTTGCAAGCCATGCCATGCGGCGGATTCCAATGTTCAGCGGTGGCTCAGTGGCCCCAGTAGCCGGCATGCGGCTCGAGCGCCTCGTCGGCCAGCAGCGGCCCGACGCAGGCAATCGGCTGGGGCGCGAGCGCCAGCAGCTCCACGGCCGCCATATTGCTGCGGAAGGCGTCGATGCGCTGGCCGCAGAGCTGGCGCAGGCGGTCGTTCGACACGCCATACACCACGCGCCGGATGCCGCTGCACAGTATCGCGCCCGCGCACATCATGCACGGCTCGGCCGACGCATAAAGCGTGGCCTGGGCCAGGCATTCGAGCTGGGCCGGGGTGCGCAGCTGGCGCAGCGCGTTGATCTCGGCATGGCCCGTGCAGTCGCCGCTCTCGCTGGTGTTGCAATAGGCCTCGGCCAGCAGCAGGCCCTCGGCGGAGACGATCACCGCGCCAAACGGCCGGTTGCCGCGCGCGCGCGCCGTGGCCGCCCACTGGATGGCCTGGCGCAGCCAGGCCAGGTCATGGGCCGGCTCGCCCGGCACGGGCGGGGGCGCGCCGGACTCGGCGGGGGAGCAGGGCTGATTCAAGTCATGTCTCCCAGGTTGACGCAATGGCTCAGTGGTTCTGCGCGCCGCGGTGCGCCCAGCCCGTGGTGCGCTTTTCGACCCAGCTGAACAGCTCGTACATGACCATCGCCATGGCGCCCACGACCAGCAGGCCCGCGAACGCCAGGCCCATCTGCATCGACGAGCCGGCCGAGATCAGCAGATAGCCGATGCCCTCGTTGGCGGCGGTCATCTCCGACACCGTGGTGCCGACGAAGGCCAGCGTGATCGCGACCTTGAGCGAGCCGTAGAAGTAGGGCAGCGAGCGCGGCAGGCCGACCTTGGTCAGCACGTCCCAGCGCTTGGCGCCCAGCACGCGCAGCACGTCCTCGAGTTCGGGCTCGAGCGTGGCCAGGCCGGTGGCGATGTTGACCATGATCGGGAAGAAGCTGATCAGGAACGCCGTGAGGATGGCCGGGCCCGCGCCGATGCCGAACCAGACCACGAGGATCGGCACGAATGCCGCCTTGGGCAGCGCGTTGAAGGCCGTCATCAGCGGGTACAGCGCGGCATAGGCCAGGCGCGAACTGCCGATCAGGAAACCCAGCAGCACACCGACGACAATCGCCAGGCCGAAACCGGCCATGGTCACCCAGTAGGTGCGCCAGGCATGCATGGCAATCACGCCGCTGAACTCGACGAACTGCGTGAGGATCAGCCAGGGGCTGGGAAAGATGAACTCGGAGACCTGGAAGGCGGAGCAGATGACCTGCCACAGGATCACGATGGCCAGCATCAGCAGCCACGGGGACCAGCGCTGGAAACGGGGGGAGACTTTCATGGATGGCTTTCTGCTGGCGCTCAGACGCTGGCTGCAATGCTTGGGGTCGCATGGCGCAATGCGCCAATGTGGCCGCGCAGTTCGTGCACGATGTCGCTGAATTCCTTGGTATAGGTCAGCTCCAGATCGCGCGGTCGCGGCAGCTCGATCTCGCGCTTGACGACAAAGCGGCCCGGGCTCTTGCTCATCACATACACCGTGTCGGCGAGAAACACCGATTCGCGCAGGTCGTGCGTGACCAGGATCACATTGAATTTCTGCTCGGTCCAGAGGTCGCGCAGGATGCACCACAGCTCCTCGCGCGTGAACGCGTCGAGCGCGCCAAAGGGCTCGTCGAGCAGCAGCAGCTTGGGTTCGTGGATCAGCGCGCGGCAGATGCTCGCGCGCTGCTGCATGCCGCCCGACAGCTGCCAGGGGAACTTGTCTTCGTAGCCGGCCAGGCCGACCTTTTGCAGCAGCCGGCGCGCGCGCTCCTCGTACTCCGCGCGGCGCGCCTTGAACTGGCTGCGGTGCGGCTCGACGATCTCCAGCGGCAGCAGCACGTTCTCGACGGTGGTGCGCCAGGGCAGCAGCGAAGGCGCCTGGAAGGCCATGCCCGAGATCTTCAGCGGGCCGGTCACGGGCTCGCCGTCGATCAGGATGCGGCCGATGGACGGCATGCGCAGGCCCGTGGCGAGCTTCATGAAGGTCGACTTGCCGCAGCCCGAAGGCCCGACGATGGCAATGAATTCGCCTTGCTGCAACTGCAGGTCGATGGCTTCGACGGCAAAGTGGTTCTGCGCGCGCAGCTCGTCGTTATAGGCCAGCCAGACGTTGCGGAAGTCGACAAAGGGGGGTGCGGTGTCCGTCATGCGGTTCTTTTCTTTGGCGGGCGGTCAGCCCGCAGGTCTCATTTTTTCGGGAGAACGTCGAGGGCAGCGGCGGATGGCAGAAAACTGCCGTTCCAGACCGCATTGGCCGGCACCGGGTTCTTCGTGCCATAGGCCTTGGCCACCTGTTCGGCCATCAGCTGCAGCCGCGGCAGGCGCAGCTGGCCGAAGCCTTCCTCGCGCGCGCCGGGCGTGTCGATGGCGGTCTCGATGGTCAGCTGCAGGCGCCTGGTCTCGACATCGGTGTTGACCAGGCCGTCCTTGGCCTTGAGCGAGGCGATCGCGGCCGCGGGCTGGGCAATGGCTTCCTTCGCGCCCTTGGCAAAGGCCTCGAGGAAGGCCTTGAGCGCTTCGGGCTTCTCGGCGATCAGCTTGGGGCTGGCAATGATCACGTTGCCGTAGAGCTTCACGCCATGCGTGGCATAGGGCAGCACGACGATGTCCTCGCGCTTGACGCCGCGCGCCTCGAGATTGAGCAGGCTGGTGAAGGTGAAGCCGGTCACGGCATCGACATCGCCGCGCACCAGCATGGTCTCGCGCAGCGGCGGGTCCATGGTGGTCCACTGCACTGCGCCGACGTTGTTGGCCTGCGCGAAGATCGGGAACGTGCGCCGGCCCGCGTCGAACACCGGCGCGCCGAGCTTCTTGCCGGTCAGGTCGGCGGCGGTCTTGATGCCGCTTTTCTTCAGCGCCATCACCGAGGCCGGCGTGGTGTTGTAGATCACCATCACCGCCACCGGCTTGATCGGCGCATCGGGATTGTTGGCGTGGAACTCCATGAGCGCGGCCAGGTCGGCAAAGCCCAGGTCATGCGTGCCCGAGGCCACGCGCTGGATCGCGCCCGCGCCGCTGGCCGCCTCCACCGTCACATCCAGTCCGCGTTCCTGGTAGTAGCCCTTGGCGCCGGGGTGCACGAAGAACGCGGCCGGGCCTTCGAAGCGCCAGTCGAGCTGGAACTTGAGCGGCGTGAGCGCCGGCGCCGCGGCGATGCTCCAGGCGGAGGCGGTCAGCGACGCGACGGCAATGGCGGTCTGCAGGAAAGAGCGTTTGTTCACGGGAGGTTCCTGGTGAAGAGGGCGGAAAGGAGTGCTTACTTGCGCGGCAGGATGTCGAGCGTGGCGGCGTCGGGCAGGAAGCTGCCGTTCCACACCACGGCGGGCTGCACGCGCTGCTTGGTGGCGTAGACGTCGGACACCTGCGAGGCCATCAGCGACAGGCGTGAGGCGTTGAGCTGGCCGAAGCCTTCGGCGCGCGCATCGGGGCTGTTGACCACGGTGTCGATGGCCAGCTGCAGGCGGCGTGTCTCCAGCGGCACGTTGACGATGCCGTCGCGCGCCTTGACCGCGGCAATCGCGTCGGCGGGCTTGGCGATGACTTCCTTCGCGCCCTTGGCAAAGCCGCGCAGGAACTTGCGCACGGCTTCGGGGTTCTCCTGGATCAGCTTGCTGCTGGCGATGATCACGTTGCCGTACATCTTCACGCCGTGATCGGCGTACTGCATGACCACCACGTCCTGGGGCTTGACGCCGCGCGCCTCGAGGTTGAGCAGCGAGGTGAAGGTGAAGCCCGCGATCGCATCGATATCCCCGCGCACCAGCATGGTCTCGCGCAGCGGCGGGTCCATCGTGGTCCAGGTCACGTTGCTGATCTTGTTGGCCGCGGCAAAGATCGGAAAGGCCTTGCGGCCGGCGTCGAATACCGGCGCGCCGAGCTTCTTGCCCGACAGGTCGGCGGCGGCCTTGATGCCGCTTTTCTTCAGCGCCATGATCGACGACGGCGTGTTGTTGTAGACCACCATCACGGCAATCGGCTTGTTCGGCGCATCGGGGTTGTTGGCGTGGAACTCCATCACCGAGGCCAGGTCGGCAAAGCCCATGTCGTAGGTGCCCGAAGCCACGCGCTGCACCGCGCCGCCCGAGCCGCTGCCCGCGTCCACCTGCACATCCAGGCCTTCGGCCTTGAAGTGGCCCTTGGCCACGGGGTGCAGGAAGAATGCCGCCGGGCCCTCGAAGCGCCAGTCGAGCTGGAACTTGATCGGCGTATTGGCCGCGTGGGCGGCAACGCACGACAGGGCGAGGGCGGCCGCGCCGGCCTTCAGGAAGAAACGCTTGTGCATGGTGGTCCTTGAAAGGTTGTTGACCATGACAGCGCAAAAACAATGCCAGCTTGCAAATTGCAGTGCGCGCAGCGGGGGCAGGCAGCGCTGCACCGATGCGGTGCGACGAAATTTGCATACAGTGACTGCATACACTTTTTAGGGCATATGTGTGTGCCGAATTGGTGCGCCCGTGCGCGCTGGGCACGGCATGCTTATTGCGAAAATCTCGCCAGCCACCGTGCTTGCAATGCAGGGCGTGCTTTCCCATTCTTCAAATGCCAGGCCCGTGCCATGACCGAGATCGATTTCACCCAGATAGACAGCTACGCCCGCTACAAGCTGATGGCCAGCCTGATCGTGCCGCGGCCGATTGCGCTGATCACCACGCTGGCCGAGGACGGCACCGTGAACGCCGCGCCGTTCAGCATGTTCAACATGGTCGGCGAGGACCCGCCGATCGTGATGGTGAGCATCAACAAGCTCAGCGACGGCCACCTCAAGGACACCGCCGCGCACATCCTGCGCACGCGCGAGTTCGTGGTGCACATCGCCGACGAAGCCATTGCCGAGGCCATGCACCGCTGTGGTGACCGGTTGCCGGTGACGCAAAGCGAATTGGTGCACGTGGGCCTGGACGCCATGCCCTCGCTGCGCGTCAAGCCGCCGCGCATCGCGCAAGCGCCCGTGGCCTTCGAATGCGTGCTGCACGAGGTGATGGAAACCGAAAGCCGCTATGTGTTCATCGGCCGCGTGGTCTGGCTCGCGGTGCGCGACGGCCTGGTCGACACCGACAAGTGGCGCGTGTCCTTGCAGGATTATTTCCCCGTGGGCCGCTTTGGCGCGAGCTTCTATGTGACCTGCCGCGACCGTTTTGCGATTGCCGCCGATTCGGCGCAGACCGCGCAGGCCAGCACGGCAATTGATGAGATCTAGCCACGCCTCCCCGTTCGCCCTGAGCCTGTCGAAGGGTGGACGGCCGGTCTCAGGAAACAAGACTAGGATTTGTCGTAGCGCAGGCCATTCATGGTTCGACGCGGCCGGCCAGGCAAGCTCACCACGAACGGGTAACCCTTTCGCGCTGAGCGAGGTAAGCGAGGAGACGCCTCGCAATGCATTCTGAGAAACAACGGAACCTAAAAATCCCGTTCGTCCTGAGCTTGTCGAAGGATGGGCGGGCGCACTGTCCGATGACCTCCAAGCGCGCCCCAACCCCGGCGCTGCGCATCAAAAAAGCACGCCCGAAAGCGTGCTTCTTCAGCGCAGCCCCTGCCAGCGCAGGGTGCCGGTTCAGGCGGCGTGCAGCGTCTGCGCCTGGGCCGCGGCCAGCGCCGTCATGTTGACGACGCGGCGCACGGTGCTCGAAGGCGTGAGCACATGCGCGGCGGCGGCGCTGCCCAGCAGCATCGGGCCGATGGTGGTGCCGTGCGCGGCCGTGATCTTGAGCACGTTGAACAGGATGTTCGCGGCGTCGAGGTTGGGGCAGATCAGCACGTTGGCTTCGCCGTCGAGCGAGGTTTCCAGCAGCGCGCGGGCGCGCACTTCGGGCGACAGCGCGGCGTCGCCGTGCATTTCGCCGTCGCAATCGATGTGCGGCACGTTCTGCGCGAATTGGTCGCGCGCGGCGCGCATCTTCAGCGCCGAGGGACGTGTCGACGAGCCGTAGTTCGAGTGCGACAGGAACGCCACCTTGGGCGGCAGGCCGAAGCGCTGCACTTCCTCGGCCGCCATCTGCGCGATGCTGGCCAGCAGTTC
Source organism: Comamonas antarctica (assembly GCF_013363755.1). Classification (NCBI taxonomy): domain Bacteria; kingdom Pseudomonadati; phylum Pseudomonadota; class Betaproteobacteria; order Burkholderiales; family Comamonadaceae; genus Comamonas; species Comamonas antarctica. Next base: position 1,043,421 of record NZ_CP054840.1, read on the forward strand.
GGCGTCGGGGTTGTCGTTGATGTAGGTGTCGGCGATGAACAGCGTGCGGCTTTCGAGCATCAGCGCGTTCACGGTGGCAAAGCCCGGCGCGCCGTCCTTGAGGCCCAGCACCTTCTCGATATGCTCGAGGTGGCTGTCGAAGCGTCCGACCAGGCCGCACAGCATCGCATCGGCATCGCCCAGGTGCACCATCAGCGCGGCGATCAGCGTGTTCGAGCGGCGCACGGCGGCCTTGGCGTTCTCGGGCGTGATGCCGTTGCGGCCCATCAGCTTGTGGTAGGTCTCCCAGTACTGGCGGAAACGCGGATCGTCCTCGGGGTCGCAGACCTCGACATCCTTGCCCGGCTGCAGGCGCAGCCCGGCCTTGGCGATGCGCGTGGCAATCACGGCGGGGCGGCCGATCAGGATGGGCAGTGCCAGGCCGTCATCGACCGCGACCTGCACGGCGCGCAGCACGCGCTCGTCTTCGCCTTCGGCATACGCCACGCGCTGCAGGTTCTGCTTGGCCGCGGCGAACACCGGGCGCATGAACATGCTGGTCGAGTAGACGAAGCGCGACAGGCTCTCGCGGTAGGCGTCGTAGTCGGCGATCGGGCGCGTGGCCACACCCGAGGCTTCGGCGGCGCGCGCCACGGCGGGCGCGATGCGCAGGATCAGGCGCACGTCGAAGGGCGTGGGAATGATGTAGTCGGGGCCGAACGACAGTTCCTTGCCCTGGTAGGCGGCGGCGACCTCATCGCTCATCTCGGCCTTGGCGAGGTTGGCGATCTCGCGCACGCAGGCCAGCTTCATTTCCTCGGTGATCTTGGTCGCGCCGCAATCGAGCGCGCCGCGGAAGATGTAGGGGAAGCACAGCACGTTGTTCACCTGGTTCGGGTAGTCCGAACGGCCGGTGGCGATGATGCAGTCGGGGCGGATGGCCTTGGCCAGCTCGGGGCGGATTTCGGGCTCGGGGTTGGCCAGCGCCAGGATGATCGGCTTGTCGGCCATGGTCTTGACCATCTCGGCCGTGAGCACGCCGGGTGCCGAGCAGCCCAGGAACACGTCGGCGCCGTCGACCGCGTCGGCCAGCGTGCGGCCTTCGGTCTTTTGCGCGTACTGCGCCTTGGAGGCGTCGAGACCGCCGGGGCGGCCTTCGTAGATCAGGCCCTTGGAGTCGCACATGAACACGTTTTCACGCTTCACGCCCAGGCCCACCATCACGTTGACGCAGGCAATCGCCGCGGCGCCTGCGCCCGACACGGCGACCTTGACCTTGTCGATGTCCTTGCCCACCAGTTCCAGGCCGTTGAGCAGCGCGGCGCTGGAGATGATGGCGGTGCCGTGCTGGTCGTCATGGAACACCGGAATGTTCATGCGCTTGGACAGCTCCTGCTCGATGTAGAAGCACTCGGGGGCCTTGATGTCCTCGAGGTTGATGCCGCCCAGCGTGGGCTCGAGCGCGGCAATGATCTCGATCAGCTTGTCCGGATCGCGTTCGGCGAGTTCGATGTCGAACACGTCGACACCCGCAAATTTCTTGAACAGGCAGCCCTTGCCCTCCATGACCGGCTTGCTCGCCAGCGGACCGATGTCGCCCAGGCCCAGCACGGCCGTGCCGTTGGTGACCACGCCGACCAGGTTGCCGCGCGCGGTGTACTCGGCGGCCAGCGAGGGATCGGCCTCGATATCGAGGCAGGGATAGGCCACGCCCGGGGAGTAGGCCAGCGACAGGTCGCGCTGGTTGGACAGCGGCTTGGTCGGGGTCACCGAGATCTTGCCCTTGTTCGGGCTGCGGTGGTATTCGCGCGCAGCATCGCGCAGGGCTTGCTCGGCGGTGGACAGGTTCTGGGTCATACGAAAGAGTCTCGACAACAAATGGCTTTTGTTGCGAGCTTACCTGATGACGGCGGCGTGACAGGGCTCAAGTGCCATCGCGGGGCACTGGGACAAGCAAATCGATGGCCGCAGCCACGGCCGCGCGCGCAAAAAAGCCCGCCGGGGCTGGCCGGGCGGGCAAGTGCAGGCCGGGAGCCGGCACGGAGACAGGGTTGTTGCAGGCGGCTTATGCCTTTTCGCCCGGTGCGGCGGGGTGCGCAGGGCCATCGGCATCGGCGGCGCCGCCGGCGGCCGCGCCGCCCAGCGTGCCGGCCACGCTGCCTATCATGCCGCCGACCACGACACCCACGGGCCCGGCCACCGCGGCGCCGACGGCCGCGCCGGTGGCGGCACCCGCGACCAGGCCGCCGCCCATCAGCACCGACTTGGATTCACGTTCCGCCTCCTGCGGCGTCAGCGCCACCTGCGCCGCGGGATTGGGATCCTGGGACGGGACGCCATGGCCGGGAACGGCCTGCTCGGCCAGGTCCGGATCGGCGGGGACGGGGTTTGCTGGGGGAGGGATCTGTGTGCTCATGCGGCGCTCCTGGCAAATGGAAGGCGCACCGGGCAATGGCGCGCCATGCCTTGTTTGTACCGGGGCGCCGCGAGCGCCCAGGCCGTCGCACGGGCCGTGCCCATGTCGGCCAATGTCCCGTATTGCAGGGGGGTCTTGATGCGGGTCAAGGGCGCGCCTCCATACGGGGCGGACCCTGGCGTGCTCAGGCGAGCAGGTCGTGCAGGCTGCGCGCAATGACCTTGGTGGCGCGGCGCAGGTCTTCGAGATCGAGGCGCTCGTCGGCGCGCTTGGCATGGGACTCCAGCACCGTGCGCGGACCCGCGCCATAGATCACGCCCGGGATGCCGTGCGCGACATAGAGGCGCACATCGGTGTAGAGCGGCGTGCCCACGGCGGGCGGCTTCTTGCCGAATACCGCCTCGCCATGCTGCTGCAGGGCATCGACCAGCGGCTGGTTGCCCGCCAGCGGCGTCATGGCGCGCGCCAGCAGCAGGCGCTTGATGTCGATGCGCACCGCGGCGTCGCCTTCAAGGCCGTGCAGCTGGTTGAACGCGGCCACGGCACCGGCCATCACGGCGCGGATGCTGGCTTCGACGTCCTGCGGGTTTTCCTCGGGAATCATGCGCCGGTCGAGTTTCAGCACGACCTTGCCCGGCACCACATTGGTATTGGTGCCGCCCTCGATGCGTCCGATGTTGAGATACGGATGGGAGATGCCGGGCACGGCCGAGGTGATCTGGCGGTACCTGGCGTTCTCGGCATACAGCGCGTTCATCAGCGCGGTGGCGGCCTGCAGGGCGTCGACGCCGGTATGCGGCACGGCCGCATGCGCCATCTTGCCGTGCACCGTGACTTCCATCTGCAGGCAGCCGTTGTGCGCGGTGACCACTTCGTAGCTGAAACCCGCGGCAATCATCAGGTCGGGCTTGGTCAGCTTCTGGTCCAGCAGCCAGCCCGGGCCGAGTTCGCCGCCGAACTCCTCGTCATAGGTGAAGTGCAGCTCGATTGCGCCCTGCGCCGGGCGTGCCACGGCTTCGAGCGCGCGCACGGCAAAGGTGAAGCTCGCGAAATCGCTCTTGCTCACGGCCGCGGCGCGGCCGTAGAGCTTGCCGTCCTCGATCTGCGCGCCATATGGGTCGCGGCTCCAGCCTTCGCCGGGCGGCACCACGTCGCCATGGGCATTGAGCGCAATGGTGCGGCCCGTTCCTGGCTTTCCATAAGGCCGGCGCACGATGAGGTTGGTGATCGACTGCATGCCATAAGCCTCGACCTCGGCCGCGGGCACGGCATGCTTCTCGGCCTGCATGCCGAAGTCTTGCAGCAGCGCGGCGGTGCGCTCGGCATGCGGCGCATTGTTGCCCGGCGGGGTGTCGGTGGGAATTTGCACCAGGGCCTGCAGGAAGCGCACTTCCTCGTCGAAATGCTGGTCGATCCAGGCATCGAGTGCGCTGTAGGTCGTGGCTTGGCTCATGGGGCTTGCTCGCTCAATTGGTTCAGGACATGGGTGAAGGCATCGACTGCGAGCTGCATGTCGTCGGCGGTGGTGCTTTCCAGCGGGTTGTGGCTGATGCCGGCATTGAGGCCGCGCACGAACAGCATGGCCTGGGGCATGATGGCATGCAGCTTTCGGGCATCGTGGCCGGCGCCGCTGGGCAGGCGCAGCACCGGCAGGCCCAGCGCCTCGACGGCGCGCTCCCAGCGTTGCTGCCAGGCCGGATGGCTGGGCGCGGCGGACCCGCTCATCGCGCGTTCCCAGCTGCAGTGCACGCCGCGGCGCGCGGTGATGGCTTCGAGTTCGGCCAGCACGTCGGCCACCAGCGCATCGCGCTGCGCATCGGTGGGCGCGCGCATGTCGAGGCTGAACAGGCAGCGCCCGGGCACGACGTTGATCGAGCCGTTGGGCACTTCCCACTGGCCGATGGTGGCCACCGAATCGCCGTCGCGCGCGGCGCGCTGCTCGGCGTACAGCGCGAGTTCGGCAACGGCCATGGCGGCATCGCGGCGCCGGTTCATGGGCGTGGTGCCCGCATGGCTGGCCATGCCGGTCATCTCGCAGAAGTAGCGCTCGCCGGCGTTGATCGAAGTCACCACGCCCAGCGGCAGGTCCAGCTCGTTGAGTACCGGGCCCTGCTCGATATGCACTTCGACAAAGCCCAGGTAGCGCGACGGATCGCGCTCTATGGCGGGAATGTCGTCCGGGTTCAGGCCCGCATGCAGCATGGCGGCGCGCATGGTGATGCCATCGGCGTCCTGCTGCTCGAGCCATTCGGGTTCGAAGTCCCCGATCAGCGCGCCCGAGCCCAGGAAGGTGGCCTTGTAGCGCTGGCCTTCCTCTTCGGCAAAGGCCACCACTTCAATGCCGAACGGCAGGCGCCGGCCCGCGCGATGCAGCTCGCGAACGCTGGCCATGGGCACGAAGATGCCCAGGCGGCCGTCGTACTTGCCGCCATTGCGCACGGTATCGTAGTGGCTGCCGGTCAGCAGGTAGCGGCCGTCCGGCGCGGCCGGGTGGTAGCGGCCGACGACATTGCCCACGGCATCGATGAAGACCTCGTCGAAACCGCAGTCGCGCATCCAGGCGCTGATGCGCTGGGCGCAGGCGCGGTGCGCATCGGTGAGGTAGGTGACGGTGAGCTGGCCCTTTTCGGCAAAGCCCGGGTCGGAGTATTCGGCCAGCGCCTCTTGCCAGTCCCAGACATCGTTGCCCAGCACGGGTTCGATGCCGAACTTGTCGTTCAGACGGATCTCGGCAATGCGGTGGATGTTGCGCAGCGCCTCGGCGCGTTCGAAGTCGGGGTGGTGCTGCAGGCGCCGCGCAAACGTGTCGATGATTTCCTGCTTGCTCAGGCCCAGCCCGCGCGGGCCGCGCACCGCCAGGATGAACGGGAAGCCGAAGCGCGCGTTGTAGTCGGCGTTGAGCTGCTGGATGCGCGCGAATTCCTCGGGCGTGCATTGCGTGAGCCCGGCGCGGTTTTGCTCATTGGTCGACTCGGCCGTGAGGCTGCGCGCGACCATGGCCTTGCCGGCCAGCTCCGGGTGGGCGCGGATCAGGTCGAGCTGCGCCTGCGCGGGCGCCGCGGCCAGCACCGCGATCAGCGCCTGGCGCAGGTGGGCCAGCGAGCGGAACGGCCGCTGCGCCAGCGCGGCGGCGGCGATCCAGGGCGAGTGTTCGTAGAGCCCGTCGAGCAGGGCCAGCGCCTCGACCGGGTCGGCGCGATTGAGTTGTTCCAGCGTCAGGGGCATGTGGTTCAGTCTTGGCAGGGGTGGGTCAGCGCCCAATGGCGCGCGATATCGATGCGGCGGCAGATCCAGACATGGCGGTGCTGCTGGATATGGTCGAGAAAACGCTGCAGCGCGGCGATGCGCCCGGGCTTGCCCAGCAGCCGGCAATGCATGCCGATGCTCATCATCTTGGGCGCGTTGTCGCCCGCGGGATCGCCTTCGGCGTAGAGCACGTCGAACGTGTCCTTGAGGTATTGAAAGAACGGGTCGGCATGCGAGAAGCCCTGGGGCAGCGCGAAGCGCATGTCGTTGCAGTCGAGCGTGTACGGCACGATCAGCTGCTGCGTGCGGCTGCCGTCGCTCCGGGCGACCTTCATCCAGAACGGCAGGTCGTCGCCGTAATAGTCGCTGTCGTAGGCAAAGCCGCCGAAATCGGCGACCAGGCGGTGGGTGTTGGGGCTGTCGCGGCCGGTGTACCAGCCCAGGCCGTGCTCGGCGCGGCTGCCGAACAGCTGCGCGAAGATGTCCATGGCCTGGCGCATGTGCTCGCGCTCGACTTCCTCGGGCACGCCCTGGTAGTGGATCCACTTGAGACCGTGGCAGGCGATTTCATGGCCCAGGTCGACAAACGCCTGGGTGACGTCGGGATGGCGCTGCAGCGCGCTGGCCACGCCGAACACCGTGAGCGGCAGGCCGCGTTTCTCGAACTCACGCAGCAGCCGCCAGACGCCCGCGCGCGAACCGTATTCGTAGATGCCTTCCATGCTCATGTGGCGCTCGGGATAGGCCGCCGGGTTGAACATCTCCGACAGGAACTGCTCGCTGGCGGGGTCGCCATGCAGCACGCTGTTCTCGCCGCCTTCCTCGTAGTTGAGCACGAACTGCACTGCGATGCGCGCTTTTTTCGGCCATTGGGCGTGGGGCGGGTTGCGGCCGTAGCCGGCCAGGTCGCGGGGGTAGGAAGCGGTGGCGTCGTAGAGCATGCGTGAAGGGTTCAGAGGGGAGAAAGGGCCTGGGACAGCTCGTTGACGGGCAATTCGCGCTCGAAGCTCAGGCCAGACTCGACATGCAATAAGTGTTCCTGCATCAGGCGCACGGCAAGCTCGGCGTCCTTGGCCGCGAGGGCCTCGACGATCTGCGCATGCTCCTCGTGCGAGTGCTCGGCGGCAAGCTGCGACTGGTACATCAGCATGATCAGCGCGCAGCGCGAGGTCAGGTCGCCCAGCAGCTGCGCCAGCACCTCGTTGCCCATCAGTTCGGCCATGCGCACATGGAAGTCGCCCAGCAGCTCGGTGCGCTGGCCGACATCGCGCTGGTCGAGCGCGGCCTGCTCCGCGGCCACATGGGTGCGCAGGGCGTCGATCTTGGCGGGCGTGACCTCGCCGATGAAGGCACGCACCATTTCGGTCTCGAGCATGCGGCGCACGGCAAACACCTCGCGCGCCTCCTGCACCGAGGGTGTGGAGACATAGGCGCCACGCGCGGGCTCGAGCGTGACCAGGCGGTTTTGCGTCAACTGGAACAGCGCCTGGCGCACCAGCGTGCGCGAGACGCCGAAATGGTCGGCCAGCTTCTGCTCGCCGAGCTTGGTGCCGGGGCGCAGCCGGTGCTCCACGATGGCGCGGGTCAGCGCGTCGGCAATGGTGCGGGTGGTCGTGGATTCCATGGTCGGATCGTGGCGAATGAACACTAAAATTGTATACAATTTTGCGTCACAGGCTGCCAGCCGGCAAGCCCTTCGCACCAGGAGATTTCCCATGGGCCTGAGCACCCACGTTCTCGACACCATGCACGGCTGCCCCGCCGCAGGCATGGCCGTTGCCTTTTTCCGCACCGAGGGCGACCAGGCCACGCTGGTGCGCCAGCTGGTGCTCAACGCCGACGGCCGCACCGATGGGCCGCTGCTCGACAACGCCAGCCTGCAGCCCGGCACCTACCGCCTGAGCTTCGACGTGGGCGCGTATTTCAAGGCCCGCGGCGTGGCGCTGCCCGAGCCGAATTTCCTCGACCGCGTGAGCCTGGACTTCGGGGTCGCGCATGCCGAACAGCATTACCACGTGCCGCTGCTGGTCAGCCCGTGGAGCTATTCGACCTACAGGGGTTCTTGAACCAGGGCCGGGCTACAGCTGACCCTCGGTCAGCGTATCGAGCTGGAACTTGCCCGATTTGTCCCAGAGCCAGGTATCGGTATAGGTGACCTTGCCCATGCGCGCCGGCACGGGGTAGGGCGCGCCGGCGCGCACCGTGCGTTCGATCTCGGCAATGACTTCGGGGGCATGGCGCGGCGCGCGCATCCAGTGCAGGCGCTGCACGCGGCCATTGCGGTCGATATCGACTTCGAGCACGCCGATGGCATACAGCACCGCGGGCAGCTGGCCCTGGTAGATGCGTGGCGCGTTTTGTGCATACAGATGCCGGGCCGCGTCCTGGCGATAGGCGCGCGGGGTGGCGGCATCGGAGGAACCGGGCCGGCCTGCCGAGGGGCCCTGCACGGCCGAACCCGGGCCGGGCTCGGGCGGACGCGGCGGCGACTTGCAAGCCGGCAGCAGCGAGGCCATGGCGGCCATCAGGCCACCCCAGAGCCAGGGGCGCTGGCGGGAAGAAGACGGGGAAGATGAACGCTTATCGGACATGTTGCAAGATTATCCTGAAAGCCTGCCCGAACGCTGCTGAAAGTGGCCAAGACCATGCACCACGCTGACAAAGCCGAGGGGGATTTTCATTTGAATACATTGAATACAGCCGTTGACAGCCTCGGCACCGCGCCGGCCTGCTGGGTCGAAGTCATCGACGCCCAGGGTTCGGTGCCGCGCGGCGCCGGGACCTGGATGCTGGTGTTTGCCGACAAGTTGCTGGGCACGATAGGCGGTGGCCACCTCGAGTTCGAGGCCATGGCCCGCGCGCGCGCCTTGCTCGCGCTGGGCGGCAATGCATTCGAGCAGCGCTTCGCGCTGGGTCCGAGCCTGGGCCAGTGCTGCGGCGGCGTGGTGTGGCTGCGCTTCGAACCGCTGGCGCAGGGCGATATGGCGGGCCTGCGCGCATTGGGCCAGCGCAGCGCCGGACGCCAGCGGCCGGCGCTGCAGGTCGCACTGTTTGGCGCAGGCCATGTGGGCCATGCGCTGGTGGAGTTGCTGGCGCGGCTGCCGTGCCGGCTGCATTGGATCGACAGCCGCGATGCGGTCTTCGCGCCGCAGTGGCTGGCGCCGGACAGCGGCGTGGACTGCGAGCATTCCGCACCGGTCGAGGCCGCGGTCGCCGATCTCGCCGCGCATGCGCAGGTGCTGATCATGAGCTTCAGCCATGCCGAAGACCTGGAAGTGGTGGCCGCCTGCCTGCAGCGCCAGCGCGAACGCGCCGACCTCGATTTCATCGGCCTGATCGGCAGCGCGACCAAATGGGCGGTGTTCCGCAAGCGGCTCGCGCAGCGCGGCTTCAGCGAGCAAGAGCTCGATCAGGTGACCTGCCCCATAGGCCTGCCGGGCATCACCGGCAAGGAGCCCGAAGTGATTGCGGTGGCCGTGGCGGCGCAGCTGCTGCAGCGGCGGGGTTGAGGCTTCATCCGTTCACGCCGCGCAATGGACGCCCCGCCTGGGTCCTCCGTGCGTGCTGAGCCTGTCGAAGCATGGACGGCCTGCGCTCGGCCGTGCAAGCGGGCGTTGCCATCGCCCCGGGGCCGTGGTTCGACAAGCTCACCACGAACGGGTGGGGTTCAGCACGAACCTGACCGTCCGTTCGTGCTGAGCCTGTCGAAGCATGGACGGCCTGAACTCGGCCAAGCAAGCGGGCTTTGCGATCGCTCCGGGGTCGTGGTTCGACAAGCTCACCACGAACGGGTGGGGCTCAGCACGAACCTGACCGTCCGTTCGTGCTGAGCCTGTCGAAGCATGGACGGCCTGAACTCGGCCAAGCAAGCGGGTTTTGCGTCGCCCCGGGGACCGTGGTTCGACAAGCTCACCACGAACGGGTGGGGCTCAGCACGAACAGGTGGAGTTAGCCACGAACAGGACCGTCCGTTCGTGCTGAGCCTGTCGAAGCATGGACGGCCTGAACTCGGCCGGGCAAGCGGCCTTTGCCACCGCCCCAGGCCGTGCGACGCGGCCGTCCGCTCGGCGCAAACGGCCCATCGCTTATTGCGGCTGGATATTCGCTGCCTTGATGGTCTGCGCCCACTGCTGGCGGTCCTTGGCCAGGTACTTCACGAACTCGGCCGACGACACGCCGGGCACGGGCTCGGAGCCCAGCAGCGCCATCTTTTCATGCGTTGCCGGGTCCTTGAGCACTTCCTGCACGGCCTGGTAATAGGTCTTCATCACGTCGGCCGGCAGGCCGGCGGGCGCAAACAGGCCTTGCCAGGTGGGCATGTCGAAGTTCTGGATGCCTTGCTCCTGCAGCGTCGGCACATCGGGCAGCTGCGGCGCGCGCTTGGCGGTGGTCACGCCCAGGGCCTTGACCTTGCCTTCCTTGACCAGCGCGGCAGCGGTGGTGATGTTGTCGACCGTCATCGCGATGTGGCCGCCCAGCAGATCGGTGATCACGGGCGCCGCGCCCTTGTAGGCCACGGCTTCCATCTTCACGCCCATGCGGCTGAGCATCGACTCGGCAATCAGGTGGTTGGAGATGCCGATGCCGGCAATGCCGTAGCTGGCCTGCGGATTCTTCTGGATGTAGCTCTTGAGGTCGTTGATGTTCGACGCGGGCACATTGTTGTTGACGATGACCACGTTGGGCTGGGTCGCGAGCAGCGTCACGGGCGCGAAGCTCTCGGGCTTGTACTTGGTGGCCGAAGGGTTCAGGTGGAAGGTCACCGACATCGAACCCGCGGCGCCCATGCCCAGCGTGTAGCCGTCCGCAGGCGCGGTGGACAGGCGCTGGGCCATGATGTTGCCGCCCGCGCCGGGGATGTTCTCGACCACCACAGGCTGGCCGATCCTGCGGCTCAGCGGATCGGCGATCAGGCGCGCCAGCGTATCGGCCGAGCCGCCGGGCGCGAAGCCCACCAGCAGCTTCACGGGACGCTCGGGCTTCCACTGGGCCATGGCCGCGGTGGAGCCAAGGGCGGTGGCGGCCAGGGTCAGGGCGCAGGCACCGGCGTGGATCATTGGTCGAATCGACATGGAAGAATTCCTCAAAATCACAGTGAAAAAAGGGGGGGTAACTTCGACAGGCTCAGGATGCTCGGATCTGGTTCACGCCAGCAACTGCGCCAGCGCATCGGCGACGATGCGGTTGGACAGCAGCGTCGGCCGGCCGCTGGCGGCGGCGACGCGTGCGCGCATGGCCTGGCTGTAGCCCATGCAGTGCATGACGATCAGGTCGCAGCCGGCCAGCGCGCGGCCCGCGGCATCGAATGCCGTGGCCGCGGCCGCGGGATCGGCTTCGTAGGGCGAGGCATGCACGGTCTGCACCGCGCAGGCCACGGGCTGGGCCAGGTGGAAGGTGTCGACCTGGGCGGCGAGCGGCACGATCAGGCCCAGCGTCGTGCAGTGCGCGGACAGCGCCGCGACATGGTGGTCGACGACCTGCTGCGGCTCGACCACCAGGCTGCGCATGCGCGGGATCAGCGTGCCGGTGCACAAAGGCACCAGCAGGTCGTAGCCCTTGCCGTCTGCCTGCTGCATCAGCGCCGCGAGGCGCGCCTCGGTCGCATGCTGGTCCAGCTCGATCTGGCCGCCGCTGCGCAGCCGCGTCGCAAACCGGTGCCGGCCCGCAACGGGCGCGAGCGCGGCGCGCTGCGCGGCATCCAGTCCGTCCAGCACACCGAACTCGTCGATGCGCACATCCGCGCCCAGGCATTGGGCCATTTCGGGCACGACGTCGGAGCGTGGCGATTCGCCAATGGTGAAGAACGCGATGCGGCGTGCCATCTGCGGCTCCTCAGGCGCCCGCCGGCGCGTTGCCGACGGTCTGCAGGTGCGCGAGCGAGCCGTAGCGCGCCTGCAGCTGGGCCCAGTGCTCGGCATGCACGAACGGCAGCTTGCCGGCGCCGAACATCTTGGCGACTTCGATGCAAAAGCGCATCGCGACATCGGTGTCCCAGGCGTTGGTCACGCCCGTGGCGCAGCCCGGCACCGTGGTCTGGGCGGTCAGCGCCACGCCCACCACGGGAGCATCGCTGGCAATCGTCGGCTGCATGATCGAGTTCACATGCGGCAGGCCGTTTTCATAAGGCGTGATGTCCTGCGTGGTCAGCGGCAGCGTCAACGGCAGCTCGCCGCTGACCCAGCCCATCAGGTCGAGCATCAGATCGGGAATCGGCAGCAGGTAGCCCTGCTTGGCGACCGGTGTCAGCGCCACGCCGCGCTGGTTCACCAGGCGGTTGCCGCGCGTGGTGTCCACGGCCAGGATCGCATCCATGCGCGCGCTGACTTCATGGCGCATCATCTCGCGCATCGCGAACGGCGACTTCATCATCGGCACCGGGTGGTGCGGGCGCGTGCCGGCGCGCGGGCAGATATGGGTGTGGATCAGCACGCTGCCTTCGAGCTGGTCGCCGCGGTTGTGCATCTCCATCAGCTGCGCGGCCGCGGCCAGCGCGACGACGGCGCCGTCGCTGTCCGAGACCAGGCCGGTGACGCTGGGGCGCGCGCCCACGCCGCCCAGGCGCCCGACGAGGCCCAGGCGCGGCGCCTCGGGGTTGCTGCCGGGGATTTCAATCGCGATGAAGTCGGTCGACAAGCCGTCCTGGCTCACGGGCGTCACGCGGATGCTGCCGACGCCGAAGCCGCGCAGGTATTGGGCAATGCTCTCGCCGCTCACATGGGCGCTGGACAGGAGATCGATGAAGTGGGAAGTGTGTTTCATGGGGTCAGAATTTCCAGGGGCCCATCGGCAGGATGGCGGGGACATCGGCATCGGTGAACCAGCGCGCCGGGGTTTGCGGGTCGCCCAGCAGCGTGTAGCTGCCGGCATCGACGCGCACGCCCGTGCCTTCGGGCAAGCCCAGCACCGGCACGCCGGGATTGAGCAGCGCGAACTCGCGCAGCCGCTGCTGGCGCGTCTCGCCGCGGTGGCCCTCGGGGTGGGCCTCGGTGTAGTGGGGGTTGATCTGGAACGGCACCAGGCCCAGCGTGTCGAAGCCCAGCGGGTCGACGATGGGCATGTCGTTGCTGGTGCACAGGCGCGGGCAGGCCAGGTTGGCGCCGGCGCTCCATCCCAGATAGCGCGCGCCGCCCGAACGCACGCGCTCGGCAATCGCGGCCAGTTGGCCGGTGCGGCGCAGTTCGCGCACCAGCGCAAAGGTGTTGCCGCCGCCGACCACGATGTGCGTGGCGCGCGCGATGGCCTCGAGCGGACGTTGCGCGCGGTGCAGCGAGTCGAGCGCCAGGCCCGCCGGCTGCAGCGCCTCGGCAACCAGGGTTTCATACGCGTCCCAGGTGCGCGTCACGCCCGCATAGGGCACGAACAGCACGCGCGTGCCCGCGGCCGGCTGGGCCCATTCGGCGATCGCGGGCAGCGCATGGGTCAGGAAACCCAGCGGGCTGCTGGAGTTGCTCAGGAGAAGAAGTTGCATGTTCGGAGGTTCACAGGGAAGGGGACCACTGCGCGGGCGGCAGTGCGGGTTCGCTCCAGTAGCGGTCGCTGACGCGGCGGCCGAGCGCGCCGACCTCATCGAGCATCAGCTGCCGGTACTGATTGAGGGAGGGGGCATCCATGGGCGCATGGACACCGGCGACAAACGACAGGCAGAAGCCGCGCAGCTCGCCGCTCACCGGGTGGCGCACCGCGGCCGCGATCGCGCCCACGCCGGGCAGCGCCGCGTCGACCAGCACCGCATGCTGCTGGCGCGCGGTCAGCGCCACCTGTTCGGCCAGCGCGCCGACATGGGCCAGGCCGGCCTGGCTCGGTGGATCGAGAGGCGCGAGCGGGTCGTTGCCATACAGCAGTTCGAACTCGCTGGCGCTCAGGCGCGACAGCATGGCGCGGCCCATCGCGGTATCGCCGGCGGCGCGCAGCGAGCCCGGCGGCGACACCACCTGCACCGGCGAACGGCCGTCGAGCCGCTGGATGACCATGGTCTGCGCGCCGCTGAGCGTCGAGACATAGGCCGTGAGGCCGGTGCGCTCGGACAGCTCCTCCAGCACCTGCCGGCATTGATCGTCCCAGGAACTGCTGTGGTTCTGCGCGTGCGAGGCCTGGGCCAGCAGCGCGCTGGTGCGGTAGCGCCGCGTCTGCGGGTTCTGCTCGAGCAGGCCGAAGCGGTGCATCTGGTTGAGCAGATGCGAGGCCGAGCTTTTCGGCAGATCCAGCTGTTCGGCGACCTCGCTGAAGCTCAGGTCGGTCACGCCCTGGGCGTAGACCGTCAGCAGGCGCTGCACGTTTTCCAGAATGCTCATGGCAATGTCTCAGTTCAATATTTTGGAACTATGTTCGGTATTTTCGTAAATCATACGGGATAGGCATGGCGGCAGGTGTTGCGCGGTATTGAAAATAGCTTGCAAAAAATGCTCGACCCGATAGCTGCTTGCTATGCTTGGCTGAAGTCATCATTTACGATGTGAGTCATCGCTTTCGATCCATGCGAGGCGTAGCGATCGGTTTTTCGCTGCGCACCAGGGTGGTGAGTGCGTGCGCACTGTGCGGGTGCGCGCCGGCTTGAATTGGTGCGCAGGCTGAACCGCGGTTTTCGTGACTTTTTGTATACACTTTCGCCAAACAGACTTGGTCGCAGCGGTGCCCATGGCGGTGGTCCAGCCACCCGAGGTGCGCGATCTTCTCCTGCCCAGAGCGCCCGCAGTGGTGGGCAGGTGGATCTACATGGCAGCCCCACGCTGCCAGGATTGAGAGCTATGGAAAGCTACTTTCTCGATTGGGCCAATCTGCTGCTGCGGTGGCTGCACGTCATCACCGCGATTGCCTGGGTGGGCTCGTCGTTCTACTTCGTGTTTCTCGACAGCAGCCTCACGCCGCCCCAGGACGAAGACCTGAAGAAGCAGGGCGTGAGCGGCGAACTCTGGGCGGTGCACGGCGGCGGCTTCTACCATCCCGTGAAGTTCGCGGTATCGCCGCCGAAGCTGCCCGACCACCTGCACTGGTTCTACTGGGAAAGCTATACGACCTGGCTCAGCGGCTTTGCGCTGCTCACGGTGTCGTACCTGTGGAACGCCGACATCTACCTCGTCGATCCGTCCAACCCGCATGCGCTGCACCCGCATGCGGCCATTGCCGCGGCGCTTGCCTTCCTGGTCGTGTTCTGGCTGCTGTACGACGGCATCTGCCGCGTGTTCGGCCAGCGCGAGCGCGGCGATGCGATCGTCGGCGCGCTGGTGCTGGTGCTGGTCTGCGGGGCCGCCTGGCTGGCCTGCCACATCTTCCCGGGCCAGACCGCCTTCCTGCTGATGGGCGCGATGCTCGCCACCTCGATGAGCGCCAACGTCTTCTTCTGGATCATTCCAGGCCAGCGCACCGTGGTGGCGGACCTGAAGGCGGGCCGGCCCGTCGATCCCATCCACGGCAAGCGCGGCAAGCAGCGCAGCGTGCACAACACCTACTTCACGCTGCCGGTGCTGTTTGCGATGCTCTCCAACCACTATGGCTGGCTGCACAGCCACGCGCAGAACTGGCTGGTGCTGATCCTGATGATGTTCGCGGGCGCGGCCATCCGCCAGTTCTTCGTCATGCGCCATGGCTTCAAGCTGGGCCGCAACCGCCATCCCTGGCCCTATGCGCTGGCCGGCGTGCTGGTGCTGATCGCCACGGCCGTGTGGCTCAAGCCGGTGCCGAAGGCGGCGGCGGCGCCCGTGGCGGCAGCCGCGCCGTCTGCGGCCCCGGCGGCGGGCGTTCCCGGCTATGACGCGATGAGCACGCTGTTCACCCAGCACTGCGTGGTCTGCCACAGCGCGGCCACGCTGGCGCAGAAGAACGTCAAGCTCGACACGCCCGAGGACGTCAAGCTGCATGCGGCGCAGGTCTACCAGCAGGTCGTGGTGCTGCGCAAGATGCCGTTTGGCAATCCGGGCGCGTTGACCGATGACGAGCGCAGCCTGGTCAAGCGCTGGTACGAGGGCGGCGCCCCCGTGCAATGAACCCGCATGGCCGCGAGCATGCAAAATGACCGGCCATGACTACAAAAAATACTTCCGAGACAGGCGCGCTGCCCGATCCGCACCGGCAGCCGTGCGAATTCCTCCAGGCGCTGTTTGCCACGGCGGTGCGCAGCGCGCAGCCGCTGCATGCGATGGCCGCGCACCTGCCGCCGCCGCCGCGCGGGCGCACGCTGGTGATCGGCGCGGGCAAGGCCGGCGCCGCGATGGCGCAGGCGGTCGAGGCGCTGTGGCCGGCCGAAGCGCCGCTGAGCGGGCTGGTCGTCACGCGCTACCACCATGTGCCCGAACGCCCCGCGGGCCTGGCGCCGCGCATCGAGGTCGTCGAGGCGTCGCACCCGGTGCCCGATGCCGCGGGCATGCAGGCCGCCGAACGCATCCTGGCGCTGGTGCAGGGCCTCACGGCCGACGACCTGGTGCTGTGCCTGATCTCGGGCGGCGGCTCGTCGCTGCTGACGCTGCCGGCCGAGGGACTCACGCTCGAAGACAAGCAGCGCATCAACCGCCAGCTGCTGGAAAGCGGCGCCGACATTGCCGAGATGAATTGCGTGCGCAAGCACCTGTCGCGCATCAAGGGCGGGCGCCTGGCCGCGGCCTGCGCGCCCGCACAGGTTGCCACGCTGACGATCAGCGACGTGCCCGGCGACGACCCGGCGACGATTGCCAGCGGTCCGACGGTGGCCGATGCCGGCAGCTGCGCCGAGGCGCTGGCCATCATCGACCGGCTGAAGATCGAGTTGCCCGCCGCGGTGCGCGCGGGCCTGGAGAGCGGCGCGCTGGAAACGCCCAAGCCCGGCGCAGCGATGTTCGACGGCCATGGGCTGGCCGTCATCTCGGCGCCGCAGCAGGCGCTCGAAGCCGCGGCGGCGCAGGTGCGCGCCGCGGGCCTGCACGCCTATGTGCTCAGCGACGAGATCGAAGGCGAGTCGCGCGAGGTCGGCCGCGTGCATGCGGCGCTGGCGCGCGCGGCGGCGCGCCCGGGCCAGCCGTTCCAGCCCTTCCAGACGCCCTGCGTGCTGCTCAGCGGCGGCGAGACCACGGTCACGGTGCGGCCACGCGCGCCCGGTGCGCCCAAGGGCCGCGGCGGGCGCGCGGGCGAGTTCTGCCTGGGCCTGGCCCAGGCGCTGCAGGGCCAGCCCGGCATCTGGGCGCTGGCGGCCGACACCGACGGCATCGATGGCGTCGAGGACAACGCCGGCGCGCTGGTCACGCCCGATACGCTGGCGCGCGCCCGCGCGCAGGGCCTGTCGCTGCGCGACCATCTGGAGCGCAACGATGCCTGGACCTTCTTCGATCAGCTCGGCGATCTGGTGGTCACGGGCCCCACCTTCACCAATGTCAACGATTTCCGCGCGTTGCTCGTGCTCGGCGCGGATTCTTGACCTAACGCAAAACCCGCGCCGCGCCGGCGCGGCACATTGGGCGGATGTTGTCCCTGCCCAGCGTCGATGCCCTTTCCCCTGCCGAGCACCGCAGCGCGGGTTCGCTGCTGCGCGCGCGCCACACGCGCTGCGCCGACGTGCTGTATCTGGACCGTGGCCGGGTCGCGCTCGGGATTCTCGAATCGACGGGCAAGCTGCAGCATCAGCTGGGCCTGGTCGAGGGACCGGCCTGGCTCGACGCGGCGTTTGCGCTGCGCCGGCGCAGTTGCAGCCTTGACATGGTGGCCCAGGGCCCGGTGCAACTGCGCCGCGTGGCGCTGGGCAGCTTCGATGCCGGCGTGCAGCGCCTGCCGCCCCTGCTGCGCGGCTTGGTCGATGACCTGGCCCAGGCGTATTGCGCGCAGACCGACCTGGCACTGAGCCGGCTGCTGCAAGACGCCGAGGGGCGCTGCGCGCAATGGCTGCTTCAGCATGCGCAGGCCGGGCCCGAGGGCCGGGTGCAGGTGCTGCTCAAGGAGCGCAAGCGGCAGATTGCCGCGCGCCTGGGCATTGCGCCCGAAACCTTCTCGCGCGTGCTGCGCCAGTTGCGCGATCAGGGGCTGGTGGCCGGCAAGGGCAACCTGCTGCAGCTGCCGCATCCCGCGGGGCTGCAGATGCTGCTCGCGGATTGAGGCCCGCGCGTCCCGCCGCGCGGGGGGCCGAGCAGGGCTTACAAATCGTTTCCCCGCGGTATGAGGGTTCGACCCATAGGGCCGGGCACGGCGGCTGTTTATATTGGCTGGACCTTGGCTCCGTCCCCCGCCCATGGCCCCTGATGCCGACCTCTCCCGTGCCGCCGGCCTGTCCGAAGAGGGCCGCCTGCCGCCGCGAGCCCGGCTCGGGCCGCTGCTGCGCAGCCTGCTGCTGCTGCTGGTCGCGGCCGTGCTGCTGGCCGGCGCGGGCAGTGCCTGGTATGTGCAGCGCGGCGTTGCGCAGGAGTTCGTGGCGCGCGCTGTCGACCAGCAGGCCGAAGAGGTCGAAGTGGTGGCGCGGCTGCTGGCCGCGCGCATCGAGCAGCAGCAGAAGGTGTTGCTGGCGCTGGCCGATTCCCTTCCGCTCAAGCGCCTGCAAGACAGTGCGGCACTGGCCGGCGAACTGCACCAGGAACTGCCGCTGGCCGACTGGTTCGATTCGCTGAGCGTGGCGCTGGCCGACGGCCGGGTCATGGCCTACATGCGCGCCGGCAAGGACCGTCCGCTGGAATCGCTCGACGGCAACGAGCGCGAACTGCTGCGCCGTACGCTGGCGGGCGGCAAGCCCATGGTCGGCACGGTGCTGCAGCCCGAAGGCGAGGACCTGCGGCTGCTGTTCACCGCGCCGCTGCGCACCAGCGCGGGCGCGGTGGTCGGCGTCATGGCCGGCGGCATGCGGCTGTCATCTCAGGCCTTGCTGCCCCCCACCGCGGCCGACGGCTGGAGCGCGAGCCGGCTGATGCTGGTCGCGCCCGACGGCAGCATCGTCGCCCACTCCAGCCCCGCGCGCTGGCTGGGCCATGTGCGCGACGAAGCCGGCCTGGGACTGCCTTTCCTGCGCACGCTGCAGGCGCAATTGCCGGTGCAAAGCCGCAGCACCAGCCAGGCCGAGGACGGATATCTCTATACGCTGGCAGGAATGCCGCTGCCGCAATGGTTCGTGGTGCGCGTGGCGCGCCTGGAGGCGCCGCCGCTGTGGGGCCTGTCGGGCGAGGGCAGCGCGGCGCTGCTGGGCGCGGCCGCGCTGGCGCTGCTCGCGGCGGCGGCGATGGTCGTGCTGGCCTATCCCTGGATGGAGCTCACGGCGCGTGCCGAGCAACTGCTGCAGCGCCATGCGCCGGGACGCATGCCGCGGCTCGGCTGCATGCCTTCGGTGGCCCATGCCTGGGGCGAGGTCGCGGTGCTGTGGCGCGCGCTGCATGCACTGTCGCGCCAGCGCGATACCCAGGCGCGGCGCGCCGCGCGCTTTCAGGCCCAGACGCAGACCATCCTCGAGGAAGCACCCGTGGCCATCGTCGTCACGCGCCACGACCGCGTGGAGCTGCTGGGCATGCAGGCCGCACGCCTGCTGGGCTATGCGCCCGATGAATTGCAGGGCTACCCGATCCGCCAGCTCTGCGCCAGCGATGCCGAGCATGCGCGGCTGATGGAGCGCATCCACTGGGAGATGCGCGCCTATGGGCAGTTCAACGGCGAAGTCTCGCTGATGCACAAGAACGGCCACCCGGTGTGGCTGCGCATGCAGGGCCGGCGCGTGGCCTCGCCGCTGCGCCGCGATGCCGGGGCCGGCGTGGCCATGGTGTGGATGGTCAGGGACGTGACCGACCAGCGCAAGGCGCGCGCCCACCCGCAGTGGATGGCCCAGCACGATGCGCTGACGCAGCTGCCCAACCGCGAATCCTTCACCTTGCGGCTGCAGCAGTGGCTGGACGAGCGCCGCAAGGCGCCGGCCGAGGGCGGGGTGCTGCTGTTTCTCGATCTCGACCATTTCGCCAGCGTCAACGATGTCGCCGGGCACGACGCCGGCGATGCGCTGCTGCGGCATTTCGCGCGCCTTCTCGAAACCCTGGTGCCCGCCCCGGGCGTCGCGGCGCGGCTGGGCGGCGACGAGTTCGCCGTGCTGCTGCCGGAATCGAGCCTGCGCGAGGGCCGCGCCCATGCCAGCCAGCTGTGCGAAGCCGTGGGCGCCTGGGAGGCGTCCTACCAGGGCCAGCGCTTCTGGCTGGGCGTGAGCATAGGCCTGGTGGTGCTCGATGCACAAAGCAGCATTGCGGCCATGCTGCATGCCGCCGACATGGCCTGCTACGAAGCCAAGCGCCAGGGCCGCGGCCGGGTGCAGGTGCAGGAGCGCTGCGAGATCGCGGAGAACGGGGCGGGGCCGGGGTGACCGGGCCCCAGCCTGTCAGACCCTTCCCATCGCCCGCAACAGGTTCTCCGCCGTCGCCGGCGCCGTGAGCGTCAGCGGCTGCTGCGCGAGCGCGGGCGGCCGGCTGGCCGCCACCGCGTTGCGCAAGGCTTCGTACACGCTGATGGCCAGCATGAACGGCGGCTCGCCCACGGCCTTGCTGCCGCCGACGTTGTCCTCGCGGTTGGCTTCGGGCCAGAGGTCGACCTGGAAGTGCGCGGGAATGTCGCCGGCCGTGGGAATCTTGTAGGTGCTGGGCGCGTGCGTGGTCAGCAGGCCCTGGTCGTTCCAGACCAGCTGCTCGGTCGTGAGCCAGCCCATGCCCTGCACGAAACCGCCCTCGATCTGGCCGATGTCAAGCGCCGGATTGATGCTGTGGCCGACGTCGTGCAGGATGTCGACGCGCAGCACGCGGCTCTCGCCGGTCAGCGTGTCGAGCGCGACCTCGGTGCAGGCCGCGCCATAGGCGAAGTAGTAGAACGGCCGGCCCGTGAGCGTGTGCTTGTCGTAGTGGATCTTGGGCGTGCGGTAGAAGCCGTCGCTCCACAGCTGGATGCGGTTGGCATAGGCTTCGCCCACCACATCCTCCCAGCGGCGCTCGCTCCTGGGCGTGCGCACCAGGCCGCCCGCGAAGTCCACCGCGCCCGCGCCGCAGCCGTCGAGGCCGGCGACGAAGGCCGCGAGGTTGTTGCGCACGGTGCGCGCCGCGTACTGCGCGGCGCGGCCGTTGAGGTCCGTTCCGCTTGAGGCCGCGGTGGCGCTGGCGTTGGGGATCTTGCTGGTGTCGCTGGCCGTGACCAGCACGCGCGCCAGCGGCACGCCCAGCTCGTCGGCGACGATCTGCGCGACCTTGGTGTTCAGGCCCTGGCCCATCTCGGCGCCGCCATGGTTCACCTGCACGCTGCCGTCGGTGTAGACATGCACCAGCGCACCGGCCTGGTTGAACAGCGTGGCCGTGAAGCTGATGCCGAACTTGACCGGCGTGATCGCCAGGCCGCGCTTGATGATTGGCTGCCCGGCGTTCCAGTCGCCGATCGCCGCCTGGCGCGCGTGGTAGTCGGCGGATTTGGCCAGCGCCGGCAGCAGCGCATGCAGGATGTTGTCCTCGACGCGCATCTGGTAGTGGGTGAGGCTGCGCTGGCCGCGCGGATCGGCGTCGTAGAGATTGCGCATGCGCACCGCAAGCGCATCGAGGCCCAGCTGGCGCGCGATGTCGCCCATGATGGCCTCGATGACGATCACGCCCTGGGGCCCGCCAAAGCCGCGGAAGGCGGTATGGCTCTGGGTGTTGGTCTTGCAGCGGTAGGAGGCAATGGCGACGTCGCTGAGGAAATAGGCGTTGTCGGCGTGGAAGATCGCGCGGTCGGCCACCGGTCCCGACAGGTCGGCCGAGAAACCGCAGTTGGCGAACATCTCCAGCTGCAGGCCGAAGATCAGGCCGGTGTCGTCGAAGCCGACGTCGTATTCATACGCAAAAGGATGGCGCTTGCCGGTGACCATGAAGTCGTCGTCGCGGTCGAGCCGCAGCTTGACCGGAGCGCCGAACTTGTGCGCCGCCAGGCAGGCCCAGACCG
Source organism: Comamonas antarctica (assembly GCF_013363755.1). NCBI lineage: Bacteria > Pseudomonadati > Pseudomonadota > Betaproteobacteria > Burkholderiales > Comamonadaceae > Comamonas > Comamonas antarctica. The sequence goes on from NZ_CP054840.1 coordinate 1,064,932, forward strand.
CCAGGTGCCCGGCCTGGGTCTCCTTGCCGCCGAAGCCGCCGCCCATGCGCCGGCACTCCACCTTGACCGCATGGTTCTCCAGGCCCAGCGCATGCGCGACCCAGTGCTGCACCTCGCCCGGGTGCTGGGTGCTGGAGTACACATGCCACTGGCGCTGCTCGAGCGGCAGCGCGTAGGCGATCTGGCCTTCGAGGTAGAAATGTTCCTGGCCGCCGACTTCGAGCCGGCCGCCCAGGCGGTGCGGGCTGCGCAGCAGCGCGCCTTCGGCATCGCCGCGGCGCACGAACACCGGCGGCAGCACATAGCTTTGCTGCGCATGCGCGGTGTGCACGTCGAGCACCGCGGGCAGCGGGTCGATGTCGCAGACCACCAGGCGCGCCGCGCGGCGCGCAAGGCGCTGGCTGTCGGCCACCACCAGGCCTATCACCTGGCCGACGTGCTGCACGCTGTCGAGGGCGAACACCGGCTCGTCGTGGCCGAACGCGGCGAGGATCTTGTCGCCGGGCACATCGGCCGCGAGCACGACGCCGCAGACCCCGGGCAGCGCCAGGGCCGCCGCGGCGTCGACGCCGCGCAGCCGGCCGTGCGCCACCTTGGACAGGATGGGCGCGGCAAACAGCGTGCCCTTGAGTTCGGGCAGGTCGTCGATGTAGTGGGCCGCGCCCAGCACCTGCGCCTGCGCGCTTTCATGGATGTGCGACCGGCCCATGGCCGGCGCCACGCGCGGCGCGGCCAGCGCCTGCGCGGCTTCGGGAATCAGGGGAGGGAGGACTTTCATACCGGGGCTTTCTGGACGGCAGCAGCTTGCGCCAGGGGAATAAGAGTGGCCAGGGTGCTGCCCGGACCCTGGCTTTCAAGCCAGTAGCGCTCTAGCAGGTGGGCCAGCAGCGCGCGGCGGTAGTCGCCGCTGGCGCGCATGTCGGACAGCGGCTGGAATTCATGGCGCAGCGTGTCCGCGGCCTGCGTGACGCTGGTTTCGTTCCAGGCCGCGCCGGCCAGCACCGCCTCGGTGGCGCGCGCACGCACCGGCGTGGCCGCGACGCCGCCCACGCCCATCGATGCGGCCTGAACCTCGCCGTCCTGCAGCGTGAGCTGGATCGCGAGGCAGACCGCCGAGATGTCGTCGTCGGTGCGCTTGGAGACCTTGTACACGCGCAGCAGTTCGCCCGCGCGCGGCTTGGGCACCTCGATGCGCGCCAGCACTTCATCGGCGGCCAGCTGGTTCTGGCGGTAGCCGGTGTAGAAATCCTCGATGGGCATCCGGCGCTCGCCGCGCTGGCTGGCCAGCACGATGCGCGCGCGCAGCGCGATCAGCAGCGGCATCGAGTCGCCGATCGGCGAGCCGTTGGCGACGTTGCCGCCCAGCGTGCCGGCATTGCGCACCGGCAGGCCCGCAAAGCGCGCGGCGAATTCATCGAGCTCCGGCCACAGCGCCTGCAGCGCGGCAAATGCCTGGGTCAGCGTGGCCGCCGCGCCGATCGACAGATGCTCGCCCTGGTCGTCGATCTGCCGCAGCTCGGCGACGCGCGTCACATCCAGCACCTGGCCGAATTCGCGCAACTGCTTGGTGACCCACAGGCCGACATCGGTGCCGCCGGCGACGATCTGCGCCTGCGGGTGGGCGGCGCGCGCCGCCAGCAGCTCGGCCAGGGTACGCGGCGCGAGATAGGCGGCTGCGGCCGGCGCGGGCGCGCCCAGCCGCTGCAGTTGTTCGAGCACCGCGGCTTCGTCGACCTGGGCGCGCGGCAGCTGCTCCATCTGCTGCGCGGCGTCGAGGATGGGGCGGTAGCCGGTGCAGCGGCACAGGTTGCCCGACAGGTCATGCTGGGCCTGTTCGCGCGTGATGGACTGGCCCTGGCAGACGCGGTTCTGGTACATGCCGAACAAGCTCATGACGAATCCCGGCGTGCAGAAGCCGCACTGCGAGCCGTGGCAGTGGACCATGGCGGCCTGCGCCGGGTGGATGCTGGCCGGCGTGTCGCGCGCGATCAGCGGATCGCGCGCCAGGTCCTCGACGGTCCACAGCGCCAGGCCGTTCACCGAATGGGCAAGCCGGATGCAGCTGTTGATCGCCGAGTAGCGCAGCGTCTCGCCCGCGGGCGTCGCGACGGCTTCGCCAATGACCACGGTGCAGGCGCCGCAGTCGCCCTCGGCGCAGCCTTCCTTGGTGCCGGTGCAGCCCATGTCCTCGCGCAGGACTTCGAGAAGCGTGCGCTCGGGCGGCACGTTGCGCAGTGTCACGGTCTGGCCGCGGCGAACGAATTGCAAAACAGGCAGGGTCATGGATCGTGGAAAAGGCAGCTTATGGGAAAAGGGTAGCAGTGCCGGCCGGCGCGCGGCGCGGGGTGGGCCCGGCGCCTGCGCTTTTGGCGACAGCTGCCAAGCAATTTTCGTGCTGACCGCGGTCCGCGTCCATCGGTGGCGGCCCGGGCTTGCGGTAAAGCACCAATGCGCACGAGTCTTGCTTGCGTCAGACTGGTCCGTCCGGCGTCCGCCTACGCGCGCTGGCGGCCCGGTCCCGCAGACAGTTGCATCCAGAAGTGAAATCACGGCTCGCCGGCACCGCCGAAGGAGTGCTCCGTCCGATAGCTAGCGGGACTTTGTTGCTACATATTTAATAGCTTATGGGCCACGCCAGGCAAGCAATTGCAGGGTATCTTGTGCAAGGTGTTTGGAAAATTGAGAGACAATCGCGGCCATGAATCCCCCTGAAACAAATTCCGCGCCCGGTAACGCACCGCCGCGCTTGCAATTGACGGGCATCACCAAACGTTATCCGGCCGTCGTGGCCAACAGCGGCGTTTCGCTGACCGTCCAGCCCGGCGAAGTGCATGCCGTGCTGGGCGAAAACGGTGCGGGCAAGTCGACGCTGATGAAAATCATCTATGGCTCGGTCAAGCCGGACGAAGGCATGATCCAGGTCGATGGCCAGGTGGTGCAGATCCGCAATCCGCAGGAAGCGCGCCAGCTGGGCATTGCCATGGTGTTCCAGCATTTCAGCCTGTTCGACACGCTCACGGTGGCGGAAAACGTCTGGCTCGGCCTCGACAAGCAGATTGCGCTCGCCGAAGTGGTGCGCCGCATCGAGGAAACCGCCCAGGTCTACGGCATGGACATCGACCCGCAGCGCCCGGTGCACACGCTGTCGGTGGGCGAGATGCAGCGCGTCGAGATCATCCGCGCCTTGCTCACGCGCCCGCGCCTGCTGATTCTCGACGAGCCGACCTCGGTGCTCACGCCGCAGGCCGTCGAGAAGCTGTTCGTGGTGCTGCGCAAGCTGGCCGCCGAAGGCTGCAGCATTCTGTATATCAGCCACAAGCTGCACGAGATCCGCGAGCTGTGCAACCACTGCACGGTGCTGCGCGGCGGCAAGGTCACGGGCGTGTGCGAGCCGCGCCAGGAATCGAATGCCTCGCTGTCGCGGCTGATGATCGGCGCCGAGCCGCCGGCGCTGACGCACCGCGAGGTCGCCACCGGCGCCGTGGTGCTGCGCGTGCAGGGGCTGACGCTGCCGCGTGTCGACCAGTTCGGTGTCGATCTGTCGGGCATCGACTTCGAGGTGCGCGCGGGCGAGGTCGTGGGCATTGCCGGCGTGTCGGGCAACGGCCAGAAGGAACTGCTCTACAGCCTGTCGGGCGAAGACCGGCGCGCCGCGCCGGCCATGGTCCAGGTCGCGGGCCGCGAAGCCGGGCGCATGGCGCCGGGCCAGCGGCGCGCGCTGGGCCTGCATTTCGTGCCCGAGGAGCGGCTGGGCCGCGGCGCGGTGCCGACCATGAGCCTGGCGCACAACCTGCTGCTCACGCGCGATGACGCCGTGGGCCGCGGCGGCTGGCTGCGCATGGACGTGCTCAACAGCCAGGCGCGCGGCATCATCGAGCGCTTCAAGGTCAAGGCCGGCGGGCCGCATTCGGCCGCGAAGTCGCTGTCGGGCGGCAACCTGCAGAAATTCATCGTCGGCCGCGAGATCGAAGCCAAGCCCCGGCTGCTGATCGTCTCGCAGCCGACCTGGGGCGTGGACGTGGGCGCGGCCGCGCAGATCCGGGGCGAGATCCTGGCGCTGCGCGACGCGGGGTGTGCGGTGCTGGTGCTCAGCGAGGAGTTGGACGAATTGTTTGAAATCTGTGACCGGCTGCATGTGGTGGCCAAGGGCCAGCTGTCGCCCTCCGTGCCGCGGGCCGAAGCCACGGTGCAGCGCATCGGCGAATGGATGAGCGGGCTGTGGCAGGCCGACGCGGCCGCGCGCGCGCAGGGAGGCCGGCATGCTCAAGCTTGAACCCCGTCCCCAGGTCTCGAAGGCCTGGACCTATGCCTCGCCGGTGCTGGCGCTGGCGATCACCGTGCTGATCGGCGTCGCGCTGTTCGCGCTGCTGGGCAAGGACCCGGTGCGCGGCCTGCAGGCGTTCTTCTGGGAGCCGATCAAGTCCGGCTACGCGCTGGGCGAACTGGCGATGAAGGCCACGCCGCTGCTGCTGGTGGCGCTGGGCCTGGCGGTGTGCTTTCGCTCGAACGTCTGGAACATCGGCGCCGAGGGCCAGTTCGTCATGGGCGCGATTGCTGCGGGCGGTCTGGCGCTGCTGGCCGACAAGAACACCGGGCCGTGGATCGTGCCCGCCATTCTGGTGGCGGGTGTGCTGGGCGGCATGCTCTGGGCCGGTATCGTGGCCTTTCTGCGCGACCGCTTCAATGCCAACGAGACGCTGGTCAGCCTGATGCTGGTCTACGTCGCGATCCTGGTGCTGGGCTATCTGGTCTACGGTCCTTGGAAGGACCCGATGGGCTACAACTTCCCGCAGAGCAAGACCTTCGACCGCGTGACGCAGATCCCCAAGCTGATCGACGGCATGCGCATGAACATCGGCGTGGTCCTGGCGCTGCTGGGCGCGGGCGTGCTGTGGGTCTTCCTGGCGCGCACGCGCGCCGGCTTCGCGCTGCAGGTCAGCGGCCTGGCGCCGGCCGCGGCGCTGTATGCGGGCTTCTCCTCGCGCCGCGCGCTCTGGACGGCGCTGCTGATCTCGGGCGGCGCAGCCGGGCTGGCCGGCGCGCTTGAAGTCGCGGGCCCGATGGGCCAGCTCACGCCCTATGTTCCCGCGGGCTACGGCTTCGCCGCGATCATCGTCGCCTTCGTCGGCCGCCTGCACCCCGTGGGCATGATTTTTTCCGCCATTCTCATGAGCATGTTCTATATCGGTGGTGAGCTGGCGCAGTCGCGCCTGGGCCTGCCCAAATCCCTGACCGGCGTGTTCCAGGGCCTGCTGCTGTTCGCGTTGCTCGCCTGCGACACGCTGGTGAACTACCGCCTGCGCTGGCAGCGCGCGCCGCGCGCCGCGGCCGCGGCGACGGTGGCCAAGGGAGGCGCGTGATGGAGTCGTACGCATTGCTTTTCGGCTCCACGCTGAGCGCCGGCACGGTGCTGGCGCTGGCCGCGCTGGGCCTGCTGATCAACGAGAAGGCCGGCATCATCAACCTCGGCGCCGAGGGCATGATGCTGTGCGCGGCCATTGCCGGCTTCGCGGCCGTGGTGCACAGCGGCAATACCTGGGTCGGCTTTGGCGCCGGCATGCTGGCCGGCGCGCTGCTCGCCGGGCTGTTTGGCGTGCTCGTCATCTGGCTCAACACCAACCAGCAGGCCACGGGCCTGGCCCTGACGCTGTTCGGCGCCGGGTTCTCGGCGTTTGCCGGCCTCAACTATGTGCAGGCCAAGCTGCCCGAACTGCCCAAGTACGCGATTCCGGGTCTGTCCGACATTCCGGTGCTGGGCCCGGCGCTGTTCCGCCAGCATCCGCTGGTCTACATCGTCGTGCTTCTGGCCATTGCCATGATCTGGTTCCTCTACCGCACGCGCGCGGGCCTGGTGCTGCGCGCCGTCGGCGAGTCGCCCGAATCGGCGCATGCGCTGGGCTACCCGGTGCGCCGCATCCGCCTGGCGGCCGTGATGTTTGGCGGCGCGATGTGCGGCCTGGCCGGGGCCTTCATCTCGGTGGTCTACACGCCGCTGTGGGTCGAGGGCATGGTTGCCGGGCGCGGCTGGATCGCGCTGGCGCTGACCACCTTCGCCACCTGGCGCCCCGCGCGCGTGCTGCTGGGCGCCTATTTGTTCGGCGGCGTGACCATGCTGCAGTTCCATCTGCAGGCCTCGGGCGTGCAGCTGGCGAGCCAGTTGCTGAGCATGCTGCCCTATCTCGCGACCATCGTCGTGCTGGTGCTGATTTCGCGCAATCCGGCCTGGATTCGTGCGAACATGCCGGCCTCGCTGGGCAAGCCGTTTTATCCCGGCTCCTGAAGCATCCCTTTCCATAACAATCAATCCGAGGAACAAGAATGACGAACCTGCACAAGCGCTCCCTTCTCAAAGCCGCCGCGCTGTCGGCCCTGGCCCTGGCCACGCTGGCTGCCTGCGGCAAGAAGGAAGAGGCCGCCGCGCCTGCTGCCGCGCCCGCCGCGGCGGCGGCCGCCGAACCGCTGAAGATCGGCTTCATGTACGTGAGCCCGGTTGGCGACGGCGGCTGGACCTTCCAGCACGAGAAGGCGCGCCAGGCACTGCAGGCCGAATTCGGCGACAAGATCCAGACCTCGCTGGTGGAAAGCGTGCCCGAAGGCCCCGATGCCGAGCGCGTGCTGCGCGACATGGTGGGCCAGGGCAACAAGCTGGTGTTCGCCACCAGCTTCGGCTACATGGAGCCGGTGCAGAAGGTCGCGGCCGATGCCAAGGACGTCAAGTTCGAGCACGCCACGGGCTACAAGACCGCCGACAACGTGCGCACCTATGACGCGCGCACCTACGAAGGCGCGTACCTGGCCGGCATCATTGCCGGCGGCATGACCAAGTCGAACCAGATCGGCGTCGTCGCCTCGGTGCCGATTCCCGAAGTGCTGCGCAACATCAACAGCTACGTGCTGGGCGCGCAGAGCGTGAACCCGAACATCAAGGCGCGCGTGGTCTGGGTCAACGAGTGGTTCAGCCCGCCCAAGGAATCCGAAGCCGCCACGACGCTGATCAACGGCGGCGTCGACGTGCTCTACCAGAACACCAATTCGCCCGCCGTGCTCAAGACCGCGCAGGAGCGCGGCGTGCGCGCCTTCGGCAAGGATTCGGACATGAGCGCCTACGCGCCCAAGGCCCACCTGGCCTCGGCCGAGATCAACTGGCTGCCCTACTACAAGAAGATCACGCAAGACACGCTCAATGGCACCTGGAGCACGGGCCAGGACTGGTGGGGCGTGAAGGAAGGCGCGATGGACCTGGTGAACATCGCCGAGGACGTGCCGCAGGAACTCAAGGACAAGGTCGCCGCGGCCAAGGCCGGCCTCAAGGACGGCAGCTTCCACATCTGGAAGGGCCCGCTCAAGGACAACACCGGCAAGGACCTGCTGGCCGAGGGCAACAATGGCGACCATGCGTTCCTCAGCGGCATCAACTTCTACGTGGCCGGCATCGAAGGCGCCGTGCCGGGCGCAGGCAAGTAAGCCTCCGGCATCGGGCAGGCACGTTACTTGCTGACACATTTTTGTCGGGCAAGGACGTGCCGGCCGGCCGGCGTGCCTGAGCACCCCCCCTGTTTCAAGACCCTGCATTTTCAAGGATTGACCCATGACTGATCTGAACAAGCGTTCGATGTTCAAGCTGGCGGCGGTGGCCGCCGTTGCCGCGGCGGCGCTGGCCGGCTGTGGCAAGAAGGAAGAAGCCGCGCCGGCACCCGCCGCCGCACCGGCGGCCGCGGCACCCGCCAAGGCCGAGCCGCTCAAGGTCGCGTTCGCCTATGTCGGCCCCGTCGGCGACGGCGGCTGGTCGTTTGCCCACGACCAGGCCCGCAAGAAGCTCGAGCAGGAATTCGGCGACAAGATCCAGACCAGCTATGTCGAAAGCGTGCCCGAAGGCCCCGACGCCGAGCGCGTGCTGCGCGACCTGGCCGGCCAGGGCAACAAGCTGATCTTCGGCACGACCTTTGGCTACATGGAAGCGATTCAGAAGATCGCGCCCGATTTCGCGGACGTGAAGTTCGAGCACGCCACCGGCTACAAGACCGCGGCCAACGTGCGCACCTACGACAGCCGCACCTACGAAGGCGCGTACCTGGCGGGCATCATTGCCGGCGCCATGACCAAGAGCAACACGCTGGGCGTGGTCGGCTCGGTGCCGATTCCCGAAGTCATTCGCAACATCAACAGCTTCACGCTGGGCGCGCAGTCGGTGAACCCGAACGTCAAGACCAAGGTGGTCTGGGTCAACGAATGGTTCAGCCCGCCCAAGGAAACCGAAGCCGCGACCTCGCTGATCAACGGCGGCGCCGACGTGCTGTTCCAGAACACCGACTCGCCCGCCGTGCTCAAGACCGCACAGGAAAAGGGCAAGCGCGCGTTCGGCTGGGATTCGGACATGACCGCCTACGGCCCCAAGGCCCACCTGGCTTCGTCCATCATCAACTGGCAGCCCTACTACAGCAAGGCCGTCAACGAAGCGCTGGGCGGCAGCTGGGCCACGGGCTCGAGCTGGTGGGGCGTGAAGGAAGGCACGATCGACCTGGTGTCGATTGCCGACGACGTGCCGGCCGAGATCAAGACCAAGGTCGAGCAGGTCAAGGCCGGCCTCAAGGACGGCAGCTTCTCGATCTGGAAGGGCCCGATCGCCGGCCAGGACGGCAAGCCCGTCGTTGCCGACGGCACCGTGGCCGATGACAAGTTCCTGTCCGGCGTGAACTTCTACGTCAAGGGCGTGGAAGGCAACGTGCCTGGCGGCGACAAGAAGTAAGTCTTTACTGGTACGCTGGGACATAGGGCTGCCATCGGCAGCCCTTTTTACGTACGCATACACTCGCGCGATGGAAAAAACACTCTGGCACCCGGTGGCTCTTGCCGAAGCAGTCGTGCACGCACCGCTGGCCGTGCGTCTTTTGGAACAGGAACTGGTGCTGTGGCGCGATCTGGCGGGGCAGGTGCATGCCTTCGTCGACCGCTGCCCGCACCGCGGCGCGCGGCTGTCGCTGGGCCGCATCGAACAGGACCGGCTTGAATGCCCGTACCACGGCTGGCAGTTCGCCGGCGACGGCCATTGCGAACGCGTGCCGGCCGTGCCCGACTTCGCACCCCCGCCCGCGCATTGCGTGCGTTCGTTCGCGGTGCAGGAGCTCTATGGCCTGGTCTGGCTGCAGCTCGAAGCCGCGGCCGACGTGCCGCCGCCGCAGTTCGAAGCCGAGGGCGATGCACGCCTGCGCAAGCTCAATTGCGGCCCCTACGACGTCGCGGCCAGCGCGCCGCGCATCATCGAGAACTTCCTCGACATGTCGCATTTCGGGTTCGTGCACGAGGGCTGGCTTGGTTCGCGCGATGCCACCGCCATGGAGCGCTACGACGTCGAGAACACGCCAACCGGCGTGCGCGCCACCAACTGCAAGGCGCGCCAGCCGCAGTCCAACCTGCACTCGACGGCCGCGGCCGAGGTGCACTACACCTACGAGGTGACCGATCCCTATACTGCGCTGCTCAACAAGCTGCCCGAGGCCGGCACCAGCCGCGACGGCTGGTACGAGTCGATCGGCCTGTTCGTCTGCCCGGTGACGCCCGAAACCAGCCGCGTCTGGTTCCGCCTCGCCGTGGCCGACTTCGATACGCCCGATGCGCAGCTGCAGGCTTTCCAGCACACCATCTTCACCCAGGACCAGCCGGTGCTGGAATCGCAGCAGCCCAAGGGCCTGCCGCTCGATGCACGCGCGGAACTCAATTCGCCCGCCGACCGCCTGTCCGTGGCCTACCGCCGCTATCTCAAGGGGCGCGGCATCACCTTCGGAGTCTGCTGATGTCCTACCGACTGCCCGACCCCGCGCTCGCGGCCCTGCTGCGCGACATGCCCAAGGCCGAACTGCACGTGCATATCGAAGGCACGCTCGAGCCCGAACTCATCTTCGCGCTGGCCGAACGCAACCAGGTCGATCTGCCGTATGCCGATGTCGCCTCGCTGCGCGAGGCCTACGCCTTCAGCGACCTGCAGAGCTTTCTCGACATCTACTACGCGGGCGCGAGCGTGCTGCTGCACGAGCAGGACTTCTACGACATGGCGCGGGCCTACCTGGCGCGCGCGGTCAGCGACCATGTGCTGCATGCCGAGATCTTCTTCGATCCGCAGACGCACACCGCGCGCGGCGTGCCCATGGCTTCGGTCATCAACGGGCTGTACCGCGCCTGCCGCGACGCCGAGCGCGACTGGGGCATCTCCTGCACGCTGATCCTGTGCTTCCTGCGCCATCTGAGCGAGGACGACGCGTTCCGCACGCTGGCCCAGGCCATGCCGCTGCGCGACCGCTTCATCGGCATCGGCCTGGACAGCAGCGAGCTGGGCCATCCGCCCGAGAAATTCGCGCGCGTCTTTGCCCATTGCCGCGAACTGGGCCTGCACCTCGTCGCGCACGCGGGCGAGGAGGGCCCGGCGGCCTATGTCTGGAGCGCGCTCGACACCTTGCAGGTCGAGCGCATCGACCATGGCGTGCAGGCGCATCAGGATGAAGCGCTGATGCAGCGGCTCGCGCGCGAACGCATTGCGCTCACCGTGTGCCCGCTGTCCAACCAGAAGCTGCAGGTGTTCCCGGACCTCGCGCTGCACAACCTGCCGCAGATGCTCGACGCCGGCGTGGCCGTGACGGTCAACTCCGACGATCCCGCGTATTTCGGCGGCTACATCAACGAGAACTTCGAACAGCTGTTCGCGGCCACCGGCATGGGCCCGCGGCAGGCCTACCAGCTCGCGCGCAACAGCCTCGAAGCGGGTTTCGTGGGCGAGGCGCGCAAGAAGGCCTGGGTACAGCAGCTGGACGACTGCTTCGTGCGCAACGGCTTTGCCGCGGCCATCGACGCCGGCTGAGCGGCCAGCGATTCAATCCAGCGCCGCGCGCAGCTGCTGCGCATAGCCGGCAATCACCCCGGCGCCCGGCTCCTGGCGCGGCCAGGCAAAACTGACCCCATCGCCCGTATGGCGCGCCACCACATGCAGGTGGAAGTGGGCCACGGTCTGCCCGCCGGCCGCGCCATTGGCCTGCAGCAGCGTGATGCCGTCGGGCGCGAACGCCGCCTGCTGCGCCTGCGCCATGCGCTGCGCGGTCTGCATCACGGCGCCGGCTTCCTCGCGCGTCAGGTCCAGCAGCGTGGCCGCATGGCGTTTCGACGCCACGAGCACATGGCCGGGCGTGACCTGGCCGATGTCCATGAAGGCCAGCGTCAGCGCATCTTCATGGACCTTGGCCGCGGGCAACTCGCCGCGCACGATGCGGCAGAAAATGCATTCGCCTGGCGGCGAACGGTCGACAAACTCGGGCATGTGCTGGGGTCTCCTTTGCATGCCAGGGTAGGGCATGACCCGGCCCGGGCGCCAGCGCGGAAAACCCTGCGCCCGGCTGTAACCGCGGCACGGGCTAGAATCCGCCGCGCCTGTTTCCAGTGCCCGCTGGAAACAGGCTTTTTTCATCTCACCCCGGGCCATGTAGAGGACTACCATGTATAAAAACCTCGCAGCCGCATTCGTGGCCGCCTGTTTTTTCGCCCCCGCCTTTTCCCAGTCGGCCGCCACCGCCAAGCCGGTTGCCGCCGCATTCGTCTATGTCACGCCGGTGTTCGAAGCCGGCTGGACGCACCAGCATGACGAAGGCCGCAAGGCCGCCGAGGCCGCGCTGGGCAAGCAGCTCAAGACCACCGTCGTTGCCGATGTCGCCGAAGGGCCTGACGCCGAGCGCGTGCTGCGCGATCTCGCGCGCAGCGGCAACCAGCTGATCTTCACCACCAGCTTCGGCTACATGGAGCCGGCGCTGCGCGTGGCGCGCGACTTCCCGCAGGTGAAGTTCGAGTCGATCACGGGCTACAAGCGCGCCGACAACGTCGCCACGGCCAATGCGCGCTACTACGAGGGCCGCTACCTGTCGGGCATTGCCGCGGCGCGCATGAGCAAGAGCGGCGTGGCCGGCTATGTCGCGGGCTTTCCGATTCCCGAAGTGCTGCAGGGCATCAACGCGTTCACGCTGGGCATGCGCTCGGTGAACCCGCGCGCCGAAGTCAAGGTGGTCTGGCTCGATACCTGGTTCGATCCGGCCAAGGAGCGCGATGCGGCCATGACGCTGATGAACCAGGGCGCCGATGTGCTGTCCTTTCATTCGGCAAGCAACGCGGTGATGGTCGCGGCGCAGGAGCGCGGCAAGTTTGCCGTGGCCTACCACTCCGACATGCGCGCGGTCGCGCCCGACGCGCAGATCCTGGCCGTGACCCACCAGTGGGGCGACTACTACACGCGGCGTGCGCGCGCAGTGCAGGACGGCAGCTGGAAAAGCGGCGATGTCTGGGGCGGCGTGCGCGAAGGCATGATCCGCCTCGAGGCCTTTGGCCGCAAGGTGCCCGCCGCCGTGCAAAAGGAAGTGCTGGCCCAGCAGCAGGCCATGGCCCAGGGCCGCCTGCAGCCGTTTGGCGCGGGCCGGTCCGATGTGCGCGACAACACCGGCAAGCTAGTGATCGCCAAGGGTACGCAACTCAGCGATGCGCAGATCCTGGGCATGAACTGGCTGGTGGGAGGTGTGAGCGGCCATATCAACCATTGAGGCCTGCGTTAAGCTTGGAAACCATGCAGATCTACCGCAGTGCGCTGTTGCGCTTCACGCCCGAGGGGCAGCCGCTTTATGACGAAGACGGCCTGCTGGCCGTGGCGCGCACGCCCGACGGCCGCGCGCGCGTGCAGGCCGCGGGCAGCTGGGCGGCGCTGGCGCCCGCGTACGCGGGGCTGCCGGTGCAGCACTTTCCCGGGCGGCTGATTGCGCCGGGCTTTGTCGATCTGCATATCCACTTCCCGCAGACCGATGTCATCGGCGCGCCCGCCGACGGGCTGCTGCCCTGGCTCGAGAACTACACCTTCCCGCACGAGCAGCGCTTTTGCGATGGGCCGTATGCGGCCGCAGTGGCTGATTTCTTCCTGCAGGAGCTGCTGCGCAATGGCGTGACCACGGCGCTGGCGTTTGCCACCAGCCATCCGGCTTCGGTCGATGCGCTGATGGCGGCCGCGCAGAAGGCGCAGATGCGCCTGGTCACGGGCAAGGTGCTGCAAGACCGGCATTCGCCCGACGGCGTGCGCGATGCCACCGAGCAGAGCCTGCTCGACACCGAGGCGCTGATCCAGCGCTGGCATGGTGTCGACCGGCTCGGCTATGCGATCACGCCGCGCTTCGCGCCCACCAGCTCGGTGGCCCAGTTGCGCGGCGCGGGCGAGCTGGCGGCGCGCTACCCCGATGTCTGGGTGCAGTCGCATGTCGCCGAGAACCTCGACGAGGTGCGCTGGGTGCGCGAACTGTTTCCCGACGCGCGCAGCTATCTTTCGGTCTATGGCGATTTCGGGCTGCTGCGCGAACGGGCGGTGTATGCCCACTGCATCCATCTCGATGCCGAAGACCGCGCGCTGATGCGCGACAGCGGCACGGCCGCGGCCGTGAGCCCGACCAGCAACCTGTTTCTGGGCAGCGGGTTCTTCGACTACGCCAGCGCGCAGGAGGCGGGTTTCAAGTATGGGCTGGCCAGCGACGTCGGCGCGGGCACGAGTTTTTCGCCGTTTCGCACCATGCTGGCAGCGTACGCCGTGGGGCGCGAAGGCCAGACCAAGCGCGGGCTGAGCCTGAGTCCCGCCGACCTGTGGTGGCAGCATACCGGTGGCGCGGCCGCGGCCATGGGCCTGGCCGGCGTGGTCGGCAATCTGCTGCCCGGCTGCGAAGCCGACTTTGTCGTGATCGACCCGGGCGCCACGCCCATGCTGGCGCGCAAGACGCAGGCGGCGCGCAATCTCGACGAGCTGCTGTTTGCGCTGATCGTGCTCGGCGATGACCGGCTGATCGAGCAGACGGTGATTTCTCAAGCAAAATAGCCGCATTGCGCGGGGCTCGAGCACGGGTCCTGCGGCTATCAAGACAGTCGAATTGGCAGGAGTTTTCATGAGCATCAAGAGCGACAAATGGATCCGTCGCATGGCCGAGAACCACGGCATGATCGAGCCCTTCGAGCCCGGTCAGGTTCGCGAGGCCGAAGGCCGCAAGATCATCAGCTACGGCACCAGCAGCTATGGCTATGACATCCGCTGCGCGCCTGAATTCAAGGTGTTCACCAACATCCACAGCACCGTGGTCGACCCGAAGAACTTCGACGAGAAGAGCTTCGTCGATTTCGAGGGCGACAGCTGCATCATTCCGCCCAACAGCTTCGCGCTGGCGCGCACCGTCGAGTACTTCCGCATTCCGCGCAATGTGCTCACGATCTGCCTGGGCAAGAGCACCTATGCGCGCTGCGGCATCATCGTCAACGTCACGCCGTTCGAACCGGAATGGGAAGGTTATGTGACGCTCGAGTTCTCCAACACCACGCCGCTGCCGGCGCGCATCTATGCGGGCGAAGGCTGTGCGCAGGTGCTGTTCTTCGAAAGCGACGAGGTCTGCGAGGTCAGTTACAAAGACCGCGGCGGCAAGTACCAGGGCCAGAGCGGCGTCACGCTGCCGCGCGCCTAGGCACTGCGTCGGGGCGGCGTCACAACGGTTTCATGTGCTGACGCTTTAATACCTCTGGTGTCGAATTCATCCGACATGGCAGGGCGCCTTTGTCCTGGCTCCCGGCCGCCTACGGCCTCTATCATTGCGTTGTCAAGGCGACAGCGTGTCCGGCTGCGCCATCAGATCAGGAGGTTCTATGCTGGCGATGTTGCGATTTGCCTGGGTAACGCAGGCGCAGGTGGTGGACCCAGATGGTCCCGGCACGCCGCCAGCCGCCGCACCCGCCTGGCGCGCAGGCCGGCGCCATAGTGCCTACTGGCCTCAGCACGAACTCGATTCCTTCATCCTGCAGATGGCGGGCCATGGCCATTGCGTCCATTCCGCGATGATGTTGGGCGACTTCGACTATGCGCGCGAGCAGCTGGCCCTGGCCGTGGCCACCGGTTGTCCCAAACTGCGCGCGCTGGGCGAGCGCCTGTCGGCGTATTTCGACCAAGCCCCCTGCGCCTGCAGCATTGAAACCCACTGAGGGCCGCGCCGGGCGCTTCAAGCCTGGGCCTGGGCGCGATTGCGTCCGGCGGTCTTGGCCGCGTACAGCGCGTCGTCGCTGCGGCGCAGCATCGGGCCTGCATCCTCCTCCTGCGCACGCAACGCCGACAGCCCGGCGCTGATGGTCACGCGTCCCACCAGTTCCTGCGGCCGGCCCCCCACCATCGCCACCAGTTCGTGCGCCATCTGCAGCGCGTCCTCCAGCGCAGTGTCGGGCAGCAGCACGATGAATTCCTCGCCGCCCAGGCGTGCCACCGCGTCGGAGACCCGCAACCGGGCCTTGAGCTGGTAGGCCAGGCTGCGCAGCACGTTGTCGCCGATCTCGTGGCCAAAGCTGTCGTTGACGCGCTTGAAGTGGTCGATGTCGATGGTGATGACGCTCAGCGGCCGGCCGCTGCGCCGCGCCAGTGCCAGTGCGGCAGTCATGCGCGCGTCGAAACCGCGGCGGTTGAGCAACCCGGTCAGCGGGTCGCTGCTGGCCAGGCGTTCCAGCGCCTGGTTGGCGTGCTCCAGCTCCAGCGTGCGCTGGCGCACCAGTTCCTCCATGGCCTCGTTCATGGTCAGCAGACGGCGTGTCATGTGGTCCAGCGTGCTCGACAGGCGCTGCACTTCGCGCGTGCTGTGCGCCTGCGGCACGACCGCGCCCGGGGTGCCGGCCTCGATATGCAGCGCCGCGCGCGACAGGCTGTTGAGATCCTCGCTGAGCCGCCGTGCCGCGAGCGAGGCGATCAGCGCCGCCAGCAGCGCGGCCACCAGTCCCCCGGCCAGCGCCTTGGCCACGGCGCTGTCGGCGCCGACAAACGCCATGGCCTTGGGTTGGCGCACGACCATGGACCAGCCGAGGTCGCTGGCGAGATTGCGCGCCGGCAGGTGCTCCACCGCGGTCAGGAACTGCTGCGGGGCATCGTTCCAGTACGCCAGCCCCGCCTGTCCCGGCATGGTCAGGCTGTCGCGCCCGGTCACGCGCGGCGGCACGGTCTGCGGCAGCTTCTGGCCCAGCGCGACAAAGGGCGCGATCCGGCCGCCGGGCGCATAGATCAGCTCGCCATGGCGGTCGAACACGAACAGCTCGATCTGCGCGTGGTCGGCATAGGCCGGGCGCAGGCTTTCGAGCGTATCGCGCGCCCAGTCCCAGCTCAGATGCAGGCCGAGCACGCCCAGGGTCTCGCCGTTGCGATGGATGGGCGCGGAGAAATCCAGAAACCGTTGTGTCTCGCCCGTGGTGCTGGGCGCGATGCGGCTGGCCAGGGCCGCAAACGGGTGGACGTCGCCGACATACAAGTCCTTGATGCCGGCCTGGAACCAGGATGCGTCGAGCACCGACTGCCCGCGCAGCAGGTGGTTGGAATCCGTCTGGACGATGCCCTGGACGTTGGCCACGCCGATCCAGCGGCTGTAGGGCCGGGTGGTCTGCATGCGCTGCAACAGCGGCAGCACATCGGGCGCATCGAGGCCTTTTTCCCAGAGATCCTGCGATGACGCCAGCACCTGGACGAGCCGGCTGCGTTCGAACAGTTCGTCGGCCAGCACGCGCGCGGCATTGTGGGCCACCATGTGCAGCGACGCTGCCGCCTCCTGCTGCACGCGCAATTTGAGCAGCTCGCCAAAGGCCAGCGACAGCAGCATTGCCACCACCGACACCAGGCTGCCGAAAACCACGGCAATCTGCGTGCGCAGGCTCCAGGGGCGGCGTGCGCCGACAGGCGCCGGCGCGCTCATGCGCGCACCCCGTTCGGCGCTGATTCACCGGGGCGCGCCCCCGCTCGCCAACGCCGATGCAGGAACATCCGGTGCAGCGCTGAATGGCAGGCAGGGGAGAAGTGCATGATGCGAATGTACACAGGTCCAGTGATCCGCGCATGTAGGAGCGACGGCATCTCTGCCTACACGTTTTCAGCCCCATTTCGCGGCGCGGATGCCGGCGGCGACGTAATATCCCGGGCAGGCGCCGCGGGTTCCGGCGCAAAGGAGTCGTCATGCGCTGGGAAGGCAATCGGGAGTCGGAAAACATCGAGGATCGCCGCGGCGACGCCGCAGGCTCGCCGATCTTCGGCGGGCGCACCATCGGCATCGGCACCATCGTGGTCGCGCTGGTCGGTGGCTGGGTGCTGGGCATCAATCCGCTGACGCTGCTGGGCATGCTCAGCGGCGGCAGCAATCAGGTCGCGGTGCAGCAGCCCGCCCACGTCGACAAGCCTCCCGCCGACGACACCATGGCGCGCTTCGTGTCGACCGTGCTGGCCGATACCGAAGACGTCTGGACCGATGTGTTCCGGCGCAACGGCGGCAGCTACCAGCAGCCCCGGCTGGTGCTGTTCCGCGGCGCGACGCGCACTGCCTGCGGCACGGGCCAGGCCGCCATGGGCCCGTTCTACTGTCCTGCCGACCAGAAGGTCTATATCGACCTGGGCTTCTACGAAACCTTGAAGAACCAGCTGGGCGCGCCCGGCGACTTCGCGCAGGCCTATGTCATTGCGCACGAGGTCGGCCACCATGTACAGCATCTGCTGGGCATCGAGGAGAAGGTCGACAGCATGCGCGGCCGCGTCAGCCGCACCGAAGCCAATCAGCTGTCGGTTCGGCTGGAGCTGCAGGCCGATTGCCTCGCGGGCGTCTGGGCCCACCACGCCCAGAACGCGCGCCAGATCCTGGAGCAGGGCGACGTCGAGGAGGCCATGAATGCCGCATCGCGCATCGGCGACGATGCATTGCAGCGCGCCTCGGGCGGCGCCGTCGTGCCCGACAGCTTCACGCATGGCACCAGCGCGCAGCGCCAGCGCTGGTTCCAGACCGGCTTGCAGCGCGGCGAACTCAAGGGCTGCGACACCTTCAGCGCGCGCCAGCTGTGAGCCGCAGGCCGGGCTGAAAGCCGGCATTTGTCGCGTGGAACCATCGCTGAACCCCTGGAATCGGCAGGATAAATACGGGTGTTCTCCGCTCGGTGCGACAATAGCAGGCTAAATGACAAGTTCTTTTTCCAATCTATCCCTGTCGGAACCCCTGGCGCGTGCTGTTGCCGAGATGGGCTATGAGTCCATGACGCCCATCCAGGCGCAGGCCATTCCGGTTGTCTTGACGGGCAAGGACGTGATGGGCGCGGCCCAGACCGGCACCGGCAAGACCGCGGCGTTCTCGCTGCCGCTGCTGCAGCGCCTGCTCAAGCACGAAAACAGTTCGACCTCGCCCGCGCGCCATCCGGTGCGTGCGCTGGTGCTGTTGCCCACGCGTGAACTCGCCGACCAGGTCGCCCAGCAGATCGCGCTCTACGCCAAGCACACCAAGCTGCGCAGCACGGTGGTGTTCGGCGGCATGGACATGAAGCCCCAGACGCTCGAGCTCAAGAAGGGCGTCGAGGTGCTGGTCGCCACGCCGGGCCGCCTGCTGGACCACATCGAAGCCAAGAACGCCATCCTGAACCAGGTGGAATACGTGGTGCTCGATGAAGCCGACCGCATGCTGGACATCGGTTTCCTGCCCGACCTGCAGCGCATCCTGTCGTACCTGCCCAATACCCGCACCACCTTGCTGTTCAGCGCGACGTTCTCGCCCGAGATCAAGCGCCTGGCGGGCAGCTACCTGCAGGACCCGGTCACCATCGAGGTGGCGCGTCCAAACGAAACCGCTTCCACCGTCGAGCAGCGCTTCTTCAGCGCCGCCGACGACGACGAAAAGCGCCTGGCCATCCACAAGCTGCTGCGCGAGCGCGGCATCCGCCAGGCGTTCATCTTCTCGAACAGCAAGCTCGGCTGCGCCCGCCTCACGCGCGCGCTCGAACGCGACGGCCTGCGCGCCACGGCGCTGCACGGCGACAAGAGCCAGGACGAGCGCCTGAAGGCGCTGGAAGCCTTCAAGGCCGGCAATGTCGACCTGCTGGTCTGCACCGACGTGGCCGCGCGCGGCCTCGACATCAAGGACGTGCCGGCCGTGTTCAACTTCGACGTGCCGTTCAATGCCGAAGACTACGTGCACCGCATCGGCCGCACGGGCCGCGCGGGTGCCTCGGGCCTGGCGGTCACGCTGGTGTCCTCGCGCGACGCACGCCAGGTCGGCGAGATCGAGAAGCTGATCAAGAAGAAGATCGACGTCGAAGCCCTGCAGCTCGACGATGCGCGCCCGCGTGGCCGCATGAACGACGGCCGCCGCGCCTGGCGCGGCGAGGGCGATGACGCCGCGCGTGGTGTCGTCGGCCGTTCTGCCCCGGCTCCGCGCTCGGCCCGCCCGGCTTCGCGCCCCTCGGCCGATCCGTTCTTCGACCGCCCTTATGTGGCACCGGCGACGGCCCCGGTGGCCAAGTGGGACGACTCGCGCCAGCCGGCCGCGCGTCCTTCGATCAAGCCCAAGCGCAAGCTCGCGGCCTTGTTCCGCGCGCCGGAACTCGCCGAGTCCTGAGCCGAGGGCAAATGCAAAAAAAGCGCCGTGAGGCGCTTTTTTTTGTGTCTGCATGGGCCGCTCAGCCATCGACTTTGACATTGGCTTCCTTGATGACGGTGGCCCACTTGGTTACTTCCGCCTTCTGGAAGGCCGCGACCTGCGTGGTGGACATGGTCGAGGGCTCCATGCCCATGGTCTTGAGGCGCGCCTGCATGTCCGGTGTGGCCAGCACCTTGGCGATTTCCTGGTGCAGGCGCTGCACGATGGCATCGGGCGTGTTGTTGGGCGCGAAGATGGCCTGCCACGACGTGACCTCGAAGTCGCCCAGGCCCTTGAGGCCCGACTCGGCGATCGTGGGCACGTCCTTGAGCGAATCGAGGCGCTGCTTCGAGGTCACGGCCAGCGCGCGCAGCTTGCCGCTCTGGATGTGCGGCGCTGCCACCACGGTGGTGTCGAACATCATGTCGACCTGGCCGCCCATCACGTCCTGGATCGCCGGGCCGCTGCCCTTGTAGGGCACGTGCGTGAACTTGACGCCCGACTTCCAGGCCAGCATTTCCAGCGCCAGGTGCTGCGAGGTGCCCGCGCCCGCCGAGGCCGAGGACAGGCCGCCGGACTTGGACTGCGAGGCTTCGAGCACGTCCTTGAGCGTCTTGTAGGGGCTGTTGGCCGGCACCACCAGCACCAGCGGATTGGTGCCGATCAGCGTGATCGGCGTGAACGACTTGAGCGGGTCGTAGCCCAGCTTGGGGTACAGGCTCACATTGATGGCATGCGAGCTGATGGTGCCGCCCAGGATGGTGAAGCCATCGGGCTGGGCGCGCGCCGCGAGTTCCGAGCCCACGCTGCCGCCGGCGCCGGCCTTGTTGTCGATGACCACCGTCGTGCCCAGCGCGGGGCCCAGTTGCTGCGCGATCAGCCGGCCGAGCTGGTCGGTGGTGCCGCCTGCGGCAAACGGCACCATATAGGTGATGACCTTGCCCTTGGGCCAGCTGGCCTGGGCCATCGCGGCGCCGGGCAGGCAGGCCAGCGCCAGCGGGGCGGCCGCGGCCTTGAGAAGTTGTCTGCGTTGCATGTGTTGTCTCCTGGTTGATGGATGCCGCCTGTAGGCTCAGGCGTGCGGGTTTCGAAACGGGGTTTGCGCGGAGGGATCAGGTCACCGGCGCCGGGTTGAACAGCACCAGCGCGTTGTGCAGCTTCCACTGTTCGGCCCAGGTCTTCCTGCGGCCGCTGGCCACATCGATCATCAGCTGGAACATCTCCCAGCCGGTTTCCTCGATGGTGGCTGCGCCGTCGGCAATGCGCCCGGCATTCACGTCCATCAGGTCGTGCCAGCGGCGCGCGAGGTCGCTGCGCGTGGCGACCTTGATCACCGGGCAGGCGGCCAGGCCATAGGGCGTGCCGCGGCCGGTGGTGAAGATGTGCAGGTTCATGCCCGCCGCGAGCTGCAAGGTGCCGCAGATGAAATCGGAGGCCGGCGTGGCCGCATAGGTCAAGCCCTTTTGCTGCAGCTTCTCGCCCGGTGCGAGCACGCCGGTGATCGGCGCCGTGCCCGACTTGATGATCGAGCCCATGGCCTTCTCGACGATGTTGGACAGCCCGCCCTTCTTGTTGCCCGGCGTGGTGTTGGCGCTGCGGTCGGCGCGGCCGCGCGCGAGGTAGCTGTCGTACCAGGCCATCTGGTCGATCATGGCCTGCGCGACTTCGGGCGTGCTGGCGCGCGCGGTCAGCTGGTCGATGCCGTCGCGCACTTCGGTGACCTCGGAGAACATCACGCTCGCACCGGCGCGCACCAGCAAGTCGGTGGCAAAGCCCACGGCCGGGTTGGCCGTGACGCCGCTGAACGCATCGCTGCCGCCGCACTGCACGCCGACCACCAGCTCGCTGACGGGCACGGTCTCGCGCCGGCGCCGGTTCAGGCGCTGCAGGTGCACATCGGCCTGGCGCACGATGGAGTCGATCATGCTCATGAAGCCGACATGCTCCTCGGCTTGCAGGCAGACCACATCCAGGGCGGCATCGTCTGGGGGCAGGGCAGGGGCGGCCGCGGTGCGCGCCATGGGCAGCAGCGGTGCTTCCCGGGGCAGCAGGCGCTCCGGCTGGAGCTTTTCGCAGCCCAGGCTCACGACCATCACCTCGCCGCCGAAGTTCGGGTTGCGGCTGATGTTGCGCAGCGTGCGGATGGGAATGATCGCGTCGGGCGCGTCGATGGCCACGCCGCAGCCATAGCTGTGCTCGAGGCCGACGACGTCATCGACCTGCGGGTAGCGCGGCAGCAGTTCGCTCTTGATGCGCTGCACCGCGGTATCCACCACGCCGGCCACGCATTGCACCGTGGTGGTGATGGCCAGGATGTTGCGCGTGCCCACCGAGCCATCGGCATTGCGGTAGCCCTCGAAGGTATAGCCTTCGAGCGCAGGAAGCAGGGGCGGCTTCACGGTGGCCATGGGCAGGCCTTCGAGCTCGGGCGCTGCCGGCATGCGCAGCACGCGCTCGTTGACCCAGCTGCCGCGCGGCAGCGCCTGCAGCGCATAGCCGATCACCACGTCGTAGCGCCGCACCGCGTCGCCTTGCGCGAGGTCTTCGAGCGCCACCTTGTGGCCTTGCGGCACAGGGTCGACCAGGCGCAATCCATCGGCAAACACCGTGCCCGCGGGCAGGCCGCCATCGTTGGCCACGATGGCCACATTGTCGGCAGCATGCATGCGGATAAAAAGGGGACTGCTCATCGTTTCATTCCATTCTTCGATTCGGTACGGCACGCTCGCGGGGCGCCGGCCATGGCTGGCTGCGCCCCGTTGATAACCCCTACGAATCGGTCATAAGTGATATGTTGTCGTACAACTAAAAACCATTATCATCAGTCTCATGAGCACCCTGACATCGGAATTACCCCAATCCGCCGCATTTTTGTCCGAGGTGGACGGGTCGGCACTGCGCAGCAAGGCCAGCCGCGGCAGCCGCAGCCTGGCGAATCTGCTGTCGGAGGACTTCGGCCAGAAGATCCGCCAGGGGCTGCTGCACGAAGGCGACAAGCTGCCCACCGAGTCGGAACTGGTGCGCAGCTACGACGTGAGCCGCACCGTGGTGCGCGAGGCGCTGTCCAAGCTGCAGGCCGCGGGCCTGGTGGAAACGCGCCACGGCATCGGGACCTTCGTACTGCCTGCGCCCGAGAGTGCCGCCTTGCGGCTCAACGCACATGAACTCAGCGAGTCGGTCGATGTGCTGGCGGTGCTGGAATTGCGCATCAGCCTCGAAACCGAGGCCGCGGGGCTGGCAGCGCAGCGCCGTGAAGCGCAGCACCTTCAGGCAATGCGCGCGGCGCTGCAGGAATTCGAGCACCACTTCGCGCTGGGCAACGAGACCGTGAGCCAGGATCTGGCCTTTCACCTGAGCATCGCGCAGGCCACGGGCAACCGCTATTTCCAGGAAATCCTGCAGCATTTCGGCACCCTGCTGATTCCACGCAACCGCATTGCATCGATCCACGCGCCGGCACGCGATCCGGACTACCTGCGCCGCGTCAATCGCGAGCATGAGGAGATCTATGCCGCCATCGAGCGCCAGGACGCGGACTCGGCGCGGGCCGCGATGCGCATCCACCTGACCAACTCGCGCGAGCGCCTGCGACTGGCGCAGCGTTTGAGCCAGGGTACGGAGTCCGGTTCGGCGGCATGATGCGGCGCTGCGTTCGCGTGCCGTCCCAGTCCTCGTGTTTACCCCTAGAAATTTGGTGATCCGTTTTCATCTTTCCAGTTGTATGATGACTGACCACTAAAAATTGGAGACACCTGCCATGCTTACCCGCAATCGCTTCCTGTGTTCCGCCCTGGCCCTGGCTGCCGCCAGTGCATTCGCCACTCCGGTCCTGGCCAACGATGCCTGGCCCAGCAAGCCCATCCGCCTGGTCGTGCCGTACCCGCCAGGCGGCAGCTCGGACATCATTGCGCGCTCGATCGGCCAGGTGATCTCGCAGGAACTCAAGCAGAGCGTGGTCATCGAGAACAAGCCCGGTGCCAACGGCAACCTGGGTGCGGAGTTCGTGGCCCGGGCCCAGCCCGATGGCTACACCTGGCTGCTGGCCGACCTGGGCGCGCTGGCGATCTCGCCTTCGGTCTACACCAAGCTCAGCTTCGACCCGTCCAAGGACCTGCGCGGCACGGCCATGCTGGCCTATTCGCCGCACATGCTGGTGGTGCATCCCGGCGTGAAGGCCAACAACCTGCAGGAGCTGGTGGCGCTGTCGAAGAAGGAAGACCTGAACTTTGCCGTCACGGCCACCGGCAGCGCGCCGCACCTGGCGGGCGTGGAACTGGCCCGCCTCACGGGCGCGAAATGGGTCTATGTGCCGTACAAGGGCGGCGTGCAGTCGGTGCAGGACACCGTGGCCGGCCAGACCCAGGTGCTGATGAACGGCATGCTGGCCACCTACCCGCATGTGCAGAGCGGCAAGCTCAAGCTGCTGGGCATTTCCAAGGAAACCCGCATGCCGCTGATTGCCGACGTGCCGACGCTGGCCGAGCAGGGCGCCAAGGGCTTTGCCTCGGGCACCTGGCAGGGCGTGGTGCTGCCGGGCAAGACGCCTGACGCCATCGTGCAGCGCGTGAACCAGGTGCTGCTGACAGCCATCCGCACGCCCGACGTGCGCGCTCGCCTGACCGGCCAGGGCGCCGAAGTGGTGACCATGTCGCCCGCCGAGACCACCAAGTTCTTCAACGCCGAGCGTGCGCGGTGGCGCAGCGTCGTGCAGGGCGCCAACCTGCAGCTGGACTGACCGTCCCACCTCTTTTTTCCTTTTTTGTTTTCTCCCTAAGGATTTGCCATGAGCCCCCAAGATGTCAAAAGCGTGATGAGTTCCGGTCTGTTGTCGTTCCCCGTGACCGACTTCGACAGCCAGGGCAACTTCAATGCCAAGAGCTATGCCGAACGCCTCGAATGGCTGGCCCCGTTCGGTGCGACCGCACTGTTCGCGGCCGGCGGCACGGGCGAATTCTTCTCGCTGACGGCGGACGAGTACCCGGCGATCATCAAGACCGCCGTGGATACCTGCAAGGGCAAGGTGCCGATCATTGCCGGCGCCGGCGGCCCGACGCGCTTTGCCATCCAGTGCGCGCAGGAAGCGGAAAAGGCCGGCGCCCACGGCGTGCTGCTGCTGCCCCACTACCTGACCGAAGCCAGCCAGGAAGGCCTGGCCGCGCATGTCGAGGCCGTCTGCAAGAGCGTGAAGTTCGGCGTGATCATCTACAACCGCGGCATCAGCCGCTTCACGCCCGAGACCGTGGCCAAGCTGTGCGAGCGCAACCCCAACCTGGTGGGCTTCAAGGATGGCGTGGGCGACATCGAAGCCATGTCCGCGATGTTCCTGACCATGGGCGACCGCCTGGCCTACCTGGGCGGCCTGCCCACGGCCGAAGTCTATGCCGCGGCCTACAAGGCGCTGGGCACGCCGGTGTACTCGTCGGCGGTGTTCAACTTCATCCCCAAGACCGCGATCCGCTTCTACGAAGCGGTAAAGAACGACGACCACGCCACGCAGCACGAGCTGCTCAAGTCCTTCTTCCTGCCTTACCTCGAGATCCGCAACCGCAGCGCCGGTTACGCCGTGTCTATCGTCAAGGCCGGCGCGAAGATCGTCGGCCACGACGCGGGCCCGGTGCGCGCGCCGCTGGCCGACCTGAAGCCCGATGAGATCGAGGCACTGGCCGCGCTGATCAAGAAGGTCGAGCAGTAAGCGCTTTGCGCCGGGGCCGAAGTGCCCCGCAGGCCGGCGTGCCGGCAGGAGCTTCCTGCAGGCGCCCGGCTTTTTTTCCATCCATTACCCAGGATTTTCCGGCATGGCGCCTTCCCGACCCCGCGTTCTCCAATACGGCAAGATGCCGCTGCCCCAGCTCGATGCCGAGCTGGCGCAGGCCTACGACGTGCAGATCCTGTCCGAGCAAGCGGATCCGCAGCGTTTCCTTGCCGAGCAGGGCGCGCAGTTCGAGTATGCGGTGACCTCGGCCGCGATGGGCCTGCCGGCGCGCGTCGTCGATGCGCTGCCCGCGCTCAAGTTCGTCAGCAGCTTTGGTGTCGGCTTCGATGCGCTGGACAAGGATGCGCTGCTGCGGCGCGGCGCGCGCGTGGGCTATACGCCGGGCGTGCTGGACGATTGCGTGGCCGACATGGCCGTTGCGCTGCTGCTCGACAGCGCGCGCGGCGTGAGCGCCGCCGACCGCTTCGTGCGCCGCGGCGACTGGAGCCGCCAGCGCTTCGGCGTCACCACCCGGGTCTCGGGCAAGCGCCTGGGCATCTTCGGCATGGGCCGCATCGGCAGCACCGTGGCGCGCCGCGCGCAGGGCTTCGACATGGAGGTCGGCTACCACAACCGGCGCCCGGTCGAGGACGCGCCGCACCGCTATCTGGATTCGCTGCTGGAGCTGGCGCGCTGGTGCGATTTCCTGGTCATCACCGCCGCGGGCGGCGACAACACGCGCCATCTGGTGAATGCCGAGGTGCTCGATGCGCTGGGTCCCCAGGGCTTTTTGGTCAACGTGGCGCGCGGCAGCGTGGTCGACGAAGCAGCGCTGGCCGAGGCGCTGCGCAGCGGCCGCATCGCGGGTGCGGGCCTCGACGTGTTCGAGGACGAGCCGCGCCCGCACGCCGATCTGCTGGCGCTGGAGAACGTGGTGCTTGCGCCGCACGTGGCCAGTGGCACGCATGAGACCCGCCGCGCCATGGCCGACCTGGTGCTGCAGAACCTGCAGCAGTTCATCGCCACCGGGCGTCCCGCGGCCGAAGTGCCCTGGTCCGCCGCACGCTGATCGACGCCGGGCGCGCTGTGGTGCGCCGGCCTTCTTGCCCTTTCCCAGGAGACTGCACATGAACCGCCGCAAGCTGTTGAAGACTTTCAGTGCCAGCGCCGTGGGCGCCTGGAGCGCCGCCGCCGGCGCCCAGTCGTTTGGCTTCACGCCCCAGCAGCGCTATCCCGATCCGTCGGTCTACATCCTCGACCCGAGCTTTGCGAAGTACCGCATCTACAGCAGCACGGTCGAGCAACTCGGCACCGGCATGCGCTGGGCCGAGGGGCCGGCCTATTTCCCCGAGACCGGCACGCTGATCCTGAGCGACATCCCGAACAACCGGCTGATGAAGTACGAGGAAAAGACCGGCAGGTTCTCGGTGCACAAGGAAAACGCCAACTATGCCAACGGCAATGCGCGCGACCGCCAGGGCCGGCTGATCACCTGCGAGCACTCGGTCACGCGCCGTGTCGTGCGCACCGAGCGCGACGGCAGCATCACCGTGCTGGCCGAGCGCTACCAGGGCAAGCGCCTGAACGCGCCCAATGACGTGGTGGTGCGCTCGGATGACAGCATCTGGTTCACCGATCCGCTGTTCGGCATCAACGGTGAATGGGAAGGCGCGCGCGCCACGCCCGAGCAGCCCGGCACCTTCGTCTACCGCATCGGCAAGGACGGCCAGATCAGCGCCGTCATCACCGATCTCGTCAACCCCAACGGCCTGGCGTTTTCGCCCGACGAGAAGAAGCTCTATGTGGTCGAGTGGAAGGGCAATCCGAACCGCGGCGTCTGGAGCTATGACGTCTCGGCCGATGGCACCAGCCTGTCGAACAAGACCCGGCTGATCGATGCCGACGGCCCGGGCGCCTTCGATGGCCTGCGCGTCGACCGCGACGGCAACCTGTGGTGCGGCTGGGGCTTCAGCGGCGCCTTCAGCCCCGAGGCCAGCGACATCGGCGGCGGCATGCGCGCGCATCTGCCGCTGGGCAAATCCGAGGAAATGGATGGGGTCAAGATCTTCAATTCCAGCGGCAAGCCGATTGGCTTCATCCGCCTGCCCGAACGCTGCGCCAATCTCGAATTCGGCGGTCCTAAGCGCAACCGTCTCTACATGGCCAGCAGCCACTCGCTGTATGCGCTGTATGTCGAGGCCCATGGCGCGGCATAAGTTTTTTTCTCCAGGAATCGATGCAATGAACCAATTCGACAATCTCATCAACGGCCAGTGGACCGCGGGCAAGAGCTACAGCCCGAATACCAACCCCAGCGACCTGTCCGACGTGGTCGGCGAGTATGCGCAGGGCGATGCCTCGGACGTCAACGCCGCCGTCGCTGCCGCTGCCGCCGCCTTCCCCGCGTGGAGCACCTCGGGCATCCAGGCGCGCCACGATGCGCTGGACAAGATCGGCAATGAGATCCTCGCGCGCAAGGAGGAACTCGGCGACCTGCTGGCGCGCGAGGAGGGCAAGACCCGTCCGGAAGCCATTGGCGAAGTCGCCCGCGCGGGCCAGATCTTCAAATTCTTCGCGGGCGAATGCCTGCGCCTGGCGGGCGAGACCCTGCCCTCGGTGCGCCCGGGCATCGGCGTGGAAATCACGCGCGAGCCCATCGGCGTGGTCGGCCTGATCACGCCCTGGAACTTCCCGATCGCGATTCCCGCGTGGAAGATCGCGCCCGCGCTGGCCTTTGGCAACTGCGTGGTGCTCAAGCCCGCCGACCTGGTGCCGGGCAGCGCCTGGGCGCTGGCCGACATCATCCATCGCAGCGGCATTCCCGCCGGCGTCTTCAATCTGGTCATGGGCCGCGGCCGCGTGATCGGTGAGGCGCTGGTGCAGCATGAAGACGTGGCGGCCATCAGCTTCACCGGCTCGGTCGGGGTGGGCAAGGGCATTGCCGCCGCGTGTGTCGCCAGCGGCAAGAAGGTGCAGCTCGAGATGGGCGGCAAGAATCCGCAAGTCGTGCTGGACGACGCCGATCTGAACCAGGCCGTCGAGCTGTCGGCGCAAAGCTGCTTCTATTCGACGGGCCAGCGCTGCACGGCGTCGAGCCGCCTGATCGTCACCGACAGGATCTACCCGGCGTTCATCGAGGCGCTGCAGGCGCGCATGGCGAAGATCAAGGTCGGTGACGCGCGCGCCGCGGGCACCGACATCGGCCCGGTGGTGAGCCAGGCCCAGCTCGAGCAGGACCTGAGCTATGTCGAGATCGCCAAGGCCGAAGGCGCGGTGCTGGCTGCGGGCGGCGCGCGCATTGCGTGCCACACCGGCAGCGGCAAGGACGGCTTCTACCTGCAGCCCGCGCTGTTTGTCGATTCCACGGCCGGCATGCGCATCAACCGCGAGGAAGTGTTCGGCCCCGTGGCCAGCGTGATCCGCGTGCGCGATTACGAAGAAGCGCTGGCCGTGGCCAACGACACGCCCTTCGGCCTGGCCGCGGGCATTGCCACGACCAGCCTCAGGCACGCCACCCATTTCAAGCGCCACAGCCAGGCCGGCATGGTCATGGTCAACCTGCCCACGGCAGGCGTCGACTACCACGTGCCGTTTGGCGGCCGCAAGGGTTCGAGCTACGGCCCGCGCGAACAGGGCCGCTATGCGCAGGAGTTCTACACCACGGTGAAGACCGCGTACACGCTGGCCTAAGCCGGCGCAGAGGCCACAGGACTTCTCTTTACACCGGGCGCAGGCCCGGTTTTTTTATGCCCATTTACTTGGGCGGCTGGGCTTGCTCGCAGTGGACCTGGATCAGCTCGCGCTCGGCCAGCGCAGCGCCAAAGCGCATCGCGCTCAGGCAGCCGCCCCACACGCAGCCGGTATCGAGGCCGATCAGGTCATGGCGGGCCACCAGTCCCTGCGTCGACCAGTGGCCGAAGGCAATCGGCGTGTCGGCCGTGCGGCGTCCGGGCGCGTCATACCAGGGCAGCAGGCCGGCCGGGGCATCGCTTGCGCTTTCGCTGCTCTCGAAATCCATCCGGCCGTCAGGCGTGCAAAAGCGCATGCGCGTGAGCGCGTTGACGACCACGCGCAGCCGGTCGGCGCCTTGCAGGTCGTCGCTCCAGGCCGCGGGCGTGTTGCCGTACATCTTCGCGAGGAAATCCACCAGCGCGTCGCTGCGCAGCACGGCTTCGACTTCGGCGGCCAACGCCAGCGTCTGCTCCACGCTCCATGCGGGCAGCACGCCCGCATGCACCATCAGCAGGCGTTCGCCGCCGGCCGTGGTGTGCAGGCGCGCCAGCGGCTGGCGGCGCAGCCAGTCCAGCAGCTGCGCGCGGTCGGGCGCCTGCAGGATGTCTTGCAGCGTGTCGCGCTTGCCGGGAGCGCGCAGGCCATGCGCGGCCGTGAGCAGGTGCAGGTCGTGGTTGCCCAGCAGGGGGCGTACCGCATCGCCCAGCGCAATGCAGCGGCGCAGCACTTGCAGCGAGGTCGGCCCGCGGTTGACCAGATCGCCCAGCAGATACAGCGTATCGCGGCTCGGGGAGAAATCGATGACATCGAGCAAGCGGCCGAGGGCTTCGTCGCAGCCCTGGATATCGCCGATACAGTACATTGACATGGTGTTCTTTCTATTTATAGATTCATGGATTTTCTGCTGATTGCACTCTTGACCCTGCTCAATGGTGTGTTTGCCATGTCGGAATTGGCATTGGCGTCGAGCCGCAAGGCGCGCCTGGCAAGCATGGCCGAAGACGGCGACAAGGGCGCTGCCGCGGCCCTGGTGCTGCTGGATAATCCAACCCAGTTCCTGTCATCGGTGCAGGTGGGCATTACCTCCATCGGCATGCTCAACGGCATCATTGGCGAGGCCGCATTCAGCGATGGCCTGGCCGCCTGGCTGCGAACGGTCGGCATGCCCGAAGGTGCTTCCAGCATCACCGCCACGGCCATCGTGGTGGCAGTGATTACCTTCATCACCATCGTATTTGGCGAACTGGTGCCCAAGCGCATTGGCCAGCTTTATCCCGAAACCGTCGCGCGGCTGATTGCGCGTCCCATGACCTGGGTGGCTTCGGTGGCCAAGCCTTTCGTGCGCCTGCTGGCGGCATCGACCCAGGCGGTATTGACGCTGCTGCGCGTCAACGATTCGGCAAGCCGCGCGGTGACCGAAGAGGAAATCGTCGCCAGTCTCGAAGAGGGCCGCAATGCCGGCGTCATTGAATTCCATGAGCATCAGATGGTGCAGAATGTTTTTCACTTGGACGAGCGCTCGCTGACATCATTGATGGTGCCGCGTTCGGATGTGCAATGGCTCGACGCCGATATATCCGTGGCCGAAGGTTTGCGTTTATCGGCTGACGGCCAGGAAAAAGGCAGCCATTCGTGGTATCCGGTTTGCCGCGGTTCGCTGGACGATGTGGTGGGTGTCATCAGCGTGGCGCGCATGCTGGCGCTGGGGGCGGGTGCCGAGGGCAAACTGGGTGAACATGCATTGCCGGCGGCATTTTTACCGGAAACCCTGACCGGCATGGAATTGCTGGACCAATTGCGCGCGCGTTCGGGCCGCATGGTATTCGTCGTCGATGAGTATGGCGTGGTGCAAGGTATCATGACGCCGCGTGATTTGCTCGAAGCCATTACTGGCGAACTCAAGCCAGGTGCGCATGCCGATGCCTGGGCCACGCCGCGTGAAGACGGCTCCTGGCTTCTGGACGGGTTGATGCCGATTGCCGAACTCAAGGCCCGGCTCGATATCCGCGATCTTCCAGATGAAGAAAGAGGACGGTATAACACCATTGCCGGGCTTTTGCTGGCTGAAACCGGCAGATTGCCCGCGGTTGGCGAACGCATCGCCTGCGCCGGCTGGATCTTCGAAATCGTGGATCTCGATGGAAAACGAATCGACAAGGTGCTGGCCGAGAAACCTGCGGAGAGTGCCTGATCCAAGGTTGAAAATGGAGGCTTGAAATCTGTGGATATTACGTATGGCAAGTTCGCTGGCGTGGTTTCTAATTTTTCTATAATATCCAGACACTTTCTACTTCTTCAGAAGATACCAACACCATGAATTCATACAAAGAACTGCTCAAGCAAAAAGAAGCCCTGGAACAGCAGATCCACGAGGCCCGCAGCCGCGAACTGTCCGATGCAGTGGCACGCGTGCGTTCGCTGGTCGCCGAGTATGAAATGACGGCTGAAGACGTTTTTCCCCCGGCACGTGCCGCACGCAGCTCGGGCAGCGGTGCCAAGGTGGCTCCCAAGTACCGCGACCCTAACACCGGCCAGACCTGGACCGGCCGCGGCAAGGCGCCAAAGTGGATTCAAAACGAAGATCGCGAAAAGTTTGCCATCTGAATGGCATCGCGTTGAAGAAGAAGGCCTGCATTGCAGGCCTTTTTTGTTGCCGGCGCAATTTGGTATACCGTCGACTGAATTTATGGCGTGAATCGATTTGCTCACCACGGTTGTTCAATATTATGGAACTAACGGTTTTCGTGGATGCTGGCTGCATAAACGGGCAAGAGAAGTCAGAAAAAAGCGCGAGATTGCGCAGTCGCAACAATTTGTTGCCTACATTTAATCCGCGAGCGGTAACGCTTATGTGCGATAAGCAAAACCCATGAAACCCGCGCAAGCCGGGGCACAATGGAGCGCATGAAAAAGCAGGTGTTGATTGCCGGGGGTGGAATTGGGGGATTGGCGGCAGGCATTGGCGCCCTGCGCGCCGGCTGCGAGGTTCGCTTGTTCGAACGCGCGCAGCATTTCAGCGAAGTGGGCGCGGGAATACAGCTCGGGCCGAATGTCGTGCGAAGGCTGCAGGCCTGGGGGCTGCAGAACAGCCTGCAGGCGGTCGTGG
This sequence comes from Comamonas antarctica, assembly GCF_013363755.1. Classification (NCBI taxonomy): domain Bacteria; kingdom Pseudomonadati; phylum Pseudomonadota; class Betaproteobacteria; order Burkholderiales; family Comamonadaceae; genus Comamonas; species Comamonas antarctica. The sequence goes on from NZ_CP054840.1 coordinate 1,096,910, forward strand.
CGGTACCCGAGGCGCTGCAGGTGCGCAGCGCCTTGAGCGGCGAGGCGCTGGCGCGCATGCCACTGGGCAGTGCGGCGGTGGCGCGTTATGGCGCAGCGTATGTCACCATCCACCGTGCCGACCTGCATCAGCTGCTGCTGACCGCGCTGCGCGCTTATGCCGACGTGCATTTGAACCTTGGCGAGACGATAGAGCATTACCGTGAGGCCGACGGGGTGGTGACGGTGCGCGACCAGGCGAACAAGCTGATCGAGGGCGATGCACTGGTTTGCGCCGATGGCGTGCACAGCCGCCTGCGCCGCCAGTTGCTGGGCGACGGACCACCGCGCGCCACGGGCCATCTGGCTTACCGCGCGATGGTGCGCCAGGCCGAGTTGCCGCAGCGGCTGCGCACGCAGCAAGTCACCGCCTGGCTCGGGCCGCGCCTGCATGTGATCCAGTACCCGGTGCGCCGCGGCGAATTGCAGAACCTCGTGGTGATCGTTCAGGGCCCCGCACCCGCGGATATGGAACGCTGGGACCACGCGGCCAATGCGCAGGATCTCGAAGCCGCGCTGTCCGGCACCTGCAGCGCATTGCAGGACCTGGTGCGCAGCGTGCCGCGCATGGGCATGGATTGGCGCCTTTGGCCGCTGGCCGACCGTCCGCCGCTGCGCGCCCCCACCGAGATGGCGCAGGGCCTGGTGGCGTTGCTGGGCGATGCGAGCCATCCCATGCGGCCTTATCTGGCCCAAGGGGCAGGCATGGCCATCGAGGATGCTGCCGAATTGCAGCGCGCGTTGTCCATGCACGACCTCGACCTGGACCTGCGCCTGCGCCGCTACGCGCTCAACCGTTGGCAGCGCAACGCACGCGTGCAGGCGCGCTCGCAGCGCAACGGCCGCATCTTCCATGCCACCGGGCCCATGCGCTGGGGCCGCGACACCGCGTTGAAACTGCTGGGCGCGCGCATCATGGATCTGCCCTGGCTCTACCGGGGCGATGGGTCCAGCGCGAGTTCGCTGTAACTGCGCGGCGCGGGGTCCGGTCGGCGGTACTGAAGGTGTCGGAAGCTAAGACGCTGCGCTCAACCCGCCTGTCCCAGGCGCTGCGACACCGGCAGCGTATGGAACAGCAGCGCGCCCAGGCCCAGCATCACCGCAATGCCCAGCATGACCGCCGCGAACGGATCCCAGCCATGGTGCACCGCCCACGAAGCCAGCACCCCGGTCAGCCATTGCATCAGCGCCGCCCCCAGGAACATGGCCATGGTCAGCAGGGCCATGGCACGGCCCGTGGCTTCAGGCGGGAAGGAGGAGCGCACATGCGCATATTGCAGCGCCGAGCCGCCCGAAATGCAGACGATGGCGATGATCAACGCCACCGTGAGCCAGCCGACATGCATCAACCCGAGCGCGGCGTAGAGCAGGGCGATGATCGACGTCGTGGTCACCAGCAGGCGGCGCCGGCGCAGCGGACCCGGGTCCAGGCGGCCGAAGACGCCCGGGCCTACCAGGGAGATCAGCGACACCAGCAGCGCCAGATGGCCGCTGGCCACCAGCGACCAGTGGTGGCGCTCCATCAGCAGCGGTCCGAGCCACAGGCCGCGCAGCGTCAGGAAGGACGCATAGGTCACCAGTCCCATGGCCAGGATGCCCCAGCTGTAGGGCTGCATCATCAGCGCGCCGAATTCGCGCGACGCCGAAAGCCAGCTCTGGCGCGGGCCCGCGGCGGCGCCCGGGGCGGGCTCATGCACTTTCCAGGCAATCAGCAGCCATGACAGTGCCGACAGCAGTCCGAGCGTGGCGAATCCGCTGCGCCAGCCGTAATGCTCGACCAGCCAGGCCAGCGGCGAGCCCGTGAACAGCATGCCTATGCCGCCCAGCCCCAGGCTGATGCCCGACACCGCGGCAAATTGCGCGGCGGGAAAATGCCGTGCGATGAAGACCGTGCAGGCCAGGAAGGCGGGTGCGCAGCCCAGGCCGATCAGCGCCTGGCCCGCCAGCAGCCAGCCATAGCTGGGCGACCAGGCGGACAGGGCCGCGCCCACGATGCTCAGCGGCGCCGTCAACAGCACCGTGCGGCGCAGGCCATAGAGATCGATGCCCACACCCATGAACAGCTGCACCGCGCCAAAGGTCAGCGCAAACAGGCCAGCAAACAGGCCCAGCGAGGAGGGCGAGAGGCCGAAGTCGGTCTGCAGGGCCACGGCAATGATGGCCGTGACGGTGCGGTAGGCCTGGCTCAGCGCAAAGCCGCTGAGCAGCACCAGCAGCATGGACCAGGCGCCGCTGGCGGTCAGCGGTGGGGAGCCGGCGGCGCTTGCGCCAGGAGCGGGATTCAGGTCGGGGGCGGCAGGCTGGTTCACGGCACAATGTTCCTCATTGCCCGAGCCTAGCCTGAAGCCAGGGCCGGCGCTGTCGCCTGCGGCGCTGGGGGAAACCCTGGCTCACAACGCGCTGCGCAGCGTCCAGATCTCGGGGAACAACACCACGTCGAGCATCTTGCGCAGATAGCTCACGCCGCCCGTGCCGCCCGTGCCGCGCTTGAAGCCGATCACGCGCTCGACGGTGGTCACATGGCGAAAGCGCCAGAGCCGGAACGCGTCCTCGAGATCGGTCAGTTCCTCGCCCAGCTGGTACAGGTCCCAATGCGTGGCGGGATCGCGGTAGACCGTGAGCCAGGCCTGCTCGACGCCGGGATCGGCGCTGTAGGGCTGGGTCCAGTCGCGCTGCAGATGGCTTTCGGGCACCGCAATGCCGCGGCGCGCGAGCAGGCGCAGCGCCTCGTCGTACAGCGAGGGCGCGCGGTAGGCCGCATCGACCAGGGCCAGCAGTTCGGGCCGGTGCGCGTGCGGCTTGAGCATGGCCGCGTTCTTGTTGCCCAGCGAGAACTCGATGCAGCGGTATTGGTAGCTCTGGAAGCCGCTCGACTGCGCGAGATAGGGGCGGATCGCGCTGTATTCGGGCGGCGTCATCGTCGCCAGCACATCCCAGGCATGCACCAGCTGCTCCATGATGCGCGAGACGCGCGCCAGCATCTTGAAGGCCGTCGGCAGCTCGTCCTTGGCGACATGCGCGATGGCGGCGTGCAGTTCGTGCAGCATCAGCTT